>DASSIS010000164.1:0-2765 GCA_035691665.1 Gammaproteobacteria bacterium | reverse complement strand
GTGATCCCACCCGTTGTGTGGAATGCGACGTCCAACTGGGGATAGTGGTAGAGGCCGATGCCGGGCTAATGCTGAGTCTCCTGGAGAACCTCATCGGCAACGCCTGGAAGTTCACCTCCGGGTCCCCGGGAGCGAAGCTCGCCTTCGGCGCCCTCTACAAGGATGGCGATCCTGTCTTCTACGTGAGGGATAACGGCGCTGGTTTCGACATGCAGAAAGCCGGCAGGTTATTCACTGCCTTCCAGCGGTTGCACGCCGAATCCGAGTTCAGGGGCACCGGCATCGGCCTCGCGACGGTCTCGCGCATCGTCAGCCGGCACGGCGGGCGCATCTGGGCCGAGGCCGAAGTGGGCAAAGGCGCCGCGTTCTACTTCACGCTGGGTCCACAGGCTCAAGAGCGTACAGCATCGCGGCCTGCCGCCTCCCTGAGGCTTGCTTCCAGCAGGGAAGCGTCGACTGCCTGAACGACCCGGCTTTCCTGAAAAAGCCATGACGCATTTTTCAGGCATGCGGCATAATAGCTCCCCACCAAGCGGGGGCCCCAGGCATGCCGATCCTCAAGTCGTCGGTCGACGTGAATTCCAAGGACTTCCTCGCCAACCGCGCCCACATGCAGAAGCTGGTGGACGAGCTGCACGCGCTGCAGCTTCGCGCTTCCTTGGGCGGGGATGAACGGGCCCGCAAGAAGCACACTGACCGCGGCAAGCTCTTGCCCCGCGAGCGCATCGAGGCGCTGCTGGACCGGGGCTCGCCCTTCCTGGAGCTCTCGCCGCTGGCCGCCCACGGCATGTACGACAACGACGCCCCCTGCGCCGGCATCGTCACCGGCATCGGCCGGGTGCACGGTCGCGAAGTGGTGGTGGTGGCCAACGACGCCACCGTGAAGGGCGGCACCTACTACCCCATCACCGTGAAGAAGCACCTGCGCGCCCAGGAAGTGGCGCTGGAGAACCGCCTGCCCTGCGTCTACCTGGTGGACTCCGGCGGCGCCTTCCTGCCGCTGCAGGACGAGGTGTTCCCGGACCGGGACCACTTCGGCCGCATCTTCTACAACCAGGCACGGCTCTCCCGGGAGCGCATCCCGCAGATCGCCGTGGTCATGGGCTCCTGCACCGCCGGCGGTGCCTACGTACCCGCCATGTGCGACGAAGCCATCATCGTGCGCAATCAGGGCACCATCTTCCTGGGCGGCCCGCCGCTGGTGAAGGCCGCCACCGGCGAGGTGGTGGACGCGGAGACCTTGGGCGGCGGCGAGGTGCACAGCAAGATCTCCGGCGTCACGGACCACCTGGCGGACAACGACGCCCACGCCCTGCAGATGGCCCGGGACATCCTCGGCCACATGAACTGGCAGAAGGCCGGCTGGCTCGTGAGACGCGAGCCCGCGGAGCCACGCTATGCAAGCGATGAGCTCTACGGCGTCGTCCCCCAGGAGACCCGCTTTCCCTACGACGTGCACGAGGTCATCGCGCGCTTGGTGGACGGCTCCGAGTTCCAGGAGTTCAAGGCCAATTACGCCAAGACCCTGGTCACTGGTTTTGCCCACCTCTACGGCAACCCGGTGGGCATCGTCGCCAACAACGGGATACTCTTCTCGGAATCGGCGCTGAAGGGCGCGCACTTCATCGAGCTCTGCGAGCAGCGCCGCCTGCCGCTGGTGTTCCTGCAGAACATCACCGGTTTCATGGTGGGCAAGAAGTACGAGCACGGCGGCATCGCCAAGGACGGCGCCAAGATGGTGACGGCGGTGGCCTGCGCCAGTGTGCCCAAGTTCACGGTGGTGATCGGCGGCAGCTTCGGCGCCGGCAATTACGCCATGTGCGGCCGCGCCTACGGCGCACGCTTCCTGTGGATGTGGCCCAATGCCCGCATCTCGGTCATGGGCGGCGAGCAGGCGGCCTCGGTGCTGGCCACCGTGAAGCGCGACGGCATCGAGGCCAAGGGCGGCAAGTGGAGCAAGGAGGAAGAGGAAGCCTTCAAGGCCCCTATCCGCGGCCAGTACGAAGCCCAAGGCCACCCCTACTACGCCACCGCCCGCCTGTGGGACGACGGGATCATCGATCCCGGCGATACCCGCCGGGTGCTGGGTCTTGCCATCGCCGCCGCCGAGAATGCGCCGCTGGAAAGCGGCGGACGGTTCGGCGTGTTCCGGATGTAGGGCTTGATCTTTTCAGCGATAACTTTGTTGCAGGATTTTCTCGGATGCTCATTTACTACAATGTAAACTCCGCTCCTCGAAAATCCTGCGCCGCGTTCTCGCGAAAAATCTCGGCGCCCTAGGGGAATCGAATGTCTGACACCGTCCTACTCACCACCGATAACCGCGGCGTCGCGACCCTCACGCTCAACCGCGAAGACAAGCACAACGCCTTCGACGATGCGGTGGTGGCGGAACTCACCGCGAAACTGAAGCGCGCGGAAGCCGACCCCGCGGTGCGGGTGGTGGTGCTCACGGGTGCCGGCAAGACCTTCTCCGCCGGCGGCGACCTCGGCTGGATGCGCTCCATGGCGCAGTACAGCGAGAAGCAGAACCTGGATGACGCGCTCAAGCTCGCGGAGCTGATGGAGGCGCTCTACGGGCTCTCCAAGCCCAGCATCGCGCGGGTGAATGGCCCCGCCTACGGCGGCGGCGTGGGCCTGGTGGCCTGCTGCGACGTGGCCATCGCCTCCGAGGCCGCCAAGTTCGCCTTGACGGAAGTGCGCCTGGGGCTCATCCCGGCGGTGATCTCCCTCTATGTCATCGCCGCCATCGGCGCCCGGGAGGC
>DASSIS010000163.1:0-30710 GCA_035691665.1 Gammaproteobacteria bacterium | reverse complement strand
GTTTTGGCAGTGCGGCTCCATTGACTCAGGTTTTCTAACCGTCCCTGGCGCTATGTCCAGGTCGGCCATCGCTGGCCGCCCGCTCGCCGGCACAAAGCGCCGCCCTGCGCAAAGACCCGGCCAGCCCATGTGACGTTTTGGCGGTCAGACTCCGTTAAGCGTCCCCAGAATGCCGATATACGGCGAGCATCCGGACACCCGCTCGCGTAAAATATACCCATGAGCGCTGCTGACACCCCCAACGACATCCGTGTGGACGTGGAGACCGCCTACGTCCCGGCCCAGTCCGACCCCGAGCAGAAGCGCTTCGTGTTCTCCTACACCATCACCATCCGCAACCAGGGCGGGGTGCCGGCCAAGCTGCTCACCCGGCACTGGATCATCACGGATGCCAACGGCAAGGTGCAGGAAGTGCGCGGCGAGGGTGTGGTGGGCGAGCAGCCCCATATCAAGCCGGGTGAAGGCTTCCGTTATTCCAGCGGCGCGGTGCTGGAGACTCCCGTGGGTTCCATGCAGGGCGCCTATCAGATGCGCAACGACCGCGGCGAGACCTTCGACGCACCCATCGCCCCTTTCCGGCTGGCGGTGCCGGGCCTGCTGCACTGATGCATGGCGACGTTTGCCGTCGGAGACGTGCAGGGCTGTCATGAGGAGCTGAAACGGCTCCTGCAACGCATCGGTTTCGATGGCCGCGAAGATACCCTCTGGTTCACCGGCGACCTGGTGAACCGCGGCCCGGGTTCGCTCGAGGTGCTGCGCTTCGTGAAGGGCCTCGGTCGCCGGGCCCTCTGCGTGCTGGGCAACCACGACCTGCACCTCCTGGCGGTGGCGGCCGGCACCGCCAGGCTCAGGAAAGACGACACCTTGGATGCGGTACTGGCTGCGCCGGACCGCGATGAACTCCTGGACTGGTTGCGGCAGTTGCCGCTGCTGCATCACGACGCAAACCTGGGTTATACGCTGGTGCACGCGGGCCTGCCGCCGCAGTGGGACCTCGCCCTCGCCCAAGCTTGCGCGCACGAGCTGGAGAGCGCGCTGCGCGGCGACCGGCATCCCGAATTCTTCCGCCAGATGTACGGCAATGAACCAGGGCGGTGGTCTGCGGATCTCGCCGGCATGGACCGGCTGCGCTTCATCGTCAACTGCTTCACCCGGCTGCGTTACTGCGATGGCGAGGGCAAGCTGGATCTCAAGGCCAAGGGTGCGCCCGGTAGCCAGGCACAAGGTCTGATGCCTTGGTTCGAGGTACCCGGGCGCAAGAGCGCCGAGCTCCACGTCCTCTTCGGCCACTGGTCCACCCTGGGGGAGATCCGCGACCGGAACGTGCATGCCCTGGATACGGGCTGCGTCTGGGGCGGACGGCTCACGGCCCTGCGCCTGGATGGGGGCGACAGCGGTGGCTGGTACAGCGTGGATTGCCCGGTGGCCCAGCGTCCCGGTTCCGACTGACCTGTTTATCCTGAAAGACCCATCCCTGGGTTTTTCAGGTACGAAAACCGCGGATTCTTCGCGCTACGCTTCCTGCTACGCGCGAAGCCCGGAGGGGCTCCTGCCCCTCGTCGGCGCTATGCGCCGGACCCGCGGTTTTCTCCGTTTTTCAATCGGCAACCGATTGAAAAACGGCGGTGGGTCCCTCCACCGCATCCCTTACTGCTTTATAGTTACGTCATGACAGATAATCCGACACTGGCGAACCTGCGCCTCGACGGTAAATGGGCCCTGGTCTGCGGAGCCAGCAAGGGCATCGGCGCGGCCACGGCTCACGCCCTGGCGGACCTGGGAGCAGACGTGACCCTGGTGGCCCGTTCCGAGGAGAGCCTGAAACAGACTTTCCAAAGACTCAGGGCCCAGGGTACCCAGCGCCATGGCTACTTCACCGCCGATTTCGATCAGCCTGAGAAACTCAAGGCCACGGTCGAAGATTGGCTGAAGCGCACCCCGCGCGTGCATATCCTGGTGAACAACACCGGTGGCCCGCCCGCCGGGCCGGCCCATCTCGCGAAACCCGAGGAATACCAGGCCACTTTCAGCCGTCACCTGATCTGCAACCAGATCCTTGTGCAATCCATCCTGCCTGCCATGCGCAACGCCGGCTATGGACGCATCGTCAACATCATCTCCACCTCTGTGAAGGAACCCATCAAGGGCCTGGGCGTGTCCAACACCGTGCGCGCCGCGGTGGCAGGTTGGGCGAAGACCCTCGCCGGTGAGCTCGGCCCCCACGGCATCACGGTGAACAACGTGTTGCCGGGTTACACCCGCACCGGACGGCTGGAGAGCCTCTTCGGCAGCCGCGCCCAGAAGGAAGGCCGCAGCGTGGCGGACATCGAGGCGGAAGCGCGCGACCTCATCCCGCTCGGGCGCATCGCTGAACCGGAAGAGATCGCCGCCGCCGTCGCCTTCCTCGCTTCTCCCGCTGCGGCTTACATCACGGGCGTGAGCCTGCCGGTGGACGGCGGCCGGATCCAGGCTATCTAGCCATGCTCGAGATCCGGAACTACATCGACGGGAAGCTCGCCGCCGCCTCCGGCGGTTGGCTCGAGACCCACGAACCCGCCACCGGCAAGGTCTATGCCCGGCTCCCGGGCTCGGACGCCACCGACGTGGATGCGGCCGTGGCCGCTGCCGCCAAGGCCTTCCCCGCCTGGTCGAGGCTCTCCGGCGAAGAGCGCGGCCGTTGGCTGCTGAAGCTCGCGGAACTGGTGGAGCGCGACCTCGAGAAACTCGCGCGTGCCGAGAGCGTGGACAACGGCAAGCCCGTGGATCTGGCGCGCCGCCTCGACATCCCCCGCGCCATCTCCAACCTGCGCTTCTTCGCCGCCGCCGCCAGCCAGTTCGCGAGCGAATCCCACGCCATGGAGGAAGGCGCCGTCAACTACACCCTGCGCTCGCCGCTCGGGGTGGTGGGTTGCATCTCCCCCTGGAACCTGCCGCTCTACCTCTTCACCTGGAAAATCGCCCCGGCGCTCGCTGCCGGAAACTGCGTGGTGGCCAAGCCCTCGGAAGTGACGCCCATGACCGCGTATCTCCTCAGCGAACTCTGCGCTGAGGCGGGCCTGCCCGCTGGCGTGCTGAACGTGGTGCATGGTCTCGGCCCCAAGACCGGCAGCGCCATGGTGGAGCACCCGGGCATCAAGGCCGTGTCCTTCACGGGTGGCACCCGGACCGGCGGCGACATCGCTGCCCGCGCCGCGCCGCGTTTCAAGAAACTCTCCCTAGAACTCGGCGGCAAGAACCCGGTGCTGGTGTTCGCCGATTGCGACTGGGAACTCGCCCTCAACGAATGCCTGCGGGCCGCGTTCCTCAACCAGGGGGAGATCTGCTTCTGCGGATCCCGCCTCTATGTGGAACGCCCCATCTATGAAAGATTCCGCGACGCTTTCGTGGCGAAGGTGAAGGCGCTCAAACAGGGCGACCCCCTGGAGCCCGGCGTGCAGCAAGGGGCCCTGGTCTCGGGTCCGCACCTGGAAAAGGTGCTGGGTTACGTGGAGCTCGCGAGGCAAGAAGGCGGCCGGGTGCTCTGCGGCGGTGAGCGTGCCAAGGTGGACGGCCGCTGTGCCGACGGCTGGTTCATGCAACCCACCCTCATCGAGGGACTATCGGCCGATTGCCGCGTGAACCAGGAAGAGATATTCGGCCCGGTGGCCACGCTCCTGCCCTTCGACGGAGAAGAGGACGCTCTGCGGCTCGCCAACGGCACGCCTTATGGCCTGACCGCCACGGTACTGAGCCGCGATGTCGCTCGTTGCCATCGCCTCGCGGCCCGGCTCGAGGCGGGCCTCATCTGGATAAACTGCTGGATGCTCCGGGACCTGCGCGTCCCCATGGGCGGCGTCAAGCAATCGGGCGTGGGCCGGGAAGGCGGTTTCGAAGCCATGCGCTTCTTCACCGAGCCTCGCAACGTCTGCATCAAATACTGAGGGGCCGCCATGCTGCGCGAGATATCGAGCGTACGCCAGATCAAAGACGAGCCGCACCGCCGCTGGTTCCAGGACGAGCACTTCGACCTCGTCATCTGGAACGACGAGAGTGGGGAGATCGTCGGCTTCCAGCTCTGCTACGACAAGACCCATTCCGAACGCGCTCTGACGTGGAAAGCCGATTCGGGGTTCAAACATAACGCCGTAGACGGCGGCGAGGACCGGCCGGGCCGTTACAAGGCGACCCCCATCCTGGTGGCGGACGGCAGTTTCGATGCCGGGAACGTGGCCGCCGTTTTCCTCGGCCACAGCGGCGCCGTCGACCAGAAGAGTTCCGACTTCATCTACCACAAGCTGCTGGGATACCCCGACGGATGAGCGACAGCAAGATCCATTCCTCCAAGGCGCCCGAACCCGTCGGGCTCTACCCCCACGCGCGGCGCGTGGGTGACCTCCTGTTCCTCTCGGGGGTGGGCCCGCGCAAGCGCGGCAGCAAGGACATCCCCGGCGTGACCCTGGGTCCGGATGGCAGGGTCCTGGCTTATGACATCGAAGCCCAGTGCCGCTCGGTGTTCGAGAACGTCCGTCATATCCTGGAAGATGCAGGCTCGAGCTGGGACAAGCTCGTGGACGTGACCGTGTTCCTCACGGACATGCAGCAGGATTTCCAGACCTACAACCGGCTGTACGCGGAGTACTTCAAGGACAACCAGCCCTGCCGCACCACGGTGCAGGTGACGGCCCTGCCCACCCCCATCGCCATCGAACTCAAGTGCATCGCGACCATCTGAGGCCTGCGCCATGTGGAATCTGACGCCCATCGATTTCAAGAAGTGGATTGACGAGCATCGCGACCTGCTGAAACCCCCGGTAGGCAACAAGCGCATCTACACCGAGACCGGTTTCGTAGTGCAGGTGGTGGGCGGTCCCAACTCCCGCAAGGATTTCCACGACGACCCGGGTGAGGAATTCTTCTACCAGCTGGAAGGAGACATGCTCCTGAAGACCATGCAGGCCGGCCGCCCCGTGGACATCCCCATACGCCAGGGAGAGATCCTGCTGATCCCGCCGCATCTGCCCCACTCTCCGCAACGCTTCGCCGACACCGTAGGCCTCGTGATCGAGCGGCCGCGGCTGCCGGAGGAGCAGGACGGCCTGCTCTGGTTCTGCGAGAATTGCCACGCGGAACTCTACCGGGAGTATTTCCATCTCGAGAACATCGAGACCCAGTTCCCGCCGGTGTTCGACCGCTTCTTCGGCAGCCTCGAGCGCCGCACCTGCCGGCATTGTGCCACGGTGATGGAAGCCCCCCAGAAGAAGAAATGATGCTGAAGATAGACATCCACACCCATATCCTCCCCAAGGAATGGCCTGACCTCAAAGCGCGTTACGGTTACGGCGGCTTCATCCAGCTGGAGCACCACGGGCCCGGCTGCGCGCGTATGATGAAGGACGGCGCCCTGTTCCGGGAGATCGAAGCCAACTGCTGGGACCCGAAGGTGCGTCTCCGGGAATGCGCCGCCCACGGCGTGCACGTGCAGGTGCTGTCCACGGTACCGGTGATGTTCAGCTACTGGGCGAAGCCCCAGGACTGCCTGGATCTTTCCCGGCTCCTCAACGACGACCTGGCCGCCAGCGTCGCGAAGGACCCGAAGCACTTCGTGGGCCTCGGCACCCTGCCCATGCAGGCGCCGGATCTCGCGGTCAAGGAACTCACTCGCTGTGTGAAAGAACTGGGCCTGGCCGGCGTGCAGATCGGCTCCCACGTGAACGGCAAGAACCTGGATGCACCGGAGCTGTTCCCGGTGTTCCAGGCGGCGGAAGAACTCGGCGCCGCGGTGTTCGTGCATCCCTGGGACATGCTCGCCAGGGAGCGCATGCAGAAGTACTGGACCCCCTGGCTCGTGGGCATGCCGGCGGAGACCGCCCTCGCCCTCTGCAGCGTCATCTTCGGGGGCGTGCTGGAACGCCTGCCCAAGCTGCGCATCGCCTTCGCCCACGGCGGCGGCTCCTTCCCCGCCACCCTGGGTCGCATCGAGCACGGTTTCCAGGTGCGTCCGGACCTCTACGCCGTGGACAACGCCGTGAATCCCATGAGCTACCTCGGCCGCTTCTACGTGGACTCCCTGGTGCATCACCCAGGCATGCTGCGTTACATGCTGGAGCTCATGGGCGCCCACTCCATCGCCGTGGGCAGTGACTACCCCTTCCCCCTGGGCGAAGACCGCCCCGGTGCCCTGGTCGAGTCCCTGGGGCTCGACGACGCCACCCGCGCCCGGCTGCTGCACGGCACCGCGCTCGAGTGGCTGGGCCTACCGCAACAGAGGTTCCTGTGATGGATTTCCGCACCGACGCCGGTTTCGCCACCGAGCTGGACCGCGCCGACCCGCTCGCGTCCTTCCGTGACCGTTTCCACATCCCACAGCACGCGGGACAGGACGAGATCTACTTCTGCGGCAATTCCCTGGGCTTGCAGCCCAAGAGCACGGAGCGCTACGTCCGGGAGGAGCTGGAGGACTGGCAGCGGCTGGCGGTGAAAGCCCATTTCGACGGCCGCCGCCCCTGGATGCCCTATCACGAGTTCTTCACCGAGCGCATGGCCAAGGTGGTGGGCGCCAAGCCCGTCGAAGTGGTCAACATGAACTCGCTCACGGTGAACCTCCATCTCATGATGACGAGCTTCTATCGCCCCAGCTCCGGGCGGAACAAGATCGTCATCGAGCGCGGGGCTTTCCCCTCGGACCGCTATGCAGTGGCTGCCCAGCTCGGTCTGCATGGCCTGGACCCCGACCGCAGCCTGATCGAGCTCAAGCCCTCAGAGGGCGACGCTTATATAGATGAAGCGGACGTGGAAGCCCTGCTCCGGGCGGAGGGCGAGAGCATCGCCTTGCTGCTCCTGCCCGGCGTGCAGTATTACAGCGGCCAGGCCTTCGACCTGGCACGGCTCGTCCGCGCCGGCCACGCCGCCGGTTGCGTCGTGGGCTTCGACCTGGCCCACGCCGTGGGCAACCTGCCCCTGAAGCTGCATGACTCGGGAGCGGACTTCGCCGTATGGTGCAACTACAAGTACATGAACGCGGGACCCGGCGCCGTCGCCGGCTGCTTCGTACACGAGTGGCATGCCCGGGACTTCGAACGCCCGCGCCTTGCCGGCTGGTGGGGTCATGACAAGGCCTCACGCTTCCGCATGGGCCCCGAATTCGTGCCCATGGCCGGAGCGGAAGGCTGGCAACTCAGCAACCCGCCGGTGCTGGGCTTGGCTCCCCTGCTCGCCTCCCTCGAGATCTACGACGAGGCCGGCATGGACCGGCTGCGGGATAAATCCCTGAAACTCACCGGCTATCTTGAGTTCCTGCTGCAGGAGAGACTGAAGGAAGAGATCGAGATCTTGACGCTCGCGGATCCGACGCGACGCGGTTGCCAGCTATCGCTTCGGCTGCACAAGGGCCGCGATGCCGCCCGCAGGGTGTTCGAGCGGCTCGAGGAAGCCGGCGTCACCGGCGACTGGCGCGAGCCGGACGTGATCCGGGTGGCACCGGTGCCGCTCTACAACTCCTACAGCGATGTGTTCCGCTTCGTGGACATCCTCGCCGGGCTGGTGCAGCCATGAGCGCCAAGCCAAGCGGCAAGGTCACCCTGCTGGGCGCCGGCCTCGCGGGTAGCCTGCTCGCCATCTACCTGGCACGCCGCGGCTTCGAGGTGGTGGTCTACGAACGGCTGCCGGACATGCGTCGCCACGCGATCCCGGCCGGTCGTTCCATCAACCTGGCCCTGGCACATCGGGGCATCCGCGCCCTGGAAGCCGTGGGCCTATACGCTGAGGTGCAGAAGCTGCTCATCCCTATGCGCGGTCGCATGCTGCACGGAGTGGACGGCAGCCTCCAGCTCACCCCCTACGGCCGCACCCCCACGGAAGTGATCCATTCCGTCTCCCGCCCCGGGCTCAACATGCTGCTCATGGATGCCGCGGAGAAAGCCGGCGCCCGGATCCATTTCGAACGGCGCTGCGAGGATGTGGATTTCGACCGCGGCGAGGTGACGCTCGTGGATACGGCCGATGGATACGAGCTTGTGGAGGCCAGCACCCTCATCGCCACCGACGGCGGCGGTTCGGCGGTGCGCCAGGCTCTGATGAAACGCCGCGGCGTGAAGGTGCAGGAGGACATCCTGCCTCATGCCTATAAGGAACTCACCATCCCGGCGGGCCCCGCCGGTACCCACCAGATGGACAGGGAAGCCCTGCACATCTGGCCCCGCGGCGGCCACATGCTCATCGCCCTTCCCAACCTGGACGGAAGTTTCACCCTCACCCTGTTCCTGGCCCGGGAAGGTTCGCCCAGCTTCGGCACCCTGGAGACCCCCGAAGCGCTGCAAGCGTTCTTCGCCGCGAACTTCCCGGATGCGCTCAAGCTGATACCGGGCCTGGCGCGGGAGTTCTATGCCCATCCCACGGGTCTCATGGGTACCGTGCACGCGGATTCCTGGCATGACGATGGCCGGGTCCTGCTCCTGGGCGATGCAGCCCACGCCATCGTGCCTTTCCACGGCCAGGGCATGAACTGCGCCTTCGAGGATTGCCTCGCCCTGGACGTCTGCCTGGAGCGGCATGGCACCGACTGGCGGAATGTGTTCGCCGAATTCGAGTTGCAACGCCGCCCGGATGCCGAAGCCATCGCCACCATGGCCTTGGAGAACTATGTGGAGATGCGCGACGCGGTGCGCGATCCCAGGTTCCATCTGCAGAAGCAGCTGGGCTTCCTGTTGGAGGAGCGTCATCCCGGCGTGTTCGTGCCCCGCTATTCCATGGTGATGTTCCACCACCTGCGCTACTCGGATGCGCGCAAGCGCGGCATCATCCAACAGCGCATCCTGGACGAGCTCACCGGCGGTACCCAGGACCTGAAGGGTGTGGACCTGGACAAGGCGGATCACCTGGTGCGGTCCGAACTCGGTCGGCTGGAGCGGGTGCAGTGAATCCGGAGAGCTTGCTCGCGGGCTTGCAGCAGAGTCCCGACGTACTGCTCCAGGATCTGGATGTAGTCAACCGCCGCGGCTTGCTGGTCCGGATCACCGAAGCGGATTACCGTCGCACCTCGTTCCTGGACCACCGGGTGCTAAAGTCGGATACTGCGGGTGCCTGGTTCCCCCTGCTGCGGCTCCTGAAAGAGACCGCGGATATACGCTCAGCCTTGCCGCCTCATTTCATCTTCCATGTGAGTCACTGCGGTTCCACCCTGGTCTCGCGGCTCCTGGCGGAACTGCCCGGCAGCCTGCCCGTAAGGGAACCCCTCACCGTCCTGGCGCTCGCCATGCAACGGCGTGAGCTTGGCCGACCCACCGCACGGCTCGCGGAGAGAGCGTGGGACGAACTCTTCGAGCTCAGCCTGCGGCTCTTGGGCCGTGCTTACCGTCCCGGCGAGCGCAGCTTGATCAAAGCCACCAGCGCCTGCGCCAACCTGCTGGGATCCCTGACCACCCAATCCCCGGCCTCCCGCGCCCTCCTCCTCTACACCGATCTCGAGACCTGGCTTTGCACCATGCTGCGGGATGAAGTGGTGCGAGAGAACGGCCGCTTCTACGCTGCCGCCTGGCTGAGCGACTTCGTGGTCATGACGGGGGGAGGGGGGTTGAAGCTCGCTGAACTCACGGATGCGGAGCAGTTCGCCCTCAACTGGCTCACCGGCATGCTGCACTTCGAGAAGGCACGGCAAGCGGTGCCGGAGCAGGTGCTGCACTGCGATTTCGAGGTCTTCCTGGCGGATGCCGGCGCCGGGCTCGAATCAGCCGCGCGATTCTTAGGACTGGATGGCACCCGCGCCCGGGAGATCGCCGCCGGCCCGCTGATGCATAGCTACGCCAAGAATCCGAACCAGGTTTACGACGGCGCCAGACGCCGGCAAGAACTCAAGGATGCCCGGGAGCGGTTCGGGGAAGAGGTGAAGTCAGGGCTCGCCTTCGCCACCCGCCTCTGCCGCGAGCATGCGATGCTGGAACCCATCACCCCCCACTTCCGTCGCTGAGTTCAGCGCCGCTCGAAAGTCAGGAAGTCGTAGTCGACAGGGTTCTTCTCGTCCGCCCGGTGCTCCTCCCGTGCGGTCTCCTGCCATTCGTTCGCTTCGAGCTTGAAGAAGAAGGTATCTGCATCAGTGTGCATGTGTACCCGGGTGAGGTAAACCCGGTCCGCCCGGGGCCAGGCGATCCGATAGATCTCACCTCCTCCCACCACCATCGCCTCGGGCGCCGGTTCTGCGCGCGCCAGGGCCTCCTCCAGGGAATGGCATATCTCCACCCCCGGTGCGCCGAAGTTCTGATCGCGGGTGATCACCAGGTTATGACGCTCCGGCAAGGGACGACCGATGGACTCCAGGGTCTTGCGGCCCATGATTACGGGTTTGCCGAGGGTGAGCCGCTTGAAATGCTTGAGGTCTGCCGGCAGGTGCCAGGGCATGCGCCCGCCCTTGCCGATGCCATCGTCCAGGCCCGCCGCCACCACCAGGGAGACGATCATCCGAGCTTGGCGCCGTTGGGGACAGCCTTGTCTGGTACTGCCAGGACCACGGTGCCATCCTCCCGGTAGAAACCGGTGATGAGGCATTCCGAGACGTAGGGACCGATGCGTTTGGCGGGGAAGTTCACCACCCCCAGGACCTGGCGGCCCAGGAGCTCATCGACGCCGTAGTGGGCGGTGATCTGGGCCGAGGAACGGCGCATGCCTATCTCAGGGCCGAAATCCACCGTGAGCTTATAGGCAGGTTTGCGTGCCTCCGGGAAAGCTTCCGCTGCGATCACGGTGCCCACCCGCAACTCCACCTTCTCGAAATCCTGCCAGGCTATCTCCGGCATGTCAGACGGCCACCGGCGCCTTGATGGCCGCGTGGGACTCGTAACCCGCGATCTCGAAGTCCTCGAACACGTAGTCGAAGAGGCTGGGCGGCCGGCGTTTGATGACGAGCCTCGGCAAGGGCTTGGGCTCGCGCTGCAACTGCTCCTCCACCTGCACCATATGGTTCATGTAGAGATGGCAGTCGCCCCCGGTCCATATGAACTCCCCCGGCACGAGGTCCGTCTGCTGCGCCACCATATGGGTGAGCAGCGCGTAGGAAGCGATGTTGAACGGCACCCCCAGGAAGATGTCGGCGCTGCGCTGATAGAGCTGGCAAGAGAGCCTGCCGCCGGCCACGTAGAACTGGAAGAAGGCGTGGCAGGGCTGCAAGGCCATCTGCGGCAGGTCCGCGACGTTCCACGCGCTCACGATCATGCGCCGGGAATCCGGGTTCTTCCTCAGATCCTCCAGCACGCGGCTGATCTGGTCGATGTGACGGCCGTCGGGCGCGGGCCAGGAGCGCCACTGGTAGCCGTAGACCGGACCCAGGTCGCCCTTCCCGTCCGCCCATTCGTCCCAGATGGTGACGCCGTTGTCCCGCAGGTAGCGGACGTTGGTCTCGCCTTTCAGGAACCAGAGCAACTCATGGATGATCGAGCGGAAGTGCAGCTTCTTGGTGGTCACGGCCGGGAAGCCGGCGGCGAGGTCGAAGCGCATCTGCCGTCCGAACAGGGAGAGCGTACCGGTGCCGGTGCGGTCGTTCTTGCGGGCACCCCGGTCGCGTACGTCCCGCATGAGCTCGAGGTATTGCTTCATGCCGGGCGGCGGTAGGCCAGCACCAGGAGCACGATGCCGGTGAGGATGAGCGGCAGCGACAGGATCTGCCCCATGGTCACCCAGCCGAAAGCCAGGTAGCCCAGCTGGACATCCGGCATCCGGACGAACTCCACCAAGAAGCGGAACGTGCCGTACATGAGCGCGAACAGGCCGGAGATCGCCATGCGCGGACGGGACTTGGCGGAATAGACCCACAACACCGTGAACAGCACCAAGCCCTCCAGCAGGAACTCATAGAGCTGGCTGGGCAGGTGCGGCGGCGTATAGCCGCTGACCGCGCCGTTGCAATAGCTCCCGAAACGCGGGTCGGCGCAGTCGAGACGCATGGCCCAGGGCAGATCCGAGACCTTCCCCCAGAGCTCGCCGTTGATGAAGTTGCCGATGCGCCCCGCACCCAAGCCTATGGGCACCACCGGCGCGATGAAATCCGTGAGGTCGAAGAAATGCCGTCCCTGCCGGCGTCCGTAGAGCCACATGGCGAAGAGCACACCCAGGAGGCCGCCGTGGAAGGACATGCCCCCGTCCCAGACCTGGAAAAGGGTCCAGGGGGCATGGATGAAGCTGGGGAAGTCGTAGAACAGCATGTAGCCGACGCGGCCCCCGCCCACCACGCCCAGAGCCACGTAGAACAGGAGATCCTGGAGCTGCTCCGAGGTCCAGCCGCTACCCGGTCTGCGGCTGCGCAGGTACATGCACCAGTAACCCCCCAGGAAGCCCACGAGGTAGGTGATGCCGTACCAGTGGATGGCGGGCTGGAAGGTGTGACCGAAGAGGTGCCAGGTGCCGAGGGAGAGGGCGACGGGATCGATATTGGGATAGGTCAACATGGCGGCGGATTTTAACACAGGGCTTTTTGGCTAAGCCGTGACCACCCTGACATAGAACGCCTTGAGGTAAGACGTCTCGGGGATGGCAGGATGGACCGGATGGTCCGGCGCCTGCATGCCCTGCTCCAGTACCTGCGCCTCACGCCCCAGGTGCCGCGCCGCAGACTGGATCGCCGCCAGGAGGTCGGCGCCCGCCATGTGGTGGGAGCAGGAGCAGGATACGAGTATCCCGTCCCGATCCAGCACCTGCATGGCCAGCTGGTTAAGACGCCGGTAGGCCTCGCTGCCGGCGGCGAGGTCCTTGCGGCGCTTGACGAAGGCCGGCGGATCCAGCACCACGACGCCGAACTTCTCGCCGGCCTCCCTCAAGCCCTTGAGGGCATCGAAAGCGTCTTCCTCGCGCAGACTGAGTTCCACGCCGTTGTCCTTGGCGTTACGCCCCGCCCAGCTCAGGGCGGCGGCCGAGCTGTCCACGGCGGTCACTGCCGCGGCACCGTGGGCCGCTGCCTGCACGCCCCAGGCGCCCACGTAGCTGCACACATCCAGCACCTTCTGCCCCTTGATGTAGGGGAGAAGCCGGGCGCGGTTAGCGCACTGGTCGAAGAACCAGCCGGTCTTCTGCCCGCCCGAGAGCGGCACCTCGAACCTAAGGCCGTGCTCCTCCACCTGCACCGAGTCTGGCACGGTGCCGAGCGCGACCTCGGTATAGAGAGGCAGGCCCTCCAGCTCGCGGATACCGGTGTCGTTACGCATGAGGATGGCCTTGGGGCCGACCACCTTCTCGAGCGCCGCCACGATATCCGCCTTCATGCGTTCCATGCCGGCGGTGGTGATCTGTACCACCAGCACGTCACCGTAACGGTCCACCACGAGTCCGGGCAGGCCGTCGGATTCGCCGAAAACCAGGCGGTAATAGGGTTTGGGGTAGAGCCGCTCGCGCAGCGACAGCGCCACATTGAGGCGGTGCACCAGCAGCGAACGGTCCGGCAGGTGCCGCGGATCCCGGGAGAGGATGCGCGCCGCGATCAGGGAATTGGGGTTCACGTAGCCCGTGCCGATGACCTGGCCGCCGGCTGCCTGGATCTCCACCAGGTCTCCCGGTGCGAAACCCTTGAGTGGGCTCTTGCCGGTGTCTACTTCGTTGCTGAACACCCATAGGTGTCCCGCGCGCAGACGACGGTCCTCGTTCTTCTTCAGGATGAGCGGCGGCAGGGACATGGGGAGAAGCGCCGGTTTTGCGGCTTATATAGGGTTACAGGTATTCTAACAGCGGGTGGCACATGAACGAAGCTCCGCATACCAATAAGCTGGTGCGGGAGACGAGCCCTTATCTCCTGCAACACGCCCATAACCCGGTGGACTGGCATCCTTGGAACGAGGAAGCTCTCGCGCGGGCACGTACCGAGGACAGGCCGATCCTGCTCTCCATCGGCTACGCCGCCTGCCACTGGTGCCATGTGATGGCCCACGAGTCCTTCGAGGACCCAGACACCGCCGCGCTCATGAACAAGCTGTTCGTGAACGTGAAAGTGGACCGGGAGGAGCGCCCCGACCTCGACCGCATCTATCAGCTCGCCCATCAGCTCATCGCCCAGCGTGGCGGCGGCTGGCCGCTCACCGTGTTCCTCACCCCCGGCGACCTCACACCCTTCTTCGCCGGCACCTACTTCCCGCCCACGACTCGCTACGGCATGCCACCGTTCCGGGAGGTGCTGGCGCGTGTGGAGGAGTTCTACCGGCAGAACCGGCAGCAGCTGACCGACCAGAACGCGCAGCTCTTGGAAGCCCTGGCTCGCATCGGCGGCACTGATGCCGAGACGGCCGAGTCCATGGACGCGGCACCCATCGGCGATGCCCTGGGCGTGCTGCTCAAGAGCTTCGACCCGCGCGACGGTGGTTTCGGTCGCGCCCCCAAGTTCCCGCACACTTCCGATCTCGAGCTGCTGCTGCACATCAGCGGTGCCGGTGACGTGGAGGAAGACACCCGCAAGACCTGCCGTCATATGGCTTCCTTGAGCCTGCGGCGCATGGCCGAGGGCGGCATCTACGACCATCTGGGTGGCGGCTTCTGCCGCTACTCCGTGGACAACTCCTGGAGCATCCCCCACTTCGAGAAGATGCTCTATGACAACGGCTCCCTGCTCACCCTCTATGCCCAGGCTTGGCGGCTGACCGGTGAGGGCCTGTACCGCCGTACCGCCGACGAGACCGCCGCTTGGGTCATGCGGGAGATGCAGTCGCCGGAAGGCGGCTACTACTCGAGCCTGGACGCGGACTCGGAGAGGCAAGAAGGGAAGTACTACGTCTGGGATCGGGAAGAGGTGCGAGGGCTCCTGGACGAGCAGGAGTTCGCCGCCTTCGCCGCCCGCTACGGCCTCGACGATCCGGCCAACTTCGAGGAACGCTGGTGGCACTTACGCATCAGCCTGGACCTGGCGCGCAAGTTCCCCTCTCCCCGTGTCGATTCCGCCACCGAACTGCTGCTGGACGGTGCCCGCGTCAAGCTGCTCGCGGCCAGGGACGGGCGTGTGTGCCCGGGCCTGGACGACAAGGTGCTCACCGCCTGGAACGGGCTCATGATCCGCGGCATGGCCTCCTCCGGCCGGCTGCTGCAGCGCCAGCCTTACATCGATTCGGCGGCTAAGGCGGCGGATTTCATCGAGTCCCATCTCTGGAAGGACGGGCGCCTCTACGCCAGCTGGCGTTCCGGCGAAGCCAAGTTGCCGGCCTATCTCGACGACCATGCCTTCCTGCTGGCGGGTCTCCTGGAGCTCTTGCAGGCGGAATGGGACAGCAGCCGGCTCGCCTGGGCGCGGAAGATCGCCGACGCGATGCTGGATCACTTCGAGGACAAGGAGCGCGGCGGCTTCTGGTTCACCGCCGACGACCAGCCGACGCCATTGTTCCGCCCCAAGACCTTCAGCGACGAATCCATGCCCGCCGGCAACGCGGTGGCGGCCCGCAGCCTCATCGGGCTCGGCCACCTCTGCGCCGAGCCACGGTACCTCGATGCCGCGGAGCGTACACTGCGGGCGGCCTATGGCGTCATGCAGCAGTATCCGGAATCCCATGCCGCCATGCTGCTGGCGCTGGAAGACATGCTCGCACCGCCCACCATGGTGGTGCTGCGCGGTTCACCCGACACGCTCGCGGATTGGCGCGAAGAACTCGTCAGCCAGTACGACCCGCGGCGGCTGGTACTCGCCATCCCGGCAGACGCGAAAGGCCTGACGGGCCTGCTCAGCCGCTGCCTGCCCCGCGGCGAAGCCTGCGCCTACGTCTGTCGTGGCACCACCTGCTCCCTCCCGGTGACCTCCGTCGCCAGCCTCAGCCTCGCCCTGTCTTCGGGATGAAGCGCGTATTCGTGATCCGCCACGCCGAGGCGGAGGAGCCGGTGGCAGCCGCCAAGGCACGGCGCAACGATGCGCAACGGCAGCTCACCGAAGCAGGCAAACGGGACATGCGCAAGGCTGCGCGCGGGTTAGCATCTTTGGAGGACGGGATCGCCCTCATCCTCTCGAGCCCCCTGGTGCGCGCCGTGGAGACCGCCGAGATCCTGCACGGCGCTTTCCCGCAGGCGGAGTTCAGGCAGGAAAAACAGCTCTCCCCAGGTTTTGACCCCGAGGCCCTGCTGGATGCCATCGTCGGCGAGACCAGACCCGTCGCGCTCGTGGGTCATGAACCTGACCTGAGCCAGTGGATAGGCTATATGACCACAGGCTCACCCCGTAGCCTCGCACGCATGAAGAAAGGCAGTGTCTGCCGCTTGGACCTGGGGCCCGCCGCCGCCGCGGGCGAAGCCCAGCTCGCCTGGTTGCTCACCTTGAAACAGCTGGCCAAACTCGCTCCGTGACGGTCCTGTGACCACGTGCGGGGTGTGGATAAAGATCAATAAGCTGTGCATAGCCACAGGACTGTCATGATCCGGCGGCTGTCTTCAGGCAGAGGCAGCGGGATCGCCCTCGATCAGGCGCTTGGCATAGCCCAGGGCATAGCGCTGGGCCTTCTCATGGCTGGTGAAGAGCTGCATGACCCGCACCCGGCGGGTCTGCTCCGCGTCCAGATCCGAGATGTTCTTCTCGATCACGAGTTCGGGCCGGTACATCTTCCTGCCCAGGGTGGCATCGATGACTACGGTCACCGAGATGCGGTAGACGTCGTGCCCGAGCTTATAGTCGAGCTCGATGGATTCCATGGAGTGCTTCCGGGGACGTCTTAGAGGTAGACAGCCGTCTCTTCAGGGTAGAACTCGGCCTCGAAGTCGGCGCCATGCATGCGAGTACAGGGATAGAGGCTGAAAGGGTCGGTCACGCTCTCGCCGCCCAGACCCACCCGGGTGGAAGGCAGCATGCGCAGGGTGGCACGCCGGCGTCGCCCGCGCCGGGGACCGGTCTTCTGCTTCTGCGGTAACACCAACCAATCGAGCAACATCGAAACGCCTCCGGATCCGGACCGGGGCACTCTAGCCCCGGCCCGTTGCGACGCCGTGACATTCCGGTTGCGATTTCGAGCCCATCCATGTGATGGGATCAGCCCCAGCCGGCATCCGGCAGCAGGACCCCCTGCCGATCCTGGACCCCGCCTCGCTTTGTCACGCCGTTGTCACCGTCGAGACACACGCTCTTAATCCTCCACTCCTAGAATCGCGCGCAACATGCTGCGACAGGAGGAGAAAATATGGTGGTCCACTCGATGACCCCGCTCAAATACCGGAGCATATTCATCTCCGACGTGCATCTGGGCTTCCGCGGCTGCCGCGCCGACTTCCTCCTCGACTTCCTCCGCAACACCGAATGTGAGTACCTCTACCTCGTCGGCGACATCATCGACGTCTGGGAGATGAAGAACCGCCTGTTCTGGCCCCAGGAGCACAACAACGTCGTGCGCACCATCCTCGGCAAGGCCAAGCACGATACCAAGGTCATCTACATCCCCGGCAACCACGACGAGGTGCTGCGCGCCTACGTGGGCATGGAGTTCGGCAACGTCACCATCCAGAAGGACGCGATCCACGAGACCGCCACCGGCAAGCGCCTGCTGGTGCTGCACGGCGACGAGTTCGACAGCGTGGTGCGGGTGAGCCGCTGGCTCGCCATGCTCGGCAACCGGGTCTATGACTGGCTGCTCTACCTCAACCGCTGGGTCAACGTGTTCCGCCGGAGGCTCGGCTTCCCTTACTGGTCCCTGGCGGCCTATCTCAAACACAAGGTCAAGAACGCGGTGCAGTTCATCAGCGACTTCGAGGTGGCAGTGGCGCGCGAGACCGCGCGCCGCGGCGTGGACGGGGTGGTCTGCGGGCACATCCATCACGCCGAGATCACCACCTTGAACGGCGTGCTCTACTGCAACGACGGTGACTGGGTCGAGTCCTGCACGGCGCTCGTGGAACGCCACGACGGCACCCTCGAGCTGCTCAACTGGACCGAGCGCCGTGAACTCATGAAATCCCACCAGGGCGCCGAGGCCGAGCCGGCCTACGCCGCCCGCCAACAAGCCGCGGGGGCCCCGTGAAGATAGCGATCGTCATCGATACCTGGCTGCCGGAAGTCAACGGCGTCGTCACCACCATGCACAAGATCGTGGAGGAGCTGAAGGCGCTCGGCCACGAACCGCTGGTGCTCTCCCACGCCGACGGCTTCATGACCATGCCCATGCCGGGTTACAGCAGCATCAAGCTGGCGCTGTTCCCGCAGCGCAAGGTGAACAAGATCCTCGACGAGTGGCAGCCGGACGCCATCCACATCTCCACCGAAGGCCCGCTGGGTGGCGCCGCACGTCGTTACTGCATCAAGAAAGGCCTGAGCTTCACCACCTGCTATCACACCAAGTTCCCGGAATACATCCGCGCCCGGGCGCCGATCCCGCTCTCGGTGGGCTACGCCTGGATCCGCAACTTCCACAGCGCCGCCAGCCGGGTGATGGTCTCCACCCCCTCGCTGATGCAAGAGCTCAAGGACCGTGGCTTCAAGAACCTGGTGCACTGGGGCAAGGGCGTGGACACCGAGCTGTTCAAACCGCGCTCCAAGGACCACCTCCAGGACAAGCGCCCGGTGTGGATGTACCTTGGGCGCGTGGCGGTGGAGAAGAACATCGAGGCCTTCCTCTCCCTGGAACTGCCCGGAACCCAGGTGGTGGTGGGCGACGGACCCGATCTCGAGATGCTGAAGCGCCGTTACCCGGCCAAGTTCACCGGCTTCCTGCGCGGTGAACCCCTGGCCCAGATGCTGGCGGCGGCCGACGTATTCGTGTTCCCGAGCCTCACCGACACCTTCGGCCTGGTGCTGCTGGAGGCCATGGCCTGCGGCGTGCCCGTGGCGGCCTTCCCGGTCACCGGGCCCAAGGACGTGGTGCAGCAGGGCGTCACCGGCTACTGCGACGAGAACCTGCGCCATGCGGCTCTCGAGAGCCTCAAGCTCGATGGTGCCAAGTGCCGGGAATTCGCCCTGCGGTTCAGCTGGCGCAACGCCGCCGAGGAGTTCCTGCAGAACATGGTGCCGGCGCGACAGACCCCGGAGAAAGCCGCGAACGCCCTGGCAGCCTGAGGGGCTCCAGGTGAAATGAAGAGGCCGCGGTGCTTACGCCCCGCGGCCTCCGTATTTCCGGCTGCCGTTAAGTTTAAAGGGGCTTACGCACCCAGCCCTGCTCGGTATGCAACACCTCATAGGTGGGCCAGTAGCTGAGGTCGAGCTTCAGGGTCACAACCTGGCTGGTGCCGTCCCAGCCCTGCACCGTAACCCGCACGTTGTCCCGGTCCTTGAGGCCGCGTACGGCGGCTTCGAAGGCATCCATGTCCGGGGTCGCCTGGTCGTTGACCCGGACGATGCGCAGGCCGGCGGTGAGCCCGTAGCGGCTCGCCGGCGAACCGAAGTTGTAATAGCCGATCAGGAGGCCGCTGCGCGGGATGTCCCGCTGGGCGGCGGCGGCGTGCTGCGGCTCCTGCAGCAGGGCGCCGGCCCACATCAGGATGCGCTCGGTGCCGTCCCCGTCCAGGGTGGTGGTCCCGACCTTCACGTCCTGCACCTTGCCGTCGCGCAGCACCGTGAGGTCGGCCTCGGCCTGCTGGCTCGCCTTCTCCACGGCGCGGAAATCCGCCACCGGCTTGCCGTCGATGGCGAGCAAGAGGTCCCCGCTCTGCAACAGCTTGTCGCCGGGGGTGCCGGCGGTGGTCCGCACGATGGCGAGGGTCTCGCGCCGCGCCGGATCCACGGCCCCGAGCTTGGTCACCCATTCGTCCGGCAAGCCCAAGCGACGGGCCTGGGACAGGGCGATGGGATAGAGCTCGACATCCAGGCTGCGCAGCGGCGTGCCGTGCTCCACAGCTTTCACCATGTCCTGCACCAGGTCCACCGGGATGCCTTTCTGCACTTCCTGGGTGTGGCTGCCGTCATCGTAGGCGAAGCTCACCCACAGGGCCGTGACCTTGTCCTGCTTGTCCAGCACCACGCCGGTGACATTGTCGGCGGCGTTGACGAGGCTCAAGGCCTCCAGGTTCGTGTCCCGGAAACGGAAGCTGCGGGATAGCGGGAACAGCACGGGGTCGATGGTGGAGACCCGGGTATCCAGGCTCGTGAGGGTGCCGTCCGGCTGGAAGCCCACGAGCTTCACCACGTCGCCCGCGCGGGAAGGTTTGTCGGAGAAGCTCACGGCCTTCACCGGGGTGGTGCCGAGGAGCCTGGGGTCGTATTGGATCACGGTGAGGTTGTGCAGGGGATGCACGTACACCACCTTGCCGGGGATCTCCACCGAACCCGCGAAGGTGATCTTCAGATCCCCCATGGTCACGGGTACCGTGTCGCGGTCGGTGATGATCAGGCCCTTCTTGGCGTCCACCACCACGCCGGCACCGAGATAGTGGGTCTCCCCTACGCCGTCCACGGCATAGGGCATGTCGAACTTGATGAACACCAGCGAAGGCGCGAGTGCGTTCATGGCCGGATCCGGGTAGCGCGGATAGGCGACGCTCACGGCTTCTGGCGGGCTGGCGGCCGGCGCATCCGGCAGCGCCGTGCAGGGCCACTTGCCGGTGACGGAATCGAGGCTGCAGCGGTCGGCCGCGTACCAGCGGCGGTCCATGGTGATCACGCCGAGCGAAGTCTGCTTGCGGTTGCCGAGGTTGAAATAGCGCACACGTACCTGGGCGCCGTCCGGCAGCCCGGAGAGGATCGCCTGCAGATCGTCCAGGCGGTCCACGGGCTGGCCGTCGAATTCGGTGATCACCGCACTGCGCTGGATGCCGGCAGTGCCGAACACATAACCCGGGCTCGCCACGTACACGCCGTGGATGGGCACGTTGTAGCCCCGGGCCGCTTGATAGGAGAGGTCGTTCAGGGTCGCGCCACCGAACTCCAAGTAAGAGACCGGGGAGAGGCTGTTGAGGTCCTGCACTTTGATGTGCACCGTCGACGGTTCGCCGCCGCGCAGTATGCTCACGTCCAGGGTCTTGCCCACGGAGGTATCCATCTCCTCGTCCAGGGGCACGAAGGTGGAGAGTTCCTTGCCGCCCACCGACAAAAGCACGTCCCCGGGCTGCAGCAGGCCGTCCGCCGGACCACCACCCAGCACCTGGTCCACCACCAGGAGACCTGTGGCCTCGGGGTGGCGCTTGCGTAGGTCCGCCTCGCGATCCGCCGAGAGGCCGAGGCGCTCCAGTTCATCGTAGTACTCGTGGCGGAAGGTCACCTGCCAGGTGCCCCGCTCCACGGGCTTGCCGGCCTGCACCAGGGCGAGCGCTCGCACCACCCGGTCGAGAGGCAGGAAGTAACTGGAGGACGCGTCGTTGCGGGCGCCGGCGTTCAAGGCGATCACATCACCGTCCATATCGATCACGGGCGAGCCCGAGGAACCGCCGGTGGTGCCGGACACCGCCTGGAAGTAGAAGGTGTTGAAGTCGTTATAGCCACCGGCGCCGTAGACCGGTGCGTCACGGTCGAGGCGCGCCAGGGTGCCAGAGAGGATGGAGAGCTGCTCGCCGGCGTCGTTGCCGATGATGCGGATGTCCTCCCCCACCCGCGCCTGGTCTGGGGCCAGCTTCAGGGACACGGGGTGGATGAACTTCAGCGCCGCGGGGTCGTACTGGTAGAGGCCGAAGTCGTGCACCGGATCGTGGTACAGGGTCTTCAGGGCCACCACCTCATGATCCTGGAACACCGCTTCCGCCACCACCGGCCCCGGGGTCACCACGTGCCGGTTGGTGAGGATGATGCCGTGCTCGGCGTCCACCACGAAACCGGTGGCCTGTCCGGTGAGGTTCCACTCGGTGTCGAAGGCCCGTGGCGCGTCCACGCGGATGGAGACGACCGAGGGCGAGACCCGTGCCAGGGTGGCAGCCCAGGCCTGCTCGGTGCCCGCGGCGGAAGCCGGCAAGGCAGTGAGGAAGCCGGAGAGGAGCAGGAAGCAGAGCAGCAGGCGTTTCATGGTGCTTACCGGGGAAGGTTCAGGTGATTTTGGAGTCGACTGATATGCAAAAGTTCTGTGGCTCAAAGTTTCGTGCCGAAAGTTTTCTCATACTGGGCATCGAACTCGGCGCGGGTGAACCGATGGTTCTGGGTGCCACGGGAAGCGATCTTGATGGCGCCCATGAGCGAGGCCATCTGCCCGGTGGTCTCCCAGTCGAGCCCGTGCAGCAGGCCGTAGAGGATGCCGGCGCGGAAAGCGTCGCCGCAACCGGTGGGATCCACCACCGCTGCGGCCTTGGCCGCAGGGATGTCCAGGCGCCGGCCGTCGGCGTAGATCACTGCGCCCTTGGCGCCCCAAGTGACGATCATGCCCTTCACACGCGCCGCGATCTCGTAGGCGGAGAGCCCCGTCTTGCGCTCCAGCATCTGGGACTCGTAATCGTTCACCGCCACCCAGTCGGCCATGTCGATGAAGGCCTTGAGTTCCTCGCCGGAGAACAACGGCATGCCCTGGCCCGGGTCGAAGATGAACGGGATGCCCGCGTCCTTGAACTGGCGCGCATGCTGCAGCATGGCCTCGCGGCCGTCCGGGGCCACGATGCCGAGCTTCGCGCCGGCCTTGGGCGGCACCGCCTGGGTGTGGGCCTGGTCCATGGCGCCGGGGTGGAAGGCCGTGATCTGGTTGTCGTTCACGTCCGTGGTGATGAAAGCCTGGGCGGTATAGGTCCCGGCGACCTCCTTGATATAGGTGCGCGGGATGCCCTGCTGGTCCATCCACTGGGCATAGGGCCCGAAATCCCCGCCCACGGTGGCCATGGGCAGCCCCTGCTCCCCCAGCAGCTTCAGGTTATAAGCGATGTTGCCGGCGGTGCCGCCGAACTCGCGGCGCATGTCAGGCACCTGGAAACACACGTTCAGGATGTGGATCTTGTCGGGGAGGATGTGGTCCTTGAACGGCTCCGGGAACACCATGATGGTGTCATAGGCCATGGAACCGCAGATGAGTACCGACATGGAGGCTCCTCAGTATCCGTCCCTGAAACGAACGGCCCGGGATACCCGGGCCGTCAGTGTACCTTAAAGCCGCAGCTGCCCTAGCGGAGCAAGAGCACGCAGGCCCAGACGACGACCGCCAGCAACAGGCTGATCATCACTGCCGCCGAACCCAGGTCCTTGGCGAGGCCCGAGAGGACGTGGCGCTCGATGCTGATGCGGTCCACCACCACCTCGATACCGGTGTTGAGGAGCTCCACGATGAGCACCTGCAGCACCGCGGCGGCGAGCAGTGCCCGCTCCACCCCGCTGTGTCCGAGCCAGAGGGCGAGCGGCAGCAGTACCACGAGACCCGAGACCTCGAGACGGAAGGCCTCCTCGTGGCGGAAAGCCCAGGCGAGCGCCGTGAACCCCACACGGGTGGCGCGTACCAGGCGCGCCATGCCCGAGAGGCCGTCGGTGGCGCGGGCGGCGTCGGTCATCCCAGGGCCTTCAGGGCGGCTTCGTAGTCAGGCTCGTGGGAGATATCGGACACCATCTCGGTGTGCAACACCTTGTCATCGGCGCCCAGCACCACCACGGCACGGGCGGTCACACCGGCCAGGGGGCCGTCCTTCAGCCACACGCCGTAGCTGTCGCCGAACTCGCGGCCACGCATCATGGAGAGCGTGACCACGTTGTCGAGATGCTCGTTACCGCAGAAGCGGCCCTGGGCGAAGGGCAGGTCGGCGGAGATCATAAGCATCACCGTGTCGGCGTGCTGCTTGGCATGCTCGTTGAACTTGCGGGTGGACAGCGCGCACACCGGGGTGTCGATGCTGGGGAAGATGTTGAGGATCTTCTTCTTGCCCTTGTAGTCGGCGAGGGAGACGTCTTTCAGATCCTTGGTGACCAGCTTGAAATCCGGGGCCTTGCCACCGACCTTGGGCAGGTCGCCGCTGGTGCTCACCGGGTTGCCTCGCAATGCGATCTTGGCCATGGTCGTCTCCTTGTGGGTCAGTATTCGCTCATGGGGGGGCAGCTGCAGGACAGGTTGCGGTCGCCGTAAGCGTTGTCGGCGCGGCTCACCGGCGGCCAGTACTTGCGTTTGCGCAGCGAAGCCACCGGGAAGGCTGCCTGTTCGCGGCCGTAAGCATGCTTCCACTCGTCGGCGGCGATCATCTCCGCGGTGTGCGGAGCGTGGCGCAGTGGGTTGTCTTCCCGGTCCAGCTTGCCCTGCTCCACCGCGCGGATCTCCTCGCGGATCTGGATCATCGCCTCGATGAAACGGTCCAGCTCGTGCTTGGATTCGGACTCGGTGGGCTCCACCATGAGCGTGCCCGGCACCGGGAAGCTCATGGTGGGGGCGTGGAAGCCGTAGTCCATGAGGCGCTTGGCCACGTCGTCCACGGTGATGCCGCTCGTCTCCTTGATAGGGCGCAGGTCCAGGATGCACTCGTGGGCTACGAGTCCGCCCGGACCGCTGTAGAGCACCGGGTAATGAGGCGCGAGCTTCTTCGCCAGGTAGTTGGCGGCGAGGATCGCGGTTTCCGTCGCGGCCTGGAGCCCGGAGGCGCCCATCATGGCGATGTACATCCAGGAGATGGGCAGGATCGAAGCGGAGCCGTAGGGGGTGGCGGAGATGGAGCCGATGCCGGCCGCATCGCGCACATATCCCACGGAACGGGTGTTGGGCAGGAACTTCTTCAGGTGCGCGCCCACCGCCACGGGACCGACGCCGGGACCGCCGCCGCCGTGGGGGATGCAGAAGGTCTTGTGCAGGTTGAGGTGCGAGACATCGCCGCCGAAGAGTCCTGGGGCCGCGAGGCCTACCATGGCGTTCATGTTGGCGCCGTCTACGTACACCTGGCCGCCGTGCTGGTGCACGACGTCGCAGATATCACGCACCCCCTGCTCGAACACGCCGTGGGTCGAGGGGTAGGTGATCATGATCGCAGCCAAGTCATGCTTGTGCTGCTCGGCCTTGGTCTCGAGGTCGGCGAGATCCACGTTGCCGTTGTCGTCGCAGGCCACCACCACCACGTGCATGCCGGCCATCTGGGCCGAAGCTGGGTTGGTGCCGTGGGCGGAGGCCGGGATCAGGCACACGTTACGGTGCGCCTCGCCACGGGAAGCATGGTAGGCCTGAATGATGAGCAGGCCCGCGTATTCGCCCTGGGAGCCGGCGTTGGGCTGCAGCGACACCGCCGCATATCCGGTGCAGGCCACCAGCATCTCTTCCAGCTGCGCCACCATCTCGCGATAACCCGCGGTCTGGGACTCTGGGGCGAAAGGATGGATGTGGGCGAACTCCGGCCAGGAGACCGGCAGCATCTCGCTCACGGCGTTGAGCTTCATGGTGCAGGAGCCGAGCGGGATCATGGTGCGGTCCAGCGCCAGGTCCTTGTCCGCCAGCTCGCGCAGATACCGCAGCATCTCGTGTTCCGAGTGATGGCAGTTGAAGATGGGGTGCGTGAGGTAGGCGCTGCGGCGGCCTAGGGCGGCGGGCCAAGCGGCCGCGGCCTGCTTCTCCAGCGCGGCGAAGTCGGGCTGGGCCGCCTTGGGGGCGAACACCGACCAGAGCGCCTGCACCTGCTCGCGGGTGGTGGTCTCATCCAGGGAGATGCCTACGTGGCTGGCGTCCACATGCCGCAGGTTGAGGTGCTTCTCCTCCGCGGCGCGGTGCACGGCGGCAGTGTCGGCGCCCGTCTTGACGGTGAGGGTGTCGAAGAACGTGGCGTTCACGGGAGCATGGCCGAGCTGCTTCAACCCCGAGGCCAGCACGCCCGTGAGCCGGTGCACGCGCTCGGCGATGGTCTTGAGGCCCTTGGGGCCGTGGTACACAGCGTACATGCTCGCCATGATGGCGAGCAGCGCCTGGGCGGTGCAGATGTTGGAAGTGGCCTTCTCGCGGCGGATGTGCTGCTCGCGGGTCTGCAGCGCGAGGCGCAGCGCCGGCTTACCCTGGCTGTCGATGGTGACGCCCACGAGGCGGCCCGGCATGGAGCGCTTGAACTCGTCCTTGGTGGCGAGGAAGGCGGCATGAGGTCCGCCGAATCCCATGGGCACGCCGAAGCGCTGGCTGTTGCCTACCGCCACGTCCGCGCCCCACTCGCCCGGGGGCATGAGTAGGGTCAGGGCCAGGAGGTCGGTGGCCGCCACCACGGCGGCACCCTTGGTATGCAGCGCCGCCGCCAGGGCGCGGTAGTCCCGCACTTCACCGTCGACGCCGGGATATTGGAGGAGCGCACCGAAGCAATCCGTCTCGGCCGCGTCCAGGGCCTTGCCCACCTTGACCTGGATGCCGAGCGGCTTGGCGCGGGTCTGCACCACTTCCAGGGTCTGGGGCAGCACGTCGTCGGCGACGAAGAAGGTGTCCGAGGCCGACTTGCTCATGCGCTTCACGAGCGTCATGGCCTCGGCGGCGGCGGTGGCCTCGTCCAGCATGGAGGCGTTGGCGATAGCGAGACCGGTCAAGTCGGTCACCATCTGCTGGTAGTTGAGCAGGGCCTCGAGGCGGCCCTGCGAGATCTCGGGCTGGTACGGGGTATAGGCGGTATACCAGGCGGGATTCTCGAACACCGTGCGCAGGATCACGCCCGGGGTGTAGCTGCCGTAGTAGCCCTGACCGATGAAGGACTTGAGCACCTGGTTCTTGTCGGCGAGCCTGCGCAGGCGGTTGAGGGCCTCGTGCTCCGTGGCAGGCGCAGTGAAGCTGCCGAGCGGCAGCACGCCCTGGCGGCGGATACCCGCGGGCACGATGGCCTCCATGAGCGCGGCGCGGGTGGCGAAACCCAGTTCCTTCAGCATCGACTGCTGCTCGGCAGCGTCCGGACCGATATGGCGGCCGCTGAAGGCGTCGTGCTGTTCGAGTTCGTCCAGGGCGGTGCGGGAGCTCATGGGTAATCCGGTGACGGCGTTCATCTGCTTATCGGGCTCGGGTCAGGCTCATATATATGGGGGGGTGGACGGCGGGGCTCAATGGGCCTCGTCCGCCAGGAACTTCTCGTAGGCCTTGGCATCCATCAGGGCGGCCACGTCGGCGGCGTTGGCCGGCTTGATACGCATCAGCCAGGCACCGTAGGCGTCCTGGTTGATCTGCTCGGGCGCGCTGTTCAGCGCCTCGTTGCCCTCCACCACCTCGCCGGCGATGGGGCTGTAGACGTCGGAAGCGGCCTTCACCGACTCCACCACGGCGCAGGCCTCGCCCGCGGCGAGCTTGCGGCCCTTCTTCGGCGGCTCCACGTACACGAGGTCACCCAAGGCTTCCTGGGCATGGTCGGTGATACCGATGGTGGCGACGCCGTCGGCGCCGAGCTTCACCCATTCGTGGCTCTTGGTGTACTTGAGGTCGGCGGGGATCTTGCTCATCGAGGTTCTCCGTCTAAATGATGGTAGCCACGGTACCGGCTGTAGTCCGGCAACATGGATGTGCCGGCGTTCTCAAACACGTCAGTGTTTGAGAACGGAGAAAGCGAAAGCCACGTCTTTCGCTTTCGAGATGAAAAAGCACAGGGAGGTGCTTTTTCATTTAATCAGCGCCTTGCCGTTGCGCACGAAGGGCGGCTTCACCACACGCGCCTTGCAGAGGCGTCCACGGATGTCCACCTGCACCTCGTCGCCGGTGGCGACGGGCACGCGCGCCAGCGCGATGGAGCGCTCCAGCGTCGGCGAGAAGCTGCCGCTGGTGATCTCGCCTTCACCGGCGCCGTCGGCGATGACCTTCTGGTGGCCGCGCAGCACGCCCTTGTCTTCCAGCACCAGGCCCACGAACTTGCGGTTGGGGCCCGCATCGCGTTGGGCCAGCAGCGCCTTGCGCCCGATGAAGTCGCGCTCGCCCGGCTCCCAGGCGATGGTCCAGCCGAGGCCGGACTCCAGCGGCGTGGTGGTCTCGTCCATGTCGGAACCGTATAGGTTCATGGCCGCCTCGAGGCGCAGGGTATCGCGGGCGCCGAGCCCGCAGGGGGCGACACCCGCTTCCATGAAGCGCTTCCAATAGGCAGCCGCTTCCGCCACCGGGATCATGATCTCGAAACCGTCCTCGCCGGTGTAGCCGGTGCGGGCCACGAACAGGCCCTCGCCGTCCGCCGCGCTGAAAGGCTTCAAGGCCAGGGCCGGCTCGCGCAGCGCGGCCGGCAGCACCGAGGCTGCCTTCTCGCGGGCCTTGGGGCCCTGCACCGCCACCATGGCGAGGTCGCGCTCGGCGAGCTTCACGCCGAAGGGTGCGGCTTGCTTGGCTATCCAGGCCAGGTCCTTGTCGTGGGTGGCGGCGTTCACCACCATGCGGAACCAATCGTCGCGCATGAAGTACACGATGAGGTCGTCGATGATGCCGGCCTCGTCGTCCAGCATGCAGCTATAGAGCGCCTTGCCGCGCTCCTTGAGCTTGGCCACGTCGTTGGCGAGCAGCTTCTGCAGGAACTCGCGCACCCGCGGCCCTTCGAGGTCCACCACGGTCATGTGGGAGACGTCGAACATGCCCGCGTCCCGGCGCACCGTGTGGTGTTCGTCGATCTGGGAGCCGTAGTTCACCGGCATGTCCCAGCCGCCGAAATCGACCATGCGCGCGCCGGCGGCCAAGTGGGAATCGTAGAGAGGCGTGTGTTTGCCCATGCTTAAGACGGATCCTGGAGTGGCTGAAAATCAAAAGGCGGCGGGAGACCCACCGCCCTGCCGAATACCGCTACGAGGAGCTTCCGGGAGCCAAGGAAAACCGCTGCCGGAGGCCGAAAATGATACCGGAAACCCACCCCCCGTTCCATGCCGGCCTTGCGGGGCCACGGCCATCCGGTACAGTGAACCTCCCTACCGGCACGCATCACAAGCCATGGCCCGTATCTTGATGAGCTGGGAACTCGGTGCGGGCTATGGCCACATGGCGCCCCTGATCTCCCTGGCCTTGCCGCTGAAAGCCGCCGGTCACGATGTGACATTCGCGGTGCGCGAACCTACCACCGCCCGAACCCTGCTAGGCAACCACGACATACCGGTGCTTGAGGCGCCTGCCAACCGCCAAGTGCCAGGCAACGTGGTCCTGCACAGCTATCCGCAAATCCTGCTGCATACCTGTTTCAACCGGACTGAGGACGTGATGGCTCGGGCCGCCGCCTGGCGCGAGATCTTCGCGCGCACTGGCGCGGAGCTGCTGATCTCGGAATACAGTCCGACGGCGATGCTCGCCGCACGGGGAAGCGGCTTGAAGTGCCTCGCGACCGGCTACGGCTTCGTGGTGCCTCCAGACCTCAGTCCTCTGCCCAACCTGCGTCCCTGGGAGGACCTGGATACGGCCATACTCGCGCGAGACGAGACCCGCGCGCTGGACGTCATCAATACGGTACTGAGGGGTCTCAAAGCGCCGGTGCTGGATTATCTGGCGGAGCTCTATCCTGCCGACTCCGTCGCGCTGTTCACCTGCCGGGAGTTGGACAACTACGCCGGCTTCCGGGGTACCGCGGAATACCTGGGGCCTCTGCTGCTCCGCGGTGGTTGCCAGCCGGAATGGCCCAGGGGCGAAGGTCAGCGTATCTTCGCCTACCTCAAGTCTTTCACCACCCAAACGGCGCTACTGGATGCACTCAAGGACAGCCGCCAACCTACGCTGATCCATGCGCCTGGCTTCGCTCCCGAACTCCTGGCGCGTTATGCCTGCGATAAACTCAGATTCACCACGGAATTGCTCGATATCGACGCGGTCGCCCGGAATTGCGATCTCGCCATCCTGCACGGTGGGCACGGCATTCTGGCGCGCATGCTGTTGGCGGGAAAGCCGCTGCTGCTGCTTCCGCTCCAACTGGAGATGCTCATCAACGCCAGTGCGGTACTGAAGCTCGAGGCCGGCCTGGCCGCGCCGCAGCTCCGACCAGAGGGCATGCGCCAGAAGCTGCAGCGCCTTCTGCAGGAACCGGCATTTACCTTAGCGGCGCGGCGTTTCGCGGAACGCTACACGGCTTTGGATGTCGAAGGATTACCGCTACACTTTCTGCAGCGCGTCGAACGCCTGTTGGCAGCCTGATCACCCGGAGGTCAATATGAAGCTCAGCTATGTCTCCCTCGCGACCTTCTTACTCACCATCACCTTCAGCCTACCGACCCCCGCGGCTGCCGACGGCGCCTCGGTGGCGTTGCACAAGCTCTTCGACCGTGCATGGCAGCGCACCCTCCGTGAAGACCCGGTCTACTGCTCGGACTTGGGTGATTGTCCCTACAACGACCTGTGGCCGGACGCCAGCCTGCAGACCGTGATCAAACAGCACGATGAGAACGATCAGGACCTGAAGGATCTCCTGGCCATCGACCGCAACGCCCTCTCGCCCCAGGAGAAGGTGAGCTACGACCTCTTCAAATGGCGCCGCCGGGATGAAGACGATTCGTACAATTTCCATGAGTACCTGTTCCCCCTGAACCAGCTCGGCGGCATCCAGACCGTGGGCGACATCGCCACCCAGTCGTTGCGCTTCGAGAAGCTCAAGGATTACCAGGATTGGCTGAAACGCCTGCAGACCTTCACCCCCTACATGGACGGCACCATCGCCCTGCTGCAGCAGGGCGTGACCGAGGGTCGGGTGCTGCCCAAGGTGGTGGCCGACCGCATCCCTCAGCAGATCGCCGACAACATCGTCACTGACCCGACCAAGAGCCCCTTCTACGCCCCCTTCGTGAAGCAGGCGCCGAACGTGGACATCGACGCCGCCACCTGGGCGAAACTCCAGACGGACGCCAAGACCGCCATCAGCGGCACCGTGATCCCCGCCTACCAGCGCCTGCAGACGTTCTTCACCGGCACCTACCTGCCCCATGCGCGCACCGCCCTCGCCGTGACCACCCTGCCGGACGGCAAGGCTTACTACGCGTATCTGGTGCGGCACTTCACCACCGAGGACATCACGCCGGAACAGGTGCACGCGCTCGGCCTGCAGAAGATGGCGGAGATCCACCA
>DASSIS010000162.1:0-5093 GCA_035691665.1 Gammaproteobacteria bacterium | reverse complement strand
TCATGAGAGGCGCCCGAAGTGGGCAGTAGCAGTAGTCACTGTATAGACCCCTTCCGCTGCAACAGCGGCGTCACGCACGGCTGATACCCTCAGGCTGCGCGGATGCCCGTCCACGTGGAAGGGCAGGCGCGCGGCCTTCATCCGACTATCCATATATATGTAGCCGGTCTGGCCGCGGACGTTATCCTTAATACGTTCGCGTACCGTCCCAGGGGGCGGTGCGCCCTTCCTTAAGGGCGGGTCGGACATGGCTTTCGAGAAGCTCAGCGAATTCCTGCGCAAGAGCACCGGCAGCAACGGTGACCGCGGCGGCGCGCGCGTGTCGGCGCGGCTCGTCGAGATCAGCCGCATGGCGGCCGACGACACCTTCGACGAGTTCCATACCAGCATCCAGGGCCTCGTGGAATCCGATGCCGAGGAGCGCCTCGCCGAACACGGCCCCAACACCGTAGCGCGGGAGGAGAAGAAGAGCCTCGTCACGCAGCTCTTCACCCGGCTCTTCTTCAACCCGCTCAACGTGCTCCTGATCGTGCTCACCACCGTCTCGGTGGTGACCGGCGACATGGACGGCGCCACCATCATCGGGCTCATGGTGGTGCTGTCGGTGGCGCTCACCTGGATACAGGAGGCCCGCTCCAACAACGCCGCCGAGAAGCTGCGCGCCATGGTGAAGACCACGGCCACGGCCCTGCGCCGCGAGGAGATCGAAGAGGACGAGGAGGAAACGGAAGAGGAAGAAGAAAATGAAGGAGAAGGAGAGGACCAGGAGGAAAAGAAGAAGCGCGTTAGCTACAAGGCGGTGCGCAAACAGGTACCCCTCGACGAGCTGGTGCCCGGCGACCTGGTGCAGCTCTCCGCCGGCGACATGATCCCGGCGGACGTGCGCCTGCTCTCCGCCAAGGACCTGTTCATCAACCAGGCGGCCCTGACCGGCGAGTCCCTGCCCGTGGAGAAGACCGCCACCGCGGTGGAGAACGCCTCCGGCAGCCCGCTGGACCTGCCCAACCTCTGCTTCATGGGCACCAACGTGGTGAGCGGTACCGCCATCGCCATCGTGGTCATGACCGGCGCCAACACCTACTTCGGCGCGCTGGCCAGCACCCTCGGGGTGCAACGGGTGCAGACCAGCTTCGACAAGGGCGTCAACCGGTTCACCTGGCTCATGATCAAGTTCATGGCCTTCATGGTGCCCTCGGTGTTCCTCATCAACGGCCTCACCAAGCACGCCTGGGGCGATGCCTTCCTGTTCGCCATGGCGGTGGCGGTGGGCCTCACCCCCGAGATGCTGCCCGTGATCCTGAGCAGCAACCTCGCCAAGGGCGCGCTCGTGATGTCGCGCCGCAAGGTGATCGTCAAGCGCCTGAGCTCCATCCAGAACTTCGGCGCCATGGACGTGCTGTGCACCGACAAGACCGGCACCCTCACCCAGGACAAGGTGTTCCTGGAGAAGCACGTGGACATCCACGGCAACGAGAGCGAGCGGGTGCTGGAGTTCGCCTTCCTCAACAGCTACTACCAGTCCGGCCTGCGCAACCTGCTGGACACGGCGGTGCTGGAGAAGGTGGAGATGTACGCCGATCTGCACCCCGAGAAGAACTACCGCAAGGTGGACGAGATCCCCTTCGACTTCCAGCGGCGCCGCATGTCGGTGGTGGTGGAGGAGCAGGAGCAGCGCCACATCGTCATCTGCAAGGGCGCGGTGGAGGAGATCTTCAGCATCTGCGACCGGGCCGAGATCGCGGGCGAGATCGAGCCCCTGGCGAAGGACGACCTCTTGCGCATCCAGGACGTGACCCTGGCGCTCAACGAGGACGGCTTCCGGGTCATCGCCGTGGCCTACAAGGAGAGCATCGAGCCCAAGCGCAACTACGGCGTCGCCGACGAGTCCGGCATGGTGCTCTTGGGTTACATCGCGTTCCTGGATCCGCCCAAGGAGAGCGCGGCCCAAGCCATCGCCAAACTGCACCAGCACGGCGTGATGGTGAAGGTGCTCACCGGCGACAACGAGACCGTGACCCGCAAGATCTGCTCCGAGGTGGGGCTCGAGGTCTCCCATATCCTGCTCGGCCGGGAGCTGGAGGACATGAGCGACGAGGCCCTGGCGGAGGCGGCCGAGACCACCTCGGTGTTCGCCAAGCTCTCGCCCGAGCAGAAGGCGCGGGTGATCCGCGCCCTGCACCGCAAGGGGCATGTGGTGGGCTTCCTGGGGGACGGCATCAACGACGGCCCGGCGCTCAAGGCCGCGGACGTGGGCATCTCCGTGGACACGGCGGTGGACATCGCCAAGGAGTCCGCCGACATCATCCTGCTGGAGAAGAACCTCTTGGTGCTGGAGGAGGGCGTGCTGGAGGGTCGCAAGGTCTTCGGCAACATCGTCAAGTACATCAAGATGGGCGCGAGCTCCAACTTCGGCAACATGTTCAGCGTGCTCGGCGCGAGCATCTTCCTGCCCTTCGTGCCCATGGCGCCCATCCAGGTGCTGGTGAACAACCTGCTCTACGACTTCTCGCAGATCGCCATCCCAACAGACAACGTGGACCCGGAGTACCTGGAGAAGCCGCGCCGCTGGGACATGAACACCATCAAGCAGTACATGCTCTACATCGGACCCTTGAGCTCGGTGTTCGACTACGTGACTTTCGGCGTGCTGATCTACTACTTCGGCGCCTGGCACGACGAGAAGCTGTTCCAGACCGGCTGGTTCATCGAGTCCATCGTGAGCCAGACGCTCATCGTGCACGTGATCCGTACCGGCAAGGTGCCGTTCCTGCAGAGTTGGCCGAGTTGGCCGCTGCTGTGCACCACGATGGCGGTGTGCACCATCGGCATGGCGCTGCCGTTCACGGGACTCGCCCACGGTTTCGACATGGTGCCGGTGCCGACTGCGTTCCTGCTGACCATGCCGCTCATCATGGTGGGCTACATCGCGCTCACCCAGTGGGCGAAATCCATCCTCACCCGGCGCCTCGGGCTCAACTGATCCCCGTGCTGGCCAAAAATTGACCGTATCCGCCGCGCACGGATGCGCGGTGGATATGTCGGTACGCCGTCGGAACCGGGCCGAGCCAGGCGCGGGTGCCCAGATGTCATATTTGTGCCATATTTCACCCCTAGACTGCCTCGACCAGCCAGGTCCGAGGTCGGTATGGATAGGGTCCCGCAGGGCCCGACCGGGCTGGGCCTCGAGCCACTACCGGTGCGCATGTGTTGTCTGAAGAGCTCGTAGAAACGGAAACCCATGCAGTGAGCGGCTCGAACCATACCAACCGTTGGCGCGACTCCGTGGCCGACGCCCTGTTCCGCGCCGTCACCCAGTTGGCCGCCCTCACGGTGCTCGGACTCATCCTCGCCATCCTCGGCGTGCTCATCGTCAAGGCCTGGCCGGCCTTCCATACCTTCGGCTGGCATTTCTTCAGCGGCACCGAGTGGGACCCCGTGGCGGGCAAGTTCTCGGCCCTCACCTCCATCTACGGCACCGTGGCCACCTCGCTCATCGCCCTCATCATCGCCGTGCCGGTGAGTTTCGGCATCGCGCTGTTCATCACCGAGCTCGCGCCGGCCTGGCTGCGCCGTCCGGTGAGCACGGCGGTGGAGCTGCTGGCGGCCATCCCCAGCATCATCTACGGCATGTGGGGCCTGTTCGTGTTCGCGCCCCTGTTCGCGGACAAGGTCCAGCCCTGGATGATCGCGCATCTCGGCAAGCTGCCGCTCATCGGCGGGCTCTTCCAGGGCATACCCATCGGCATCGGCGTGTTCACCGCCGGCCTGATCCTGGCCATCATGGTGATCCCCTTCGTCACCGCCGTGATGCGCGACGTGTTCGAAGTGGTGCCGACGGTGCTCAAGGAGTCCGCCTACGGCTTGGGCTGCACCACCTGGGAAGTGATGTGGAACGTGGTGCTGCCCTATACCCGCGTCGGCGTGGTGGGCGGCATCATGCTGGGCCTCGGCCGCGCGCTCGGCGAGACCATGGCGGTGACCTTCGTGATCGGCAACAGCCACGACATCGCCAAGGCGCTGTTCATGCCCGGCAACACCATCTCCTCGACGCTGGCCAACGAGTTCTCCGAGGCGGTGGGGGAGACCTATACCTCCTCGCTCATCGCCTTGGGCCTCATCTTGTTCCTGGTGACCTTCGTGGTGCTGGCCATCGCGAAGCTGCTGCTGCTGCGCCTCTCGGCCCGCGAGGGAGCGCATAGCTGATGGACAGCAAGAACCGCTACCTGTTCCGGCGCAGCCTGAACGTCTTCAACCTCACCATGTCCATGCTGGCCACGGTGTTCGGCCTGTTCTGGCTGGTGTGGCTCCTGTGGACCCTGGTGAGCCACGGCGTCGCCGCCCTCAACTTCGAGCTCTTCACCGGCGACACGCCGCCCCCGGGCCAGGCGGGCGGCATGGCCAACGCCATGATCGGCTCGCTGCTCCTGACCGCGGTGGGGGTGCTGGTGGGCACCCCGGTGGGGCTCCTGGCGGGCACCTGGCTCGCGGAATACGGCCGGGCCAACCGGCTGGCCTCGGTGATCCGCTTCGTCAACGACATCCTGCTGTCGGCTCCTTCCATCGTCATCGGCGTGTTCGTCTACGGCGTGGCGGTGGCCCCGTTCGGCCACTTCTCCGGCTGGGCCGGCGGCGTGTCGCTCGCCATCATCATGCTGCCCGTGGTGCTGCGCACCACCGAGGACATGATGCGGCTCGTGCCCGACCAGATGCGCGAGGCCGCCGCGGCCCTCGGCGCGCCGCGCTGGAAGGTGACGGTCTACATCGTGCACCGCGCCTCCCTGGCGGGCATGATGACCGGCGTCATATTAGGCATCGCCCGCATCAGCGGCGAGACCGCGCCGCTGCTGTTCACGGCGCTCAACAACCAGTTCCGCAGCACCGACATGTCCCAGCCCATCGCCAACCTGCCGGTGATGATCTTCCAGTTCGCCATGAGCCCCTACGACGACTGGCAGCACCTGGCCTGGGCCGGCGCGCTGATGATCACCGCCGCGATCCTGGTCCTGAGCATCCTGGCGCGCGCCCTGCTGCGCTCACCCTCTTTCGGAAAGTGACACCATGAACGCCACAATCCAGAACCCCAAGATCGACGT
>DASSIS010000161.1:0-4236 GCA_035691665.1 Gammaproteobacteria bacterium | reverse complement strand
GCGCCGTCGTGCACTTCGCCGATCTTGTGGGAGACGCCCGTGTAGAACAGCACGCGCTCGGTCGTGGTGGTCTTGCCGGCATCGATGTGGGCCATGATGCCGATGTTGCGGTAGCGCTCGATGGGAGTAGTGCGGGCCACGGAAATTCCTTGGGAAACTGGGTCTATATGAGCTGGATTACCAGCGGTAATGCGCGAAGGCCTTGTTGGCCTCGGCCATGCGGTGCACGTCTTCGCGCTTCTTCACGGCGCTGCCGCGGTTCTCGGCGGCATCCATGAGCTCGCCGGCGAGGCGCATCGGCATGGACTTCTCGGTGCGCTCGCGCGCCGCTTCGATCAGCCAGCGCATGGCGAGCGCCTGCTGCCGGGTGGGACGCACCTCGACCGGCACCTGGTAGGTGGCACCGCCCACGCGGCGTGACTTCACCTCGACCATGGGACGCACGTTGTCGAGCGCCTTATCCAGGGTCTCCATGGCGTCGCCGCCGCGCTTGCCGGCGATGACGTCCAGCGCGTCGTACACGATGCCTTCGGCCGTGGACTTCTTGCCGCGCTCCATGACCATGTTGACGAACTTCGCCAGACGCTCGCTCCCGAACTTGGGATCGGGGAGGATGGGGCGACGATCAGCCGATTTTCTGCGGGACATACGCTCTTCCTAAAGAATCAGGACTTGGGACGCTTGGCGCCGTACTTGGAACGGCTCTGTTTGCGGTCGTTCACGCCGGCGCAATCCAGCGAGCCGCGCACCGTGTGGTAGCGCACGCCCGGCAGATCCTTCACGCGGCCGCCGCGGATCAGCACCACCGAGTGTTCTTGCAGGTTGTGGCCTTCGCCGCCGATGTAGCTGATGACCTCGAAGCCGTTGGTGAGGCGCACCTTGGCCACCTTGCGCAGCGCCGAGTTCGGCTTCTTGGGCGTGGTGGTGTAGACGCGCGTGCACACGCCGCGCTTCTGGGGGCTGCCCGCCAGCGCCGGCACCTTGGTCTTCTCGTTGCGGCGGGTACGCGCTTTGCGGACCAGCTGGTTTACGGTTGACATGAATTCACGCTCTCATGCTATGAATACGTTAAAAATCAATCACTTAAGAAGTGTCGCGGTCTCCTGACCACGCCCCCTCCAGAAACGACAGGCCGACCCCTGGGGCCGGCCTGCGGTAAAGCGCTGGGATTCTAGGGATGGGGGCATTGGCTGTCAAGCCAAGGCCTGCCTATATAAGGCCCCTGCAAAGGTCCATCCATGGCCCTTTGCAGGCCCGGCGTGTCCGGTTATGCCCTTACACGCCGGCCCGCGATGCATCCTGCACCGCCCTAGGGTCCTCAGCCTTCCGCGGGCTGGGTCTCGGGGGTCTCCCCGCCCGCCGCGGGCTCCGCCGGCGAGGTGAACAGGGCCTCCGCCTCGGACACCGCCTGGGCTTGGGCGTCTACCTTGGCCTCGGCGCGCTGTTTGCGCCGCTGCTCGTGGTAAGCATAGCCCGTGCCCGCCGGGATGAGCCGGCCGACGATCACGTTCTCCTTCAAGCCGCGCAGCTCGTCGCGCATGCCGCGCACGGACGCCTCGGTGAGCACGCGGGTGGTCTCCTGGAAAGAAGCCGCGGAGATGAAGGACTCGGTAGCCAGCGATGCCTTGGTGATGCCGAGCAGGATAGGCTCGAACAGGGCCAGAGCCTTGTCCTCGCCGGACATCTTCTCGTTCTCCTCCAGCACCCGGGCGCGGTCCATCTGCTCGCCCTTGAGGAAGCGGGTCTCGCCCGAGCCTGCGATCTCGATCTTGCGCAGCATCTGGCGGATGATCACCTCGATGTGCTTGTCGTTGATCTTCACGCCCTGCAGTCGGTACACGTCCTGAATCTCGCGCACCAGGTAGTCGGCCAGCGCCGTCACACCCAGTAACCGCAGGATGTCGTGCGGGTTCGGCTCACCGTCGGCGATCACTTCGCCCCTCTCGACGCGCTCGCCCTCGAACACGTTCACAGTGCGCCACTTCGGGATCAGGAGCTCATGCTGCTCGCCCTCGTCATCGGTGATGATGAGGCGTTGCTTGCCCTTGGTGTCCTTGCCGAAGCCGACGGTGCCGGAGAACTCAGCGAGGATCGCCGGTTCCTTGGGCTTGCGGGCCTCGAACAGGTCCGCGACGCGCGGCAAACCGCCGGTGATGTCGCGGGTCTTGGTGGACTCCTGCGGGATGCGCGCGATCACGTCGCCCACGCCCACCTTGGCGCCGTCGTCGACGCTCACGATGGCGCCCACGGGGAGCTGGTAGTGGGCCGGGATCTCGGTACCGGCGATGCACAGGTCCTTGCCATTGCCGTCCACGAGCTTGATCATCGGGCGCAGATCCTTGCCTGCGGAACCGCGCATCTTCGGATCGGTCACCACGGTGCTGGACAGCCCCGTGATCTCGTCCGTCTGCTTGGTCACGGTCACGCCTTCCACGAACTCGTGGAACTGCAGCGTGCCGGCCACCTCGGTGACGATCGGATGGGTGTGCGGGTCCCAGGAGGCCATCTGCTGGCCGGCCTGTACCTTCACGCCGTCCGCCACGATGATGGTGGCGCCGTAGGGGATCTTGTAACGCTCGCGCTCGCGGCCGAACTCGTCCATCACGCCGATCTCACCCGAGCGCGAGACCGCGACCCAGTGCCCCTTGGCATGCTTGACGGTCTTGATATTGTGCAGCTTCACGGTGCCCGCGGCCTTCACCTCCACGCTGGACACGGCGGCCGCGCGGGATGCGGCGCCACCGATGTGGAAGGTGCGCATGGTCAGCTGCGTGCCGGGTTCACCGATGGACTGGGCGGCAATCACACCGACCGCCTCGCCGATGTTCACGCGGATACCGCGCGCCAGGTCGCGGCCGTAGCACTGGGTGCAGATGCCATGGCGAGTGGCGCAGGTGATGGGCGAACGCACCTTCACCTGGTCGATGCCCAGTTCCTCGAGCTTCTCTACCAGGCGCTCGTCCAGCAGCGTACCGGCCGCGATAGCGACCTTCTTACTGCCGGGGATGTTCACCGGGTCGATGAGCACGCGGCCGAGCACCCGCTCGCGCAAGGGCTCAACCACGTCGCCGCCCTCGACGATGGGCTTCATGTACAGGCCTTCGCCGGTGCCGCAATCGATCTCGGTCACCACCAGGTCCTGGGCCACGTCCACGAGGCGGCGGGTTAGGTAACCCGAGTTCGCGGTCTTCAAGGCCGTGTCGGCCAGACCCTTGCGCGCGCCGTGGGTCGAGATGAAGTACTGCAGCACGTTCAAGCCTTCACGGAAGTTCGCCGTGATGGGGGTCTCGATGATGGAGCCGTCCGGCTTCGCCATCAGGCCGCGCATGCCGGCCAGCTGGCGGATCTGGGCGGCGCTGCCGCGCGCGCCGGAGTCGGCCATCATGTAGATGGAGTTAAACGAGGGCTGCTTCACCGACTGGCCCTTGTGGTCGGTCACGAGGTCGCTGCCGAGCTTCTCCATCATGGCCTTGGCCACCTGCTCGTTGGTGCGCGACCAGATGTCCACTACCTTGTTGTAACGCTCGCCGTTGGTGACGAGACCCGAGGCGTACTGGTCCTCGATCTCCTTCACCTCGGACTCGGCGGCGCCCAGGATGCGGCCCTTCTCGTCCGGCACCACCATGTCGTTCACGCCGATGGACACGCCCGCGCGGGTGGCGAACGAGAACCCGGTGTACATGATGCGGTCGGCGAAGATCACGGTCTCCTTCAGACCCACCCGGCGATAGCAGGTGTTGATCAGGGAGGAGATGGCCTTCTTGGTCATGTCGCGGTTGATGAGCTCGAAGGGCAAGCCCTTCGGCAGGATCTCGGACAGGAGCGCGCGACCCACCGTGGTCTGCACCAGGCGGTTATTGCGGGTCTCGAAGCTGCCGTCATCCTGGATCAGGTGGTCGGTGATGCGCACCTTGACCTTGGCCTGGAGCTCCACGTGGCGGTTCTCCCAGGCGCGGTGCACTTCGTGCATGTCCACGAAAGCCATGCCCTCGCCCCGGGCGTTCACCTTCTCGCGGGTCATGTAGTAGAGGCCGAGCACCACGTCCTGCGAGGGAACGATGATCGGCTCGCCGTTGGCCGGCGACAGGATGTTATTGGAGGACATCATCAGCGCGCGCGCCTCGAGCTGGGCTTCCAGGGACAGCGGCACGTGCACCGCCATCTGGTCGCCGTCGAAGTCGGCGTTGAACGCCGTGCACACGAGCGGATGCAGCTGGATGGCCTTGCCTTCGATCA
>DASSIS010000160.1:0-3861 GCA_035691665.1 Gammaproteobacteria bacterium | reverse complement strand
GCCGCTGGTGTTCCTGCAGAACATCACCGGCTTCATGGTGGGCAAGAAGTACGAGCACGGCGGCATCGCCAAGGACGGGGCCAAGATGGTCACGGCGGTCGCCTGCGCCACGGTGCCGAAGTTCACGGTGATCATCGGCGGGAGCTTCGGTGCCGGCAACTACGCCATGTGCGGCCGCGCCTACGGCGCCCGCTTCCTGTGGATGTGGCCCAACGCGCGCATCTCGGTCATGGGCGGCGAGCAGGCCGCCTCCGTGCTCGCCACGGTGAAGCGCGACGGCATCGAGGCCAAGGGCGGCAAGTGGAGCCAGTCCGAGGAAGAGAGCTTCAAGGCACCGATCCGCGAGCAGTACGAGAGCCAGGGCCACCCCTACTACGCCACGGCGCGGCTCTGGGACGACGGCATCATCGACCCCGCCGACACGCGGCGGGTGCTCGGCCTCGCCATCGCGAGCGCGGAGAACGCGCCGCTCGAATACGGCGGACGGTTTGGCGTGTTCAGGATGTGATCATGGCCGACAGCGTCCTGCTCAACATCGATCACCATGGCGTCGCGACCCTCACGCTCAACCGCGAGGAGAAGCACAACGCCTTCGACGACGCGATCATCGCGGAACTCACGGCCAAGCTTAAGCAGGTGGAGGCGGACCCGGCGGTGCGGGTGGTGGTGCTCACGGCGGTCGGCAAGACCTTCTCCGCCGGCGGCGACTTGGGCTGGATGCGCTCCATGGCCCAGTACAGCGAGAAGCAGAACCTGGAGGATGCCCTCAAGCTCGCGGAGCTGATGGAAGTGCTGGACGGCCTGTCCAAGCCCACGATTGCGCGGGTGAACGGCCCCGCCTACGGCGGCGGCGTGGGGCTCGTGGCCTGCTGCGACGTGGCCATCGCCAACCAGAGCGCCAAGTTCGCCCTCACGGAAGTGCGCCTCGGGCTCGTGCCCTCGGTGATCTCCCCCTACGTGATCGCCGCGATCGGCGTCCGGGAGGCCCGGCGCTACTTCCTCACCGCCGAGCCCATCGAGGCCCAGGAGGCCTTGCGCATCGGCCTGGTGCACCAGGTGGTGACGCCGGACATCCTGGACGAGACCGTGGGCATCGTGGTCACGGCCCTGCTCAAAGCCGGACCCGAGGCCCTGAAATGCGCGAAGAAGCTCGTGATGGAGCAGTCCGGCGCCGCGGCCCGGGCCAGCAAGAAGCGCACCGCCGAGCTGATCGCGAAGCTCAGGGTGTCAGCGGAAGGGCAAGAAGGTTTGAGCGCTTTCCTGGAGAAGCGCAATCCGAAATGGATCAAATAGGACGCCAGCCATGCTCGACCACGTCGGTTTCACGGTCTCCAAGCTCGAACGCAGCGTCGCCTTCTACAAAGCCGCGCTGGCCCCCCTCGGCATCGCCCTGCTCTATGAGATCACGCCGGAGATGAGCGGCGCGGAAGGCCACGCCGGCTTCGGTGATGTCGGCGGCGACGGCCGGGCTTACTTCTGGCTGGGGACCGGAAAATCCAAGAGCGGCCGTACGCACCTGGCTTTCGCCGCCAAGGACCGCCAGGCGGTGGCCGCCTTCTACGAGGCGGCCATCAAGGCCGGCGGCAAGGACAACGGCCTGCCGGGCTTGCGGCCCCACTACCACAAGGACTACTTCGGGGCTTTCGTCCTCGATCCCGATGGCCACAACATAGAGGCTGTCTGCCGTAAGCCGGCGTGACGGCGCTGTGAGATGCGTAACTTCTTTGAAAACCTCAAGCGTGCTTTCCGTCGCCCATTGTTCTATGTGAGCATGGGGATCTACGCGGCGATCGCCGCAGTGATAAGCTTCTTCTCTGGAGTAAATTTTCTGATCATATTCCCGCTCGTCGTCGCTGCCATGTTCATTAACGCCTTGGTCATGCATGTCGAAGACAATGCCCCGGGCGGATTCGCGAACCCGACCAAAGAACAAACCGGCCTGAAGAAGCAAGACTAGGATGTTCAAGAAAATCCTCATCGCCAACCGCGGCGAGATCGCCTGCCTGAGTTTATTGCTCGGCGGCTGCGCCAGTCAGCTCGGGCATTTGCCCGCGGTCGACACCAGCGGTGCCGGGACGACGATGGTTCGTATCAACCCTGACAATCTTCAGGTCGATCCTGCTGGCTATCCAGAATTCCATGCGGTACACAATCTTAGTCCAAACCGAGAGATGAGCTGTGTCGGCAGTAACTATATTTGCGATGCTCCGGATATGATCCCGATAGAAACTACCGACACATGGGTGGTGACGCATATCTTTGAGGGAAAGTATCTAATCGAATCGAAAGGCTACACGCAACGAGAATACTCATTTCTTTGCGGCAAAAAAGAGTACAAGGACTCTTTAGGAACCTGCTTGGCCACGCAATACAACTACGGGATCTATATAGATCCAGACGGCAAGATCGATGGTGGTTGGCAGCTTTTACCCGCGCCTAACATCGTATTGGCATCAGATCGAGTCTCATATATGGACGCGAATCCCGCCAAAAATGCGGGCTGGCCTGGTAATTTCTATTTCATTCCGTCCAACAAAAAAGACAAGAACTGATGTTTAAGAAGATCCTCATCGCCAACCGCGGCGAGATCGCCTGCCGCGTCATCAAGACCTGCCGGCGGCTCGGCATCAAGACCGTGGCGGTCTATTCCGACCCGGACCGCCACGCCCTGCACGTGGAGATGGCGGACGAAGCGGTGCACATCGGCCCGGCCAGGGCGGCGGAGTCCTACCTCGACGCCAGCCGCATCCTGGCGGCGGCCAAGGCGACGGGCGCCGAGGCGGTGCATCCGGGCTACGGTTTCCTCTCGGAGAACGAGGATTTCGCGAAGGCCTGCAAGAAGGCCGGCATCGTCTTCATCGGCCCCACGCCGGAAGCCATCGACCTCATGGGCTCCAAGAGCGCCGCCAAGGCGCTGATGGAGAAAGCCGGGGTGCCGGTGACACCCGGCTATCACGGGGACAAGCAGGACCTGAAGACCCTGGAAACCGAAGCCAAGCGCATCGGCTACCCGCTGCTCATCAAGGCCGTGGCCGGCGGCGGCGGCAAGGGCATGCGCATCGTGCGTGCCGAGACGGAATTCCAGGAGGCCCTGGACGGCGCCAAGCGCGAGGCCAAGGCGGCTTTCGGCGACGACCACGTGCTGATCGAGAAATACCTGGAGCAGCCGCGGCACATCGAGTTCCAGGTGTTCGGCGACGCCCATGGCGGCGCGGTGCACCTCTTCGAGCGGGAATGCTCCCTGCAGCGCCGCTTCCAGAAGGTGGTGGAAGAGACCCCCTCGCCTTTCCTGGACGCCGCCATGCGCAGGAAGATGGGCGAGGCGGCGGTGGCCGCCGCCAAGGCCGTGAACTACGTGAACGCCGGCACCATCGAGTTCATCGTGGGCCGGGACAAGTCCTTCTACTTCATGGAGATGAACACGCGGCTGCAGGTGGAGCACCCCATCACCGAGGAGACCACGGGCGTGGACTTGGTCGAATGGCAGCTCATCGTGGCGGCAGGCGGCAAGCTACCGCTCAGCCAGGATCAGATCAAGCAAAAAGGCCATGCCATCGAGGTGCGGCTCTACGCCGAGAACGCGGACAAGGGTTTCCTGCCGGCGCCGGGTCGGGTGGACGTGTTCGCGCCGGCCGAGGGCGCGCAGGTGCGCGTGGACACGGGCGTGCGCAGCGGCGACGAGATCGGCATCTTCTACGATCCCATGATCGCCAAGCTCACGGTGCGCGGCAAGGATCGCGCCGAAGCGATCGGCCACCTGCGCGCCGCTTTGGCGCAGACGGCGGTCTTCGGCCTCACCACCAACCTGCCGCTGTTGCGCGGCATCGCGCGCCATCCTGAGTTCGCGGCGGGGAAATTCGA
>DASSIS010000159.1:0-18247 GCA_035691665.1 Gammaproteobacteria bacterium | reverse complement strand
CACGGCCAACACGCCTGCCATCACCATGTAGGGCAGGTGGATGTGGTTGGCGAAGGCCGTCAACACCGCATCGCGGGCTTGCGGCGTGGCGGCAGCCTGCACCTGCTGCTGGATGGAATCCATGCCGCGCAGCACCAGGGCGCCGAGCACCAGGGGCGCGAGCGCGCCGGCCGTCTTGTTGCAGATGCCCATGAGCGCGACGCGCTGGGCAGCGCTCTCGATGGGCCCCAAGATGCTGATGTAGGGGTTGGCCGCGGTCTGCAGGAGCGCGAGGCCTCCACCGATGACGAACAGGCCCGTGAGCGCGCCGGCGAAGACGCGCATCGAGGCGAACTGCCCGAAGAGCAGCGCACCCACCGCCATCACGAAGAGGCCGAGCGCCATGCCCTTCTTCATGCCCGCGGCCTTGAGAATCCAGGAGGAGGGGATGGCCAGGAAGAAGTAGGAGAGATAGAACGCCAGGGGGATGAGGAAGGCGCTCACGTCGCTCACGTCGAAGGCCACCTGCACGAAGGCGATCAGCGGGCCGTTGAGCCAGGTGACGAAGCCGAAGATGAAGAACAGCGCGCCGATGGCGAGGATCGGCCCCCAGGGGTTGCGCTTGGATCCCGCGTCTGCGAATGGCATGTCGGCCTCCGGTTCCCGGGTCCAAAACCCGGACAAAATCTGTCTCATCCACGCGACAGGCATGTCCTGTCTTGTCCTGTCCGGCCTGTCATCCCCGCGCTGGGCCTGGGGGTCCAGCTTAACAAAGCTCCGGCTGTATTCTCAGGCTTCAAGATCGGATTCAAATATAATTATTTGATTTATATATCTATTTCATCAAATTCTGCAATCTAACTCCCCACGGAGCGGGATGAACCGCTGTCCGGCCGGAGTGTACTCCCGTTTCTTGGCTCGTGTTGACAACGTTGTCATTTTTCTATCACACTTCGGCCCGCCCTGCACAGAGCAGGCCAAGGGCATACGGACGGAGGCGAACGGGTTTGGTCGAGTTGATCCGCCAATCACAACCCAAGAGCGCGGCTTTGAAGGACGCGCCGTTCATCTCGGCTGACGTCGGCGGCACCTATGCGCGCATCGGGCTGGTGCAGCGCGAGCGCGGCTCGGCGGTGAAGATCCTCGCCTACCGCAAGTACCTGTGCGGCGATTATCCCGAGCTCGCCGACATCCTGCGCGACTTCATCGCGAAGGAAGCCAAGGTCCCGGTGAAGAGCTGCGCGCTCGCCGTGGCCGGTTACGTCATCGACGGCAAGGTCATCAACTACAACCTGCCCTGGCAGGTGTCGGAAGCGACCCTGCGGCAGAGCCTCGGTATCGAGGCGCTCTCCATCATCAACGACTTCGAGGCCGTGGCCCACGCTGCGAGCCAATTGGACCCGGCCAAGACCACGCTCCTGGCCGGTCCCGAGATCGGCTCGGGCCCGCTCATCGTGGTGGGCCCCGGCACGGGCTTGGGCTCGGCGGTGTGCATCCCCGGCAAGAAACGCAGCGTGGTGCTCGCCACCGAAGCGGGCCAGACGAGTCTCGCGCCGGGCGACGCCCGCGAGCGCGAGGTGCTCGCCGCCCTCGCCAAGGCGGGCGACTACGTCTCCCACGAACGCATCCTCTGCGGCCCCGGCATGGTCACGCTCTACGGTGTGCTCAGCCAGCTCCACGGCCGCACCGCCCAGGCCGCCACACCCGAGGCCATCACCGTCGGCGCCCTGGACGGCAGCGACCCCGTGGCTCACGAGACCCTGGAGATGTTCTGCGCCTTGCTCGGGGGCTTCGTCGGCAACCTGGCCTTGCTCTACGGCGCCCGTGGCGGGGTCTACCTCACCGGCGGCATCCTGCCGGGCATGCACGACTTCCTGGTGAAGAGCCGCTTCGTGACTCGCTTCCTGGACAAGGGGCGCATGCGCGCCTTCCTGGAGCGGATCCCTGTACGACTGATGGAACACGGGCAGCTCGGCGTGATCGGCGCCGCCGGCTGGTACCTGGAGAGCCTTGAAGATGAGTGATGACCGCGTCGATACCGGCGGCGGACCGGCGTTGCGAGCGCCGGCCGCCATTGCCATCGCCCAACATCTGCAACATGGCTTGACCATGAGGGGAGAGCGTCATGAATTACCGTAAGAAGATCGCATTACCGCTGAGTCTCATCGCGGGCCTATGCCTCGCGCTGGCGACCGCCGCCCGGGGCGACAACACCCCGAGCGACACGACCCAGGCGAGCACGCCGCCCGCGACCCAGGACACCGGCACCCAGGCCGGCTCCGGCACCGACCAGAAGAACAACAAGGAGCAGCCCAACACCATGACCCTGGGTGAGGTCTCCGTGGTCGGCATCCGCGCCAGCCTCGCCGCCTCGCTGCAGACCAAGCGCACCGCGGACGCGGTGGTGGACGCGGTGACCGCCACCGACATCGGCAAGTTCCCCACCACCAACGTGGCGGAAGCCCTGGCGCTGATTCCGGGCGTGACCCTGGACCACAGCATGCCGGCCACCCAGCGCGTCAGCATCGACGGCCTCGACCCCAGCCTCAACCTCAGCCTCCTGGACGGCCACCCCGTGGCCCAGGCCATGTGGCTGTTCGGCGACAGCCCGAACCGCGGTTTCAACTTCTCCCTGCTGCCTTCCGAGCTCGTGGGCAAGGTGGAGGTCTACAAGAGCCCCGAGGCGCGGCTTCCTGAAGGGAGTCTCGGCGGCACCATCATCATGCACACCGCCGATCCGCTCAGCCTCAAGACCAACACCACCGCGGGCTCGGTGGGTTACAACTACAACGACCTCGTGAGCCAGGGGAAGCCGATCGCGTCGGGCTTCTATAGCTACAAGAACGACGACAGCACCTTCGGCGCGGACGTCTCCCTGCAACACTACGAGGAAGTGGTGAGCCGCCAGGGCATGGAGAACTACGGCTATACGCCCTTGTCAGCCGTAGCTGCGGCCGCCACCACGGCCGGCAACAACTATGTGCAGAACCTGATCAACAGCGGTGCGGTCAAGGGCACCGACGTGCTGCCGAACGAACTCTCTGCCGCCAACTTCAACCAGGTGGAACGGCGCAACGGGGTGTTCAGCAACATCCAGTTCCGGCCCACGGACAACTTCGAGAGCACCGTGTCCCTGATGTACATGGTGGATGACCTGGCCAACACCAACCAGTCCACCTATGCTTTCACCACCTCTGCGCCGGGCGGCATCACCAGCCTCGGTGACGTGGTGGACGGCATCGTCACCCAGGGTGCCAGCACGGCCAAACCCGGTACGGTGATCAAGGGTGACACCGCGGGCGTCGGTGGAACCGATGCGATCACCTATTCCGACAACTTCGCCCGCGAGTCGGAGATCACCACCCAGGGCGTGGACTGGCGCACCAAGTACAGCGGCTATGACTGGAACCTCACCACCCAGGCGGGCGTGAGCGATTCCACTAACTCCATCACCCAGACCCTGAAGGAGATCGCGTACGAGGACAGCTTCAGCTGGAACCTGGGCCAGGGCTTCACTTTCACCAACCCGACCACGGCCAACGATCCGGCTTATTGGGCGGATCATGCTTGGGGCGGCAACCACAGCCTGCTGCCCTATGCAGCGCGCGATACCTACTTCCAGGGTGACTACACCAAGGATCTGGACGGTGTTTTCAACGCCCTGCGGGTGGGCTTCCGCTACGCGGGCCACTGGGAGAGCCAGGCCGATTACAACTATGGCGGCTTCGGCACCAAGACCCTGGATCAGATCGGCTTCGGGGGTCTGAGCGACCTCAAGGGCATGTCTGACCTGGGCCTGTCCCAGAGCATGGTCTCCCACGTCCAGACCGCGGGCTTCCAGGCCATCGCCAATGCCAACCCCCTGTCGGCGAGCCCGAACTATCCGGGCAAGCCGGATGCCAACACCTATTGGAACAACACCTGGAACATCGTGCAGGAGGACACCGCCGGCTACGTGCAGGGTGACTTCGTGCAGGGCCCGGTCCACGGCAACGTGGGCGCGCGCGTGATCCAGACCAAGATCACCTCTCAGGGCTTCAACGTGCCTTCGCCTTGCATCTCGGCTGATACCTTGGCCAGCTGCACGCCGTTCCCGACGGGTTTCGGCTGGGAGACTCTGAGCAGCACCCACACCAACGTGTTGCCCGCCGCCAACATCGCCTGGGACATGGCGCCAGACACGGTGGTACGCGGTGCACTGTCCGAGACCATCGCCTTCGCCCCGTACAACCAGCTAGCGCCCTACTTCGAGGCCAACGACACGGTGCTCACGGCCGCGGCCGGTAACCCGAACCTGAGCCCCTACAAGTCCTGGAACCTGGATGGCTCTTACGAGTGGTACTTCGCGCCGGATTCCGCCTTGGCCGGCTCGCTGTTCTACAAGGACATCCGCAACTACATCGTGAACGCGGCCGCCACCCAGGAGCACATCAACGGTTCCTGGACCCTGCCGGGATTCCAGGCCGGACCGGGTAAAGGGCTCGTGGCCACGGGCCAGTGCACCGCAGCGGGCCTCTGCCAGTACAGCGTGACCCAGCCGGTGGACGGCGGTACCGCCACGGTGAAGGGTTTCGCGGTGAGCTACCAGCAGGGTTTCGCCGACACCGGCTTCGGCGTGCGGGCGAACTACACTTACTCGGACGCTACTACGAGCAGTGGCAACGCTCTGCCCTATAACTCGAAGAACACCTACGCCATCAGCCCCTACTTCGAGAAGTACGGCTTCAACGCCAGCATCGCCTACAGCTACCGCAGCAGCTACCTGGCGGGCGGTTATGTGGCCGGCGCCCCGTCCACCTACACCGATGCCTTCAAGGAGCTGGATGCGGCGGCGGGCTATGCCATCAACAGCTACCTGACGGTGAACCTGAACGCGATCAACCTGCTGAACTCCACGTACTACCAGTATGTTGGTAGTCATACGGAGTTGGCGGATGAGTACAAGACGGGTCGTCAGTACGTGGTGAGCCTCAACGCCAAGTTCTGAGGCGAAGGCACAAGGGAACCGGGAGCGTTCCTTAAGAGCGGATACCCTGGCCGGCGGCGGAACCCCGCCGGCCAGGGGATTCCCTGGAGCTCCCACCTCTCTTCCTTCCCCCAAGCAGAAGCAGAGCGCTACTATCCCAGCTCGAAGCCGGGCGCCCCGCCCGCGGACCCTAGAGGCTCAAGATGCAGCTCGGCATGATCGGCTTGGGCAGGATGGGCGCCGGCATGGCCCGGCGCCTGATGCGGCAGGGCCACGCCTGCGTGGTCTACGACGCGGCGGCGCAAGCGGCCAAGCCGCTGCAGCAGGAGGGCGCCCTCGTCGCCGATTCCCTGAGTGACCTGGTACGCAAGCTCGAACCGCCCCGCGCCGTCTGGATCATGCTGCCGGCGGCGGTGGTGGGCGGCACCGTGGCGGCGCTGGAAGGCTTGCTCGCCCCGGGCGATATCGTCGTGGACGGCGGCAACTCCCATTATCGGGAGGATCTGGCCCGCGCCGCGTTCCTGAAGTCCAAAGGTATCCACTACGTGGACGTGGGCACCAGCGGCGGCGTATGGGGCCTCGCGGAAGGTTTCTGTCTCATGATCGGCGGTGAGGATGCGGTGGTCCGGCATCTCGACCCCCTCTTCGCCGCGCTCGCACCGGGCCTGGGTGCCGTACCGCGCACTCCCGGGCGACAAGGGCAATCCGGCACCGCCGAGCAGGGTTACCTGCACTGCGGTGGCGCGGGTGCCGGCCACTTCGTGAAGATGGTCCACAACGGCATCGAATACGGGATCATGCAGGCCTATGCCGAAGGCCTCAACGTCCTGCGCCATGCCGGTGCGGGCAAAGCCGCGCGCAGTGCGGACGCGGAGACCGCGCCCCTCGCCAACCCCAAGGATTACCGCTACGAATTCGATGTGGGAGGGGTCGCCGAGGTCTGGCGCCGCGGCAGCGTGATCCGCTCCTGGCTCTTGGACCTCGCCGCCCACGCCCTGCACGCAGACCCCGGTCTCGAAGCTTTCCGCAGCGAGGTCTCCGATTCCGGCGAAGGCCGCTGGACGCTGCAGGCCGCCATCGACACCTCGGTACCTGTGCCGGTCTTGAGCGCCGCGGTCTACGCGCGCTTCGCTTCCCGCGGCGAGGACGACTTCGCCAACCGCCTGCTCTCGGCCCTGCGTGCCGAGTTCGGCGGCCATGCCGCGGACAAGAAATGACTCCAGCGTCCAGGCTCGAGCTCAAGGTCTTCCCGGACGCAGAAGCGACCTCCAAGGCGGCAGCGGTGTTCATCGCTGACGCCGCGCGGCGGGCTCTGGAGAAGCAGGACCGTTTCCTCTTGGCCTTGAGCGGCGGCCGCACGCCAGGACGCATGTTCAACCATCTCGCTACCGAGCGTCTCCCCTGGAGCCGCGTGCACCTCCTGCAGGCGGATGAGCGGGTGGCACCGGCGGATACCTCCGAGCGCAGCCTGACGAACCTGAAGCTCAACCTGCTCATGCAGGGCGAGCACCCGAGGCCCGTGCTCCATCCCATGCCCGTGGAGATGGCGGACCTGGAGGCCGGTGCGCGCACTTATGCCCATACCTTGGAGCAAGTAGGCGGTACGCCGCCGGTGTTGGACTTGGTGCAGCTCGGTCTCGGTGCCGATGGCCATACCGCCTCCCTGGTGCCGGGGGATGCCGCGACCCGGGTGAGCGACCGGGACGTGGCCGTGACCGGACCTTATAAAGGCTCTAGCCGCATGACTCTCACCTTCCCCCTCATCAACCGCGCCCGGGCCGTGGTCTGGCTCGTGACGGGTGACGAGAAGGCCGAGATGTTGGCCCGGCTCGCCGCCGGCGATGTTTCCATGCCCGCGGGCCGCATCCAGCGGGAGCGGGCCGTGGTGTTCGCGGATCGCGACGCAGCACAGGCGCTCTGAAACGCTTCATCACGCGTTCATGCGTTGGATTCGCATGGCCGCAACAGCAGCGGCAGGAAACTTATCGCGCCGTTTCCCTGTCTTAGTCTTCGCATCTGCTATACAAGAGATGCCTGTACCCGATGTCCGGGATATCGACGGAGGAGGGGATGATGCGCATCGCGAGCGTGGGTCATGCGGTCTTTGCGGCGGTCTTCATCTTCGTCGGCCTCTTGGGCCTCATCAGGAACGACTATGGGCTCGTGTGGTATGCGGTGCCCAAGGATTTCCCGGCACGTGAACTCTTCCCCTATCTCTATTCCCTGATCTCACTTGCCGCCGGCCTCGGCCTCCTGTGGCGGCGCACCTCCGCTCCTGCCGCGCGCTTGGCCCTGGTCTATGTGTTGGCATGGATGGTGCTGTTCAAGCTCCGCTACGTCCTGATGCATGCCGGCACGGAGGTCTATTACGAAAGCTGGGGCGAGACCGCGGTGCAGGTGGCGGCCGCCTGGGTCCTGTATGTCTGGTTCGCGGAGGATTGGGACAAGCGGCACCTCGCCTTCGCCACCGGCGATAGAGGTTTGCGCATCGCCCGGGTGATCTACGGCCTCGCCATGATCGCCTTCGGCCTGTCCCATTTCGCTTATCTCGACAACACCGCGTCCCTGGTGCCGGGCTGGTTGCCGGGGCACGTGTATTGGGCGTATTTCACCGGCTCCGCCTATATCGCCGCGGGCGTCGCCGTGCTCGTGGGCTTCTACGCGCGGCTCGCGGCCGCGCTCTCGGTGGTCCAGATGGGCGGCTTCACGCTGCTCATCTGGCTGCCCGTGGTGGCGAAGGGCACCAATGACCCGTCCATGTGGGGCGAGTTCGTGGTCTCCATAGCCTTGACCGCCAGCGGCTGGGTGATGGCGGATTCATATCGCGGTACCCGCTGGCTAACGCCATTCAAGCCCAAGGCGACATGAGGAGCAGGAGTGCGTATCGCGAGCCTGGGTCACGCGGTCTTCGCTACGACCTTGATATCCATCGGCATCCTGGGCTTCGTCAAAGGCGACTTCATCCAGATCTGGCAGCCTACCCCTAAGGATCTGCCTGGACGGGAGGTCTTGGTCTATCTCTGCGCCTTCGTGCCTCTCGTATGCGGCATCGGCTTCTTCTGGCCGCGTACCGCCGCGCCCGCCGCCCGCCTGCTGTTCGCTTATTTCCTGCTGTGGTGGCTCCTGTTCAAGCTGCGCTTCATCTTCCTCGCTCCCACCTCGGAGGGCGTCTATCAGACCAACGGCCAGAACGCGGTGTGGACCGCCGCCGCCTGGGTGCTGTATGCCTGGTTCGCCACGGACTGGGATCGGCGGCGGCTCGGCTTCGCCACCGGCGAGAAGGGCCTACACATCGCGCGAGTGCTCTACGGTCTCGCCATGCTCGCCTTCGGCTTCTCCCATTTCGCGTATTTCAACCTGACGGCCCCCATCGTCCCCAGCTGGTTGCCTTGGCACACGTTCTGGGCGTATTTCACCGGCGTCGCTTACCTCGCCGCGGGCGCGGGCATATTGAGCGGCGTCTATGGGCGACTGGCTGCCACGCTCTCCGCGGTGCAGATAGGCGGCTTCACGCTGCTGGTGTGGCCCACCCTGATGCTGGCGGGGACCATCACCGCCCCCCAATGGGGCGAGTTCACCGCTTCCGTGGTGCTCATGGCTTCAGCCTGGGTGGTGGCGGATTCTTATCGAGGGATGCGCTGGTTCGCAGTGGGCAAGCGCTAGAGCGGCAGGACGTGGACGCTCAGCGGACCTTGCACATCCCCGGTTGGTCCAGCCCCAGGCGTTCCTTCACCAGCGCGCTGCGCGCCTTGGCGAAGTAGTCCACGTAGCCGAGCCGCAAGCCGATGGCGAGCATGGCCGCGATGGCCAGCGCCACGCCGGCCGCCACGATCTCTGGATGCCGCAACAGCTCGCCGATATGCTGGCCGGGTTGCGGGAAATCCACCGGCTTGCCGAGCCAGCCCAGGGTCACCGCGGTCCAGAAGACGCCGAGCGGCACGCTGATGAAGCCGAAGCCGAGGGTCCGCGACAGCACCCGGACCACGTTACGGGCTTGGGCCTGCCATAGGAGGCGGTTGGAACGCACGTCGGCTACGATCACGGCCCAATCCTCTTCCGAGATCTCGCCCACCAGGTGGCGGCCGATATAGACCGGGCGCATCCTCTCCTGGATCGTCTCCACCTCAGACATCGTGTCCTCCTAATCTCTGAAGATGCGCGCAGGCCTGGAGCCGCGCGCTACGTGTGTCCTGTATGTCGGATGACTGGAAGCTTGCAGGGAGCGAACTGGGCCTAAAGAACCGTGGCATCCGACGCCACAGTTCAATTTAACACCTGATTATTGGCGCTTGTCAAAGCAAAAAGCATGTCGCGCGGAGCGGGTATTCACAGCGGACTGTTGCTGAATGTAACCGTCTGCGACATGTGCGACCCGGCAGCGGGATGCCTGCCTATGCAGAGGCGGACCACTACGGCGCGTGCCACCTCACCGCGTGCGTTGTTTCTTGCGTTGGCGCCGCCGGAATCCGGCCGCCTTGGCCTTGTTCCCGCATGCCGACATGGAGCACCACTGCCGGTCACCCCGGCGTGAGGTGTCGATGAAGTAGAGCGTGCAGGTGGGCGAGTGGCACTGCCGGATGAGTCCGACATCGTCGCCACCGAAGAGCTGCACCGCCTCCCGCGCCAGGGTGACGAGCAAGGCAGCGGCGGGCCCGACCAGGTTCAGGCTACCGTCGTCCCCCAGCCGCGGTATGGCCGGCGTACCGGCGGCGATCCCATTCAGATGGTCTCGCGCCGCCTTGGCTTCGCTCCCGCTGCGTGTCCCGGCCAAGACGTAGATCGCCTCGCGCAGGGTCCGTGCGACGGCCAGATCCTCGGCGCTCACCTCGGGGGTAGAGGTCGCGAGGCCCGCCGATACCAGCCAGCGGGCCAGGTCCGCGGGCGCGGCGAGCAGCTCCCGCGGCTCAGGGCTGAGCCTCGCTTGCAGGGTGGCCGGCAGGTCGATGACGTTGGCGCCGCCCCGGAAGCGGAAACCGTCCCGGTCCTCAGGTAAGGGGTGAGTTCTCACGTAACCTATTTGACAGGTTTTAAAGAAAATGGCAAGCTCTGTACTAACCATATTAACTGGTTACTAGGAGTCCAGCCATGATTTATCAGAGATTGCCGAACGTCCTGTCTGCCCTCTCGCTCCTGCTCGCGGGGCTCGGGACCGCCCACGCCGAGGATCTGGCCTCCCTCAAGGGGACCTGGATCATGGTCTCCGCCTACGAGATCCATGCGGATGGCAGCCGCACTACCAACTACGGCGAGCATCCCGATGGCCTGTTCATCGTCGATGCCGTCGGCCGCTACAGCATGCAGATCTTCAGGGTCGGGCGCCCGGTCTTCGCCAGCGGTGACAAGGCACGCGGGACCCCGGATGAATATCGCGCCGCGCTGATCGGCATCAGCACCCACATCGGCAAGGTGAGCATCGACGCGGCGCACCATCAACTGGTGTTCGACGTGGAGGCTTCCTCCTTCCCCAACTGGGAAGGCAAGCGCCAGGTACGGGACTACACCTTCGAGAAGGGGGTGTTGAGCTACGCGGTCCCTGCGAGCGCCTCCGGCAGTGGGACCACGGCCTATTCGGTCTGGCGCCGCGCGGACGATTGAAAGCCGGGGACAGGGCCGCCGCATCTTAAGGATGCGGCGTGCCTCGAGGCCCGGATCCCGAGATGAGCGCGTCCAGCAAGGAAGCCTGCGGGTCGTCCTCCCCCAACTCCCAGATCACCGCGCCCTTGAGGCCTCGTGACACGATGAAGCTGGCCTTGATGCCCATCGATTGCGGATCGTCATAGGAGAAGAAGACCCGCTTGCCGGGGTTGTAGAGCCAGGGCGCGCCGGCGCTCATGCTCCAATGCCGCGCCCAGGCCTTGTCCGTGAGGAACTGCGTCCGCACCGTCTTCCAGGGCGTCTCGTCGAAACCGCCCTGGTACTTGGAATACAGCCCGGCGTCTTGTGGTGAGACGCCGCTGAAGCCGCGGCCGTAGAAGGCTACGCCGAGCATGATCTTGTCCGCGGGCACGCCCTGGGACTCGAAGTAGCGCACCGCGCCATCCAGATTGTCGCGGCTGCGCTGCGGCTCGGGCGTGGGATCGCTCGGGTCCGCATGCAAGGGCGCGTTGAAACCGCTGTAGGGACTGAAGATGTTGTTCATGTCATAGGTCATGACATTGAGCCAGTCGGCGCTCGTGGCGATGGCCTTGAGCTCGTAGCTGTCGCTGACGGAATAGGCGCCGCCTTGTTGCCAGGTGCCGGCGGGTACGGCCAGAGTCAGGTCATAGTGACGGTGGTCCTTCGCGCCGAGGGCATCCAGCTGCCGCCGCAGTTCCTGCACCAACGAGGTCGCGTCGTCCCGATCCTGGGGGCGGGACTTGTTGAGCCCGCCGTGCACCGGGAACTCCCAATCGAGATCGAGACCGTCGAAAGCCTGTTCCGTCACGAACTGCCGGATGCAGCTCGCCGCGAAAGCGGTGCGGGAGGCCGCTGTGAGGGCGAGGTCGGAATACTGCGGCGCCTGGCCCCAGCCGCCGATGGATATCAGCAGGTGCAGGCGGGGATGCCCGGCCCGCAATTGCCGCAGCCCGGCGAAGAGCTTGAGCTGCTCGGGCGTGGGCGGCGCGCAGAGATCGTGGTCGTCCGGTTCGCCGAAGGCATAGAAGAGGTAGTCCAGTTTACCGGCGGGTAGGCTCGAGACCGGCGTGCTGCCGTCGTAGTAGGCGGCGATCTCCGGCGCTACTGCCCGGGCGGGCGAGGCCGTCCATAGCGCGACACCCAGGCTGATGGCGAGTGAGGACAGGAGGCGGGAGGGGATTGCGGGCATGGGGCGATTATAGAGAGTGCGCCTGCGCTCTTGGATCCCACCTCCCGCCGGGCGTGCCTCAAACCCTGGGCGTCGTGGAGTCCTCGTCGGAGCCCTCCGGGATCCCTTCGAACAGGAAAGTCGACAGGTAGCGTTCGCCCGTGTCCGGGAGCATCGCCAGCAGCACGCTGCCCTCCGGTGCATCCCTGGCGATCTCCAATGCCGCGGCCAGGGTGGCGCCGGAGGAGATGCCCGCGAAGATGCCTTCCTCCTTCGCGAGGCGGCGTGACGTATCCCGCGCCGCGACGTCGTCGATGGGCAGCACCCGGTCCGCCACCGAACGGTTCAAGACCGCCGGCACGAAGTCTGGCGTCCAGCCCTGTATCTTGTGCGGCTGCCACGGCTTGCCCGCCAGGAGCGGTGCGCCCGCCGGCTCGGCAGCGATGACGCGGATATCCGGGCGCGCGAGCTTGAGCATCTCCCCCGCACCGGTGAGCGTGCCTCCCGTGCCCCAGCCGGTGACGAAATAGTCCAGGCGCTTCCCGGCGAAATCGCTCAGGATCTCCGGGCCGGTGGTGCTGCGATGGTAGGCCGGGTTCGCCTCGTTCTCGAACTGCCGTGCCAGGAACCAGCCGTGGGTGCGCGCCAGCTCCTCCGCCTTGCGCACCATGCCGCTGCCGCGTTCGGCGGCGGTGGTGAGGATCACCTTGGCGCCCAGGAAACGCATGAGCTTGCGCCGTTCCACGGAGAAGGTCTCCGTCATCACCGCCACGAAGGGATAGCCGCGCGCGGCGCAGACCATGGCGAGCGCGATGCCGGTGTTGCCGGACGTGGCTTCCACCACGGTCTGTCCGGGCTTGAGCGTGCCACGTCTCTCGGCGTCGAGGATGATGGCGAGCGCCAGCCTGTCCTTGACGGAAGACATCGGGTTGAAGGCCTCCACCTTCACGTACAGTTCGACGTGTTTCGGCGGGATCCGGTGGAGCCGGACGATGGGGGTGCGGCCGATGGTTTCCAGGATGTTTTGGTAGATCACGGGATTCCCTCTATGGATGTTTGAATGGGTGCGGAATGCTAGGCGGCGTGAGTCAGGGTCTCAGGTCCATCCGGGTCCAGCGGACCGAACCAGCCGAGCGTCCCGGCCAGGGCCGCCACCTCGCCGACGATGAGCATAGCCGGGGAGGTGATCGCGTGCCGCTGCGCCAGCTCCTCGAGTTCGGCTAGGTTCCCGAGGATCACCCGCTGCTGCGGCAGTGTGCCGTTCTCGATGAACGCCACCGGCGTTGCACCGCTCTTGCCGTATGCCATGAGGCGCGCCCGCAGGCTGCCGAGTTGTGCCACGCTCATGTAGACCGCCAGCGTCTGCTTGTCCCGGCCGAGCGCGCGCCAGTCCAGCGCGTCGATCGAATCCTTGGTGTGGGCCGTGATGAGGTGCACGCCATGGGCGAGGGCCCGGTGGGTCAGGGGCACGCCGGCATAGGCCGCGCAGGCGAGAGCCGAGGTCACCCCGGGTACCACCTCGTAGGAGATGCCCCGGGCGCGCAGATACTCGATCTCCTCGCCGCCCCGGCCGAAGATGAAGGGGTCGCCTCCCTTGAGACGCACCACACACCGCCCCCGGCGGGCGTGGTTCTCCATGAGCGCGTGGATCGTGTCCTGTTCCGTGCGGCGGCTGCCCGGCGTCTTGCCCACATCGATGAGCAGCGCATCGCGCCGCGCGAGGGTGAGTATCTCTGGGCTCACCAGCCGGTCGTGCAATATCACGTCCGCTTCCTGCAGCCGGCGTAAGCCCCCCAAGGTCAGGAGCTCAGGCGCCCCGGGTCCGGCGCCCACCAGCGCTACGCTGCCCAGGGCCGGTGTCGCCGCGGCCAGCGCCGCTTCTGCTGTCTCCAGGGCGGCCTCCACTCGCCGCGCGCGCAGTAGTCGCACCACCGGGCCGTGCCAGAGCCACGCGTAGAACCTGCGGCGTGCGCTTGCGCCGGGAAAGCGCCGCCGGATGCGTGTGCGCAAACGCTCGGAAAGCCCCACCAGTGCACCCGCTGAGTGGTCCAAGGCGGCCTCCAGGTGGGCACGCACGAGCCCCGCCAAGGCGGGCGCTGCGCCTCCGGTCGAGATGGCGACCATGAGCGGGGCGCGATCCACGACCGCCGGCACATGGAAGCTGGAGAGGACCCGGTCGTCCACCACGTTGACCCACACGCGCCGCGCGGCCGCGAGCTCAGCGACCTGGCGGTTGAGCGCAGGGTCGTCGGTGGCGCTCACCACCAGCCATTGGCCTTCTAGCCACTCGGGGGTGAAGCGGCCTTCCCGGTGATGCAGTCTGCCCGCCGCCGCCCAGGCGCCGAGCTGCGGGTTCAGGGTGGGCGAGCCCACCGAGACCGAGGCCCCCGCAGCCAGCAGTGCGCCGGCTTTGCGCTCGGCGACCGCACCGCCGCCCACCACCAGCACCTGGCGGCCATGGAGATCGACGAACAAGGGATAGAGCTTCATGTTTCTGGATAGGGCGGTGGACAGCGATGACCCCCACCATAGCCCCGGCCGGAGCGGGCTTGAAATGAAATTCGCGGCCGGGCTTATTCCTTTTGGGAATATGCGTTGCAATCCGGTGGTCTTTCCCTCATCCTGAACGACATCCGGCAAGAGCCGTTATCGATCCAAATTAGGTAAAAGTCGTGTCCAAGGTTTCCATGATGTTCATGTGCTGCTGCATGTACTGCGCCCCGACCGGCGCGGTTCCTGGCTTCGCACGCATCAACGATTTTGGAAACAACGAACATGACTCTCACCCAACTCCGTTACCTCGTCGCCATCGCCGATTCAGGGCTTAACATCACCCAGGCCGCTGGCCGCGTGCATGCCACGCAGCCGGGTCTCTCGAAACACATCAAGCAACTGGAAGCCGAACTGGGTTGCCAGCTCTTCACCCGCAAGGGCAAGAGCCTGGAATCGGTCACGCCTGCCGGGCGGCTGGTCCTGGCGCGGGCCCGGCAGGTGGTGGAGGAGTGCGCGAACATCCGCGTGATGGTCGCCAACCTGCGCCGCGAGAACCGCGGTGAACTGAACATCGCCACCACCCATACCCAGGCGCGTTTCGTGCTCCCGCCGGTGGTCTCGGCTCTCAAGCGGCGTTACGAGGATGTGGCCGTGCACATCCATCCCGGCGGAGAGGACGAAGTCCTCGGCTATCTGGACACGGGGCAGGCGGACCTCGTGATCACCAGCACCGCCGGGAACCCGCCGCCCGGTGCTTTCAGCCTGCCGGTATACCGCTGGGATCGCGTCATCCTGGTCCCGCGCGGTCATGAGCTCGCGGCGAAGCAGCAGCGCCTGACGCTGGAGACCCTGGCTCGCTACCCGCTGGTGAGCTACGAGTCCTCGCAGCGCGCCAACTCGTCGCTGCGGCAGGCGTTCGCGCGCACCGGCCTCGAACCGCGTCTCGCCATCACCGCGCGCGATGCCGACCTCATCAAGACCTACGTGCGGGCGGGGCTGGGTGTCGGCGTGCTCGCCGAGATGGCCATCCAAGCCGCGGATCTCGACGATCTGGTCGTGCTCCCGGCCCAGGGCCTGTTCTCCACCTGCACCACCTGGATGGTGTTGCGGCCCGACCGCATGCTCAGGGATTTCGCCCTGGACTTCATCGAGCTCTTCGCCCCGCAGCTGGGTCGGCGCGAGTTGCGCCGTGCGCTCGAAGAGCCCGGCAGCCGGCGCGCTTGGCCCGAGCCGCCCAAATGGGGGCGCGAAGCCGTCAAATCTCCAGGTGCAGTCCGCACTCGCGTTTGAAGCCGAAGAAACGGGTGTCCTCCTCCGACATCCCCGCCTGCAGCGGCCGGGTGCTGTGGGTGTCGCCGATCGACACGTAGCCCTGGTCCCAGAGCGGGTGATAGGGCAGGTCGCGGGTTTTGAGGTAGTGCCACACCTCCCGGTCGCTCCAGTCCACCACCGGGCACAGCTTCCAGCGGGTCTCGCGCCATTCCAGCACCGGGACGCTCTGCCGGCTCGCGGACTGCACGCGCCTCAGTCCCGTCATCCAGGTCTGGGCGCCCAACTCGAACAGGGCGCGCCGCATCGGTTCCACCTTGTTCAGGCGGTTGTACCGGTCCAGGCCCTGCGCGCCCTGTTCCCACAGTCGGCCGTAGCGGGCTTCCTGCCAGGCGGGGCTGTAGGGGCTGCGGTAGACCTTGAGGTTGAGGCGCAAGCGGGCGGCGAGTTCGTCCGCGAAACGGTAGGTCTCGGGGAAGAGGTACCCGGTGTCGATGAAGATCACCGGCGCGTCGGGAAGGAAGCGGGTGATGAGGTGCAGCATCAACGCCGCCTGGGCGCCGAAGCTGGACGACAGCACGAACCTGCCGGGGAGCTTGTCGGCGGCCCATTCCATCCGCTCCTCGGCGGAGAGCGATTCCAGCCAGGCGTTCAGCTCTGCGAGCGCGCCGGGGTCCTTCACCGGATCGACGAGGGGCCGGCCGTTCATGCGGTCTTGCCCGGCGGCAGCATGCCCGCGCGCAGCAGGAAATCGCCGAAGCGCTCCTCCGGCATCCGCTCGCCGGCGTAGCGCGCGAACAGGGGATCCAGCGCGGCGAGTATCTCCTCCTCGGTGACGTTCTCCCTATGCAGCCGGTTCAGGCGCTGCCCGCTGAAGTCCGCGCCCAGCATCAGGTTGTAGCGCCCCGGCGCCTTGCCCACCAGGGCGATCTCGCCGAGATAGGGCCGGGAGCAGCCGTTGGGGCAGCCCGAGAGCCGTATCAGGATCGGCGCCTGCAACAGCCCGTGCCGGTCGAGCCCTTGCTCTATCTTGGCGAGGAAGTCGGGCAGATAGCGTTCCGCCTCCGCCATGGCGAGGCCGCAGGTGGGGAGCGCCACGCAGGCCAGCGCATGGCGACGCACGGCGCTCGCCCGCAGGTACCCATCCAGGCCGTGACGTTCCACCAGCGCGTCGATCGCGCCGCGTGCGCCGGCTTCCACGCCGGCGACGATGATGTTCTGGTTCGGGGTGAGCCGGAAGTCGCCGCTGTGGACGCGCGCGATCTCCCGTAGCCCCGTCAGTTGCGGCTGCCCGGGCCGGTCGGTGAGCCTCCCGGCCTCGATGTGCAGGGTCAGGTGCCAGCACCCATCCGCGCCTTCGGCCCAGCCGTAGCGGTCGCCGTTGTGCTGGAACTTGTAGGGCCGCGGTGGCGCCAGGGGATGGCGGAGGCGCTGCTGAAGTTCGCCGCGGAACCACTCGAGGCCCCTGTCGTCGATGGTGTACTTGAGCCGCGCGTGCTTGCGGTCACGGCGATCGCCGTAGTCCCGCTGGATCAGCAGCACCTGTTCCGCGACCTCGATCAGCCGCTCAGGCGGCACGAAACCGATCACGCTCGCCAGGCGCGGATAGGTCGCGGGGTCCCCGTGGGTCGCGCCCATCCCGCCGCCCACCAGCACGTTGAAGCCCAGCAGCACGTTTCCTGCCAGGATCGCGATGAACCCTAGGTCGTGGGCGAACACGTCCACGTCGTTCACCGGGGGCACCGCGATCGCGATCTTGAACTTGCGCGGGAGGTAACTCTCCCCGTACAGGGGCTCGGATTCCGGCGTCCCCGCCACCGGCTGCTCGTCCAGCCAGATCTCGTAGTAGGCCCGGGTCTTGGGGCGCAGCCGCTCGGACAGGCGCACGGCCCAGGCATGTACGGCGGCGTGGGCGCTGGATTCCACCGGGTTCGGGCTCGCGATCACGTTGCGATTCACGTCGCCGCAGGTCGCCACCGTGTCCACCAGCGCGGCGTTCATGCCCGCGATCGTCTTCTTGAGGTCGGACTTGATGACGCCGTGCAGCTGCAGCGTCTGGCGCGTGGTGATGCGCAGGCTCCCGCTGCCGTAGTCCCTCGCCAGGGCATCCAGCGCCAGCCACTGCTTGGGCGTGCACACCCCGCCCGGCAGGCGCGTGCGGATCATGAACTGGTGCGCCGGCTCGAGCTTCTGCAGGCGCCGTTCGTCGCGCAGGTCGCGGTCGTCCTGCTGGTAGCTGCCGTGGAACTTGAGCAGGCTCTTGTCCGCCTCGCTCAGGCCCCCGGTCACCGGATCGAGGAGTCCCGCGGCGATCCCGCCGCGCAAGTGCCGGCTCGCGAGCTTCACCTGTTCCGCTTCGGATAACGCGGTCTTGTCGCTCATCTCAGTAGACGTCGCGCGCATAGCGCCCTTGTTGCTGGAGTTCCGCCAGGTATTCCTGGGCCTGTTCCCGGTCCCGGCCGCCGTGCTGCTCGACGATGTCGAGGAGTGCGGCGTGCACGTCCTTCGCCATCCGGCTGGCGTCACCGCAGACGTAGAGATGCGCGCCGCCCTCGAGCCAGCCGAAGAGCTCCCGGCCCCGCTCAGCCAGGCGGTGCTGCACATAGGTCTTCTCGGCCTGGTCGCGTGAGAACGCCAGGTCCAGGCGATGCAGCTGTCCGCCTTTCAGAGCCTCGAGCCATTCGGTCTGGTACAGGAACTGGCTGCGGAAATGCCGCTCGCCGAAGAACAGCCAGTTGCGGCCACGGGCACCCGTC
>DASSIS010000158.1:0-6169 GCA_035691665.1 Gammaproteobacteria bacterium | reverse complement strand
TCCCGGGCACCTACACCGCCCAGATGCGCAAGCTCTACGACCTACGCTACGGCGAGAACCCCCACCAGCAGGCGGCCTTCTACGCCGACCGCGGCGCCCCGCCGGGCACCCTCGCCTCGGCCCGCCAGCGCCAGGGCAAGGACCTCTCCTTCAACAACATCGCCGACGCGGACGCGGCCCTGGCCTGCGTGCGCAGCCTGGAGACCCCGGCCTGCGTGATCGTGAAGCACGCCAACCCCTGCGGCGTGGCGCTGGGGGCGACGCCTCTCGAAGCCTACGAGCGCGCTTATAGCGTGGACAAGGATTCCGCCTTCGGCGGCATCATCGCTTTCAACCGGCCGCTCGATGCGGTCACGGCCGAGAAGATCCTCGCCAACCAGTTCGTGGAAGTGATCGTGGCTCCGGAGATGGGTCCGGACGCCCTCAAGGTGTTGGCCGCGAAACCCAATGTCCGCGCGCTGGTGACGGGCCCCTTGGGTGCGGCGGCCGCCGGCTTCGACTACAAGAAAGTCAGCGGCGGCCTGCTGGTGCAGGACGCGGACATCGGTGCCGTGGCCGAGAGCGACCTGAAGTGCGTCACCCAGAAGACGCCCACGCAGGAGCAGCTCACGGACCTCGCCTTCGCCTGGCGGGTGGTGAAGTATGTGAAGTCCAACGCCATCGTGTACGCGAAGCGCGGGCTCACGGTGGGCATCGGCGCCGGCCAGCCGAGCCGGGTTATGAGCGCGCGCATCGCCGCCATCAAGGCCGGCGAAGCCAAGTTCGAGGTGGCGGGCTCGGTGATGGCCTCCGACGCCTTCCTGCCCTTCCGGGACAGCGTGGATGCGGCGGCGGACGCCGGCATCAGCGCCATCATCCAGCCGGGCGGCTCCATGCGGGATAAAGAGACCATCGCCGCCGCGGACGAGCGTAATATCGCCATGGTCTTTACGGGCATGCGCCATTTCCGCCATTGAACGGCCATGAATAAAGTCGTCGGCACCAACCTGAAAGTCCTGGTCATCGGCGGCGGCGGCCGCGAGCATGCGCTCGCCTGGAAGCTGGCCCAGTCGGAGCGGGTGGAGAAGGTCTACGTGGCGCCGGGCAACGCCGGCACCGCCCACGAGGCCAAGTGCGAGAACGTGCGCATCAAGGCCGACGACCTGCGCGGCCTCTTGGACTTCGCGCTCGGCCAGGGCGTGGGCCTCACGGTGGTGGGCCCGGAGACGCCGCTGGTGCTCGGAGTGGTGGACGTGTTCACCCAGGCGGGCCTGAAGTGCTTCGGCGCCACCCGCATGGCGGCGCGCCTCGAGGGCTCCAAGGTCTTCAGCAAGGATTTCCTGAAACGCCACCACATCCCCACCGCTGAGTACCAGAGCTTCACGGACGTGGACCGGGCGCTCGCCTACGTGCGCGACTTCGGCGCGCCCATCGTGGTGAAGGCCGACGGCCTGGCCGCCGGCAAGGGCGTGGTGGTGGCCCAGACGCTCGCGGAAGCCGAGGAGGCGGTGCGCCACATGCTCTCCGGCAACGCCTTCGGCGACGCGGGGCATCGCGTGGTGATCGAGGAGTTCCTGCAAGGCGAGGAGGCGAGCTTCATCGTGATGGCGGACGGCGAGCATGCGCTGCCGCTCGCCACCTCCCAGGACCACAAGCGCGTGGGTGACGGCGATACCGGCCCCAACACCGGCGGCATGGGCGCCTACTCCCCCGCCCCCATCGTGTCGGGCGCGGTGCACGAGCGGGTGATGCGCGAGGTGATCCGTCCCACCATCAAGGGCATGGCGGCGGAAGGCGTGCCCTACACGGGCTTCCTCTATGCCGGACTCATGATCGGCGCCGACGGCGCCCCCAAGGTGCTGGAGTTCAACTGCCGCTTCGGCGACCCCGAGACCCAACCCATCATGATGCGGCTCAAGACCGACTTCGTGACGCTCTGCGAGGCGGCCCTGGCGGGACAGCTCGACAAGGTGCAGGCGGAATGGGACGGGCGCTCGGCCCTGGGCGTGGTGCTGGCGGCGGAAGGCTACCCCGGCGACTACCGCAAGGGCGACGCCATCCTGGGGTTACCCCCCTTCCCCAACGACCACGTGAAGGTCTTCCACGCCGGCACCACGGAAGAAGGCGGCAAGCTCTTGACCAGCGGCGGGCGGGTGCTGTGCGTGACGGCGCTGGGGGACTCGGTGGCGGACGCGCGGCTGCGCGCCTACCACATCGCCGAGGGCATCCGCTGGCCGGGCCGCTTCTTCCGCAAGGACATCGGCTGGCGGGCGGTGGCGCGAGAAGAACGCGGCGAGACCACGCGTTTCGGCGTGCACTTCGACAGCACTTGGCCCAAGAACCCCTAAAAACGGATCTTTTGGCCAGGGGGGGGGTCCGCCGCATGCGGCGGACGGGATGCCAGGATGGCATCCCTGGTCGCGAGCGGAGCCGGATGCGTAGCGAGCAGCGATTCACGTTTACGACCCAGGGCAAACATCCTGTTTGCCCGCTCGTCATATATGACGAGCCCGCTCCTCGGTGAACCCCGCGCCTAGCCCGCGGCCAAAATCTCTCGTTTTTTAGTTTTCTATTTATCAGCGGCTTTTGTCGGTAGATCACAACTGCCGTCGTTGCACCCAGCCATTTCTTTGTCCGCTGCCCGGCGCACCGCTGGGATCTTCAGCAGCAAGCGCATGGGTGCATAGGCCGGGATCTGCCGGCAGATGGCCGCGAGCGCCACGGCGCCGTGGAAAAGGCGGCCGCTAGCAAGCTCCTGCACTACCACTTCGCCCATGGACAACGGCTGACGGCCGACTGGCGTATCCGTGGAGACTTCTACACGCTTAAACCAATCCAGGCGCTGATGCAGGCGTGCGTAACGGGCACATTTCGCACAGTTCGGGTTGCGGTAGATGCGGATGCGCTTCAAGAAACCTTCTTCAGCCTGGCTTCGGGCATGGGCTTCTTGGCCACCGGGGTCTTAAGGCTCACGTTCATGAAGTTCCAGGCGTTGATCACGGCCACGGCGTATGTGAGCGCGGCGATCTCCTTCTCCTCGAAGTGCCGTTTGAGCTCGGCGAAGGACGCGTCCATGGCCTCCTCGTCCCGGGCATTGACGCGCTCGGCCCAGTCGAGGGCGGCGCGCTCCCGCGGGGTGAAGAAGCTCGATTCGCGCCAGGCGGGCACCATCAGCAGGCGCTGCAGGTCCTCGCCCGCTTCCAGCAGGGCGCGGGCGTGCATGTCGATACAGTAGGCGCAGCCGTTGATCTGGGAGATGCGCAGGTTCACGAGCTCGCGGAGGTTCGCGTCCAGCGGGGACTTGTGCAGCGTGTGGCTGAACTCCAGCTGCTTGTTGAAGACTTCGGGAAGCAGGGTCGAATAATGGACGCTGAGGCGGGACATGGGGTGCTCCTTATGGGCCGATGCTGCGGCCCTCACCCCTTAAGACGCGCGAGAGCGGCGCGTCGTGACAGCTTCAGGCGACGTGGACGTGTAGCAGCTTATCCGGGTTGCGCACCAGGAACACGTCGAGGATGCGCTCACCGTCGGTGACGAAGCTCAGGGTGGCGTCCAGCGCGCCGTCGTAGAAGCGCAAGAGCCCCGGCTGGCCGTTGATCGTGGCCTCGCGGTAGCTCAGGTGCCCGCCCAGGCGCCGGTTGATGGCCCAGAAGAGCCGCATGACCCGCCCGGCGCCCTGGATGGGTTTGGTGGTGCTCTTGACCTTGCCGCCGCCGTCGGCAGTGAAGCTCACGTCCTCGGCGAAGAGCCGGCGCAAGGCCTCCTGGTCGCCGCTCGCCGCGGCGGCGGCGAAACGGGCCAGCAGCCGCTTGTGGGCCTCGGGGTTCACCTGGAAGCGGGGCCGCTCCTGGTGCACCCGCTCCTTGGCCCGGTGCAGCATCTGCCGACAGGCGCTCTCGCTCTTGCCGAGCATCTGGGCGACCTCGGGGTAATCCGCGTCGAACACCTCGCGCAGCAGGAACACCGCCCGCTCCTCGGGCGCGAGACGCTCCAGCATGACGAGGAAGGCCTGGGAGATGTCGTCGGCGAGCTCGAGGCTGCGCTCGGGTATCTCCGGGTCCGGGGCCACCAGCGGTTCGGGGAGCCAGGGGCCGGTGTAGGCCTCCCGCTCCGCCTTGGCGCTGCGCAGCCGGTCGATGCTGAGGCGCGTGACCACGGTGACGAGCCAGGCCTCGGGGCTCTTGAGCTCATCGCGGCGGGCGGTCTGCCAGCGCAGGTAAGCGTCCTGCAGCACGTCTTCCGCGTCGGCCCGGGAGCCGAGCATGCGGTAGGCGAGGCCGAAGAGGCGCGGCCTATGGGTCAGGAAAGCTTCGGCGGGACTGGGCATGGGCGGCCTTCGGACTGACGGGTCCTTAAGCCTAGGACGGATCGGGGGTCTTGTCTGTGACAGCTAAAGCGTCTACGGAACCCAATCGTAACTACGCTAAAAATGAGAGATTTTGGACTCTGGCTAGGCGCGGGCTCGCCGTATACGGCGAGCGGGCGGACAGGATGTCCGCCCTGGACCGCGAGCGTAGCAGGACAGCGCAGCGAGAGGGCCGAGGGGCCGCCCGCCGCTCCCGGCATCCTGCCTCACGCGGCGTTAGGACTCCTGTCCGTCACAACGCCAGAGGCCAAAAGATCCATTTTTAGTCAGTTGGCCTTTTTATAGATGCCGTCGAAGACTATCTTCCAGGTCTTCCCACCATCCTTGGAGACATCCCAGGTCTGGCGCACCCTGCCGTCCTGGGGCGCCCAGGTCAAGCGGTTCAGGAGATGGCTGCCGTCCTTCTGTACCTGGTCGCCGGAGAGCACCATGCGCCCGTCCTTGAGGCCGCCCTCCAGCACCAGCAGCGTGCCCATGGAGTCCACCCAGCTCTGGTGCCAGAGCTTGCGGGGCGCGTCGTAGATGTTGAAGCTCGAGCCACTGCCGCCCTGCAGGCCGGTCCAGTTCTCCTTCAGCACGCAGCCGCCGTAGAGCTTCTCCACGTGGTCGCGGCCCACGAGCTTGCCGTCGGGGGTGGTGACGTTCCAGTCGCCCAGCCAGAAGTCGAACTGCTTGTAGGCCGGGTCCGCGCAGGAGGACGGCATCGCCCCCGCCGCCAGGGGCAAGAGGCCCAGGGCCAGCGACAGGACGATGTGTCGGATACGTCGGTTCCGGGCCATGGCGGCCTCCAGGCTTCAGGTCTTAAAGCTTCAGACCGGCGCCCCGGCTCTAAAGTTCAACCCCAAAAACGAACCCCGCCGGAGCGGGGTTCGTGGGCTGAAACAGCGTGTTCATGAATTGAAGCGAGGGATTTTGGCCGCGGGCTAGGGCACGTCGCATGCGACGTGCGGGCGGACAGGAAGTCCGCCCTGGGCCATTTCGCGAAACAGGATTGTGAAGCGAAATGGGCGAGGTATCCTCCCGCCCGCCGCTCTCGGGCATCCTGCCCTACCGCGGCGTTAGTTCGTCCTGAACGTCACGCCGCACCCGGCCAAAAGACCCGCTTCAGCGTTTCATGGAGTCGAAGAACTCGCCATTGGTCTTCGTGTCCTTCAGCTTGTCCAGGATGAACTCGCTGGCGGCCAGCTCGTCCATGGGGTGCAGGAGCTTGCGCAGGATCCACATCTTCTGCAGCTCGTCCTGCGGCACCAGCAGTTCCTCGCGGCGCGTGCCGGACTTGTTGATGTTGATGGCCGGGAACACGCGGCGCTCGGCGATGCGGCGGTCGAGGTGGATCTCGGAGTTGCCGGTGCCCTTGAACTCCTCGTAGATCACGTCGTCCATGCGCGAACCGGTCTCGACCAGCGCGGTGGCGAGGATGGTGAGCGAACCGCCCTCCTCGATGTTGCGCGCGGCGCCGAAGAAGCGCTTGGGGCGCTGCAGGGCATTGGCGTCCACGCCGCCCGTGAGCACCTTGCCGGAGGCCGGCACCACGGTGTTGTAGGCCCGGCCCAGGCGCGTGATGGAGTCGAGCAGGATCACCACGTCGCGCTTGTGCTCGACGAGGCGCTTGGCCTTCTCGATGACCATCTCGGCCACCTGCACGTGGCGGGTGGCGGGCTCGTCGAAGGTGGAGGACACGACCTCGCCCTTCACGGAGCGCTGCATCTCGGTCACTTCCTCGGGCCGCTCGTCGATGAGTAGCACGATGAGGTAGACGTCGGGGTAGTTGGCGGCGATGGACTGGGCGATGTTCTGCAGCATCATGGTCTTGCCGGCCTTGGG
>DASSIS010000157.1:0-6515 GCA_035691665.1 Gammaproteobacteria bacterium | reverse complement strand
ACCGGCGCCTGCCCCGAAGACTGCGCCTATTGTCCCCAGAGCGCGCGCTACCACACGGGCTTGAAGGCCGAGAAGCTCATGGAAGTGGACGCGGTGGTGGAGAAGGCCAAGATCGCCCGGGATGCGGGCGCCACCCGCTTCTGCATGGGCGCCGCCTACCGCAATCCCAAGGACAAGGATCTGGAGCACATCGCCGAGATGGTGAAGGGCGTGCGGGAGCTCGGCATGGAGACCTGTTGCACGCTCGGCATGCTCACGCCTGAGCAGGCCAAGAAGCTCGCGGACGCGGGTCTCGACTACTACAACCACAACATCGACACCTCGCCCGAGTACTACAAGGACATCATCAGCACCCGCACCTTCCAGGACCGCCTGGACACGCTGCAGAACGTGCGCGATGCCGGCATGAACGTGTGCTGTGGCGGTATCGTCGGCATGGGCGAGCGGAAGGAAGACCGGGCCAAGATGCTGCAGACGCTGGCCACGCTGCCGGAGCATCCCGAGAGCGTACCCATCAACCAGCTGGTGCAGGTGGAAGGTACGCCGCTCTTCGGCGAGACCAAGCTCGACCCCTTCGACTTCATCCGCGTCATCGCCGTGGCGCGCATCCTCATGCCCAAGGCCCACGTGCGCCTCTCGGCGGGTCGCACCGAGATGCACGACGAGATGCAGGCGCTGGCGTTCTTCGCCGGGGCCAACTCCATCTTCTACGGCGAGAAGCTGCTCACCACCGGCAACCCGGACATGGAGAAGGACCGGGAGCTCTTCGCCCGGCTCGGCATACACGCCGAGACCCTGGAGGAGCGGGCCGGTACGGCGCACCTCGACATCACGGCCGAGGCCCATGACGAACAGCGCGCGACTTGATGCGGAGCTCGCGCCTAGGCTCGACGCGCTCAAGGAACAATCCCTCTACCGGCTGAGGCGCGTCGTGGAGGGCCCCCAGGGGCCCGAGATCGCCCTGGAAGGCCGGCGCTACCTCAATTTCTCCAGCAACGACTATCTGGGTCTCGCGGCCCATCCGGCGCTCGCGCAGGCGCTGCAGCGCGGTCTCGAGGAGCACGGCACGGGCAGCGGCGCGGCCCACCTCGTCACGGGCCATAGCCGTGCCCATCATGCCTTCGAGGAGGAACTGGCCGCGTTCACGGGCCGGCAGCGGGCGCTGCTCTTCTCCAGCGGTTACATGGCGAACCTGGGAGTGGCTTCGGCATTGCTGAAACGTGGCGACCGGGTACTGGAGGACCGGCTCAACCATGCTTCTCTCTTGGACGCAGGCTTGCTCTCCGGCGCGCGTTTCGCCCGCTATACCCACGCCGACGTGGCCGATCTCAAGCGGCATCTCGTGGCGGATGCAGGCGGACGCAGCCTCGTGATGACCGACGGTGTGTTCAGCATGGACGGGGATGTGGCGCCCCTGCCGGAACTCAAGCAGGCAGCGGATGCGGTCGGGGCCTTCCTCATGGTGGACGATGCCCACGGCTTCGGCGTGCTCGGCGACCAGGGGCGCGGCAGCCTGGAGCATCACGGCCTCGGCGCTACGGAGGTGCCGGTGCTCATGGGCACCCTGGGCAAGGCTTGCGGCACGTTCGGCGCTTTCGTCGCCGGCAGCGAGGCCCTGATCGAGACCCTGATCCAGTCCGCACGCACCTATATATATACGACCGCCACCCCGCCGGCCTTGGCGGAAGCGGGGCGGGCGGCCTTGAAGCTCATGCATGCGGAGAGTTGGCGACGCGAGAAGCTCAAGGCGCTCATCGTGCGTTTCCGCGAAGGCGCGGCACAACTCGATATCGAACTCCTCCCCTCGGTCACTGCCATCCAGCCCTTGCTGGTGGGCGAGAGCGCGGATGCACTCATGCTCTCCCGGAAGCTCAAGGAACAGGGGGTGCTCGTGGCGGCCATACGCCCGCCCACGGTGCCCGCGGGCACGGCGCGCCTGCGCATCACCCTCACGGCCGCCCACGAGGAGGCCCACGTGGACCGTCTCCTGGATGCCTTGAAGACCGCGAGTCGCCACTGATGGCCGGGCCTCTACATATAGAGACGCAAGGGCAGGGCTCAGATCTCGTGCTGCTGCACGGCTGGGGCCTGCACGGCGGCATCTGGGAGAGCGTGCTGGAGAGGTTGGTGACCGGTTTCCGTGTCACGCGGGTGGATCTGCCGGGTCATGGACTGAGCCGCGCGAAGCCCATGTCCGGCGCGCTTTCGGAGGTGGCCGGGGAAGTGCTCGCCTCGGTGCCGGAGCAGGCGGTGTGGCTCGGCTGGTCCCTGGGTGGCTTGATCGCCCAGCGCGCCGCCCTGGACGCACCCCGGAGATTACGCGGGCTGATCCTCGCCAACACCACGCCGCGTTTCGTCACGGCGCCGGGCTGGCTGGACGCCATGCCCCCGGAACAGCTGCAGGAGTTCGCCGCGGGCCTAGGCTGGGACTATAAGGAGACCCTGCAGCGTTTCCTCTCGCTCCAGGTGCGGGGCGACGAAGCCGCGCGCGGCGCTTTGCGCCAGTTGCGGGATGCGCTCTTCGCCCGGGGCGAGCCCGACGGCGCATCCCTCGCCGCCGGCCTCGATCTGCTGCGGACGAGCGACCTGCGCGCCGAACTCGCGCGCATAGCGTCACCCACCCTCGTCATCGCCGGCGGTTACGACCGCCTCACGCCGCCGGCTGCAAGCGTAGCACTGGCGCAAAGCATCCCCGGTGTCAGATTGCAGCTCATCCCCAAGAGCGCCCACGCGCCTTTCCTCTCCCACCCGGAGGATTTCATCGCCGCGGTCACGGGCTTCATGCAAGGGCTAGATGGCGGACGGCCGGCACGACGGAGAAACCTGTCGTGAACGCCGCCGATGAGTTCAGCCTGGACCGGGCGGCGGTGCGCAAAGCCTTCGATAAGGCCGCGCCGGACTACGATGCGGCGGCGGTGCTGCAGCGGGAGGTGGGCGAGCGGCTCCTGGAGCGGTTGGAACTCACGACCCTCGCGCCTGGACGGGTGCTGGACGTGGGTTGCGGCACCGGCCGCCCGACGAGGACCCTGGTGCAGCGCTATCCCGCGGCCCAGGTGATCGGCGTGGACCTCGCGCCCAACATGCTCAAGTTCGCGCGCCAGCGGCCCTGGTATGTCCCCTGGCGGAAGCGCGCCGGTTTCGTCTGCGCCGATGCAGAGGCACTGCCTTTCGCGGCGCAGGGTTTCGATCTCATCTACGCGAGTCTCATCCTGCAGTGGTGCGAGGACCTGGATGCGACGCTGCTCGAGTGGCGCCGCCTACTGAAGCCCCACGGCCTGCTCCTGTTCAGCACCTTGGGGCCCGACACCCTCAAGGAGCTGCGCGCCGCCTGGCAGGAGGTGGACGGCTACAACCACGTGAACCGTTTCCTGGACATGCACGACGTGGGCGATGCGCTCATCCGCGCCGGTTTCGTGGAACCGGTGATGGACGTGGAGCACCTGACCATGACTTACGCCGATGCGACCGCGCTCATGCGCGACCTCAAGCGCATCGGTGCTCACAACGTCACCGCCGGGCGTGGGCGCGGGCTCACCGGGCCCGGCCGCCTGGCGGCCTTGGGACGAGCCTATGAGAAGTGGCGGCGCGACGGCCGTCTGCCCGCCACTTATGAAGTGGTGTACGGCACCGCCTGGGCACCGAAGTTCATGCCCACCGCCGCCCTCGGCAAGGGCGGATCCTGATGGAGGGTTTCTTCGTCACCGGCACCGATACCGGCATCGGCAAGACGCGGGTGAGCGCGGGGCTGCTCAAGGCCTGCGCCAAACTCGGACGCAAGAGCGTGGGCATGAAACCCGTGGCGAGCGGTGCCGCCATGACGCCGGAGGGCCTGCGCAACGAAGACGCGCTCCTGCTCCAATCCGCCGCGAGCGAGAAGCGCGCCTACGGGCTCGTGAATCCCTATTGCTTCGCCCCCGCCGTCGCGCCGCACCTCGCCGCCATGGACGCGGGCGTGGAGGTGAGCATGGATAGCTTGCTCGCTGCCTACTCGGAACTCTGTAAGGGAGCCGACACGGTGGTGGTGGAGGGAGTGGGGGGCTGGCAGGTCCCGCTCTCCCCCATGTTGGAACTGCCGGACCTGGCCCGGGAATTGGATCTGCCGGTGATCCTGGTGGTGGGCATGCGTCTGGGTTGCCTCAACCACGCAGCGCTCACCGCCCGGGCGCTCAGGACCGACGGCTTCACGCTCGCGGGCTGGGTGGCGAACGCCATCGACCCCGCCTTCGAGCGGCCCGAAGCCAACCTCGCCACCCTGGAAGCGGAGTTGCACGCGCCCCTGCTCGGGCGTCTGCCGCATGCACCCAAAGCGGGTGTCGCCGCCGTGGCCGAGGAACTCATGACGGCATGCCGACGTTTGCTCAATCGTTGAGCAAACTCGGCAAATCTCCGGGGAAAACGTGAGGTTACGCCGGCGCTCCGTTGCGCCGCGCGGGGGCCATGCGGTAGCATACGCCGCCTGATTTTCCCCGGCGGACAGCCAGTCCGACGGCGGTTTTCGGGCCGGGCGAGCCCGGAGGGGATGCAGCTTCTCTCGACAACCGGCACCGCCGGCCCGCGCCACGCGGCAAGACAGCCAGCAGGAGTGACGATCGCATGGTCTTCCACACAATCAAGAAAGCGGCGGGTGCCGTTCTGGTCCTCGGGGCCATGCTCGCGGCCGGGGCTGCCCGCGCCGCCGATTCGGCCTACAACCTGCCCGAGGGCGTGACCCCGGTCAGCCATGATGTCTACGACCTGCACATGATGGTGTTCTACGTGTGCTGCGGCATCGCGTTCTTCGTGTTCGGCGCGATGCTCTGGGCCATCGTTTTCCATCGCAAGGCTGCCGGCGCCAAGGCCGCTCAGTTCCACGAGAGCACCACCCTCGAGATCGCCTGGACCATCGTGCCGGTGATCATCCTGGTGGCCATGGCCATCCCCGCCGCCAAGGTGCTGGTGCGCATGGCCGACACCAGCGACCCGGATATGAGCGTCAAGATCGTCGGCTACCAGTGGAAGTGGCAGTACGACTACCTGCAGGACGGTTTCAGCTACTTCAGCATGCTCGCCAAGGACAGCGACAAGGCGAGCCAGCTCCATTCCGGCATCGATCCGGCGAGCGTCCCCAACTACCTGCGCGATGTGGACCACCCCTTCGTGGTGCCCACCGGCGAGAAGATCCGCCTGCTCATCACCTCTGACGACGTGATCCACTCCTGGTGGATGCCGGACTTCGGCGGCAAGACCGACGCCAACCCCGGCTTCATCAATGAAGAATGGATCAAGGTGGAGACCCCCGGCGTGTACCGCGGCGCCTGCGCCGAGCTCTGCGGCCGCTGGCATGGCTTCATGCCCATCGTGGTGGTGGCCAAGACCCCGGCCGACTACAAGGCCTGGGTGAGCGCCATGAAGGCCGCGAACGGCAAATACGTGAGCCCCTTCGACGGCTCGCTCGAGGACAACGGCAGCCCGGTGGTGTTCGAGCAGACGAGCTTCGGCAGCCTGATGGCGCCGCAGACCGCCGCCGCGGCCCCGGCGAAATCTGCTCCCGCCCCCGCAGCGCCCAGCGCCCCGGCTCCGAAGCCTGCCGCGGCTGCTGCATCCGCCGCCGCGCCGGCCTGGGACATGGCGACCGCCATGGCCAAGGGCAAGCAGGTCTATGACGCGAACTGCGCCAGCTGCCACATGGCGGATGGCACCGGCAACAAGGCCATCGGCGCCAAGGCCATCGCCCGCGGCGAGATCCCCAACGGCCCGCTGGCCGCGCACATCCAGCTGGTGCTGAAGGGCAAGGGCATCATGCCGGCCTGGGGCAACATGCTGAGCGACATCGACCTGGCCGCCGTCATCACCTATGAGCGCAATGCCTTCGGCAACCACAAGGGCGACCTCGTGAAACCCGAAGACATCAAGGCCGCACGCTAAACGGATCCGGAGAGCACGCACATGAGCAACGCCGCCACGGCACACGACAACCACAGCGATCACCCGCGCGGGATCTGGCGCTGGATCACCACCACCAACCACAAGGACATCGGTACCCTGTACCTGTGCTTCAGCCTGCTGATGTTCTTCATCGGCGGCAGCTTCGCCATGGTGATCCGCGCCGAGCTGTTCAAGCCCGGCATGCAGTTCGTGGACCCGGTGACCTTCAACGAGTTCACCACCATGCATGCGCTGGTCATGATCTTCGGCGCCATCATGCCGGCCTTCGTGGGCCTGGCGAACTGGATGATCCCCATGATGATCGGCGCGCCGGACATGGCGCTGCCGCGCATGAACAACTGGAGCTTCTGGATCCTGCCGTTCGCCTTCACCCTGCTGCTCGGCACCATGCTCATGCCCGGCGGCGGCCCGGCCGGCGGCTGGACCATGTATCCGCCGCTGATGCTGCAGACCGGCACCGCCTTCCCGTTCGTGATCTTCGCGGTGCACATGATGGGCATCAGCTCGGTGATGGGCGCGATCAACGTGATCGCCACCATCCTCAACCTGCGCGCCCCCAAAATGACGCTGCTCAAGATGCCGCTGTTCGT
>DASSIS010000156.1:0-20454 GCA_035691665.1 Gammaproteobacteria bacterium | reverse complement strand
AGGGCGCTGCATCGGCGAGTGTCACAGGGCGCGAGCGCCAGCGGTTGAGGTAGAGCCCGCGCAGCACCGGCTGCAGCCGGCCGTTCCTGGCCGCGGCGCGGATCCAGTGGGTGAGACTGCTGGCCGGGAGGTCCTCGCCGCCGCGCGCGCTGCGTGCCATGCGGGCTAGGAGGTCGCGGCTCAGCACCGCGGGCGCCGCGTCGGCGCGCAGGGCTTCTTCGAGACGGAGCTGCCAGGGTTTCACGGCCGGTCGGCTTTGAGCTGCCGCTCCAGGTAGTCGCCCACCCGCAGTTTCATGGCGGTCCACTCGGTCTCGTCCAGCCGCGCGGCAGCCTCGGGGCTGAGCGAGCCTTCCAGTTCCGCGCGGTAGCGGTCGTAGCTCAGGGCATCCAGGTGCTCCCAGAGCAGGCGCACCGGGTCCTGCCCGTCGAGATGGGCGCGCGCCACCGCCCAGGCCGTGAGCGCGGGCGGGATCGCGGGCGCGGCGCCCCGCAGGAGGTCCAGGTCGTACACGTCCCGCGGCACTTCGCGCCCGAGCAAGGCGGCTAGCTTGGTGGCGGCGAGCGTCGCTTCGTCGTAGACGTCCACCCAGAAGCGGGCGATGCCGGTGGCGGCCCTGGGTTCGAAGGGCTTCTGCACCACCACGCCACCGGGCGGCGCGCGCTCGGGGTCGCGCGAGACTTCGATCTCCAGGTGCTGGCGCGCTCCGGCGGCGTCGCTGAAGTTCAGCTTCCAGCGCGGGCTGCGTTCCGCCTTGCCGGGCTCGGAGACCGCGAGGTCGGTGAGGGCGAGGCCCCGGGCGGCGGCTTCGATGGCATGGCGCACGCTCGTGTGCAGCGAATCCGCGCTGCGCTTGGCGCCGATGAAGTCGAGGTCGATGTCCTGGGTGAGCCGCTCGGGGCCGAAGAGCGCGCGCAGCGCACCGCCGCCCTTGAGCACGAAGCCGGAGCCCCGCTTCTGAAACAGGGCGCGGGTGAAGCGTTCCAGGAACTGTTCCCGTAGGGCGGCCATGGGTGGAACTCTATTAAGTAAATAATGACAATAATATTAGCATAATTTACTTGATTAAAATATGACCACTAGGAAAGCCTCCAACATCCCCGCGCGGGCAAGGCATGGGCGATACGCCGGTGGCGCGCAGACGTGTCTCCCGTGCTTAGGCGGCCACTCTTATACGTAGCTTGCGTATATACGCAAGCTACGTATAATTGGCTCCATGCAGGCCGTCTTCGTCGAGTTGCCCGCGTTCGAGCGACACCGCGAGGACTACCTTGGCGACGAGGCATTTCGGGACCTTCAGAAGCAGTTGATGAAGGACCCGGAAGCCGGCGATCCGATACCGGACACCGGCGGCCTGCGTAAACTGCGGTTCGCCGATAAGCGGCGCAGCAAGGGCAAGCGCGGCGGGCTGCGGGTGATCTACTACTGGTGGGATGCAGGAATGCAGTTCTGGCTGTTCACCGTGTATGACAAGGAGGAGATGGCCGATCTCACTCCACCGCAGCGCAAGGCGCTCAAGGCGATGATCAAGGCGGAGTTGGCCGCCAGGAGGACAAGATGAAGACAGCGATGAAGTCCAAAACAACGGGCGCTTCCAAGCGCGACCTGTTCAAGGAACTGGGCGAAGGGATGACCGCACTGGCGGAATCCCGTAAGGGCAAGCGCACCCTGCGCACACATACGCTGGCTTACAAGCCCGCTCCGGAAGTCACTCCGCAGGAACTGGTCCGCGTACGCCGGCATCTACAGATCTCCCGCGCTGTGTTTGCGATCTATCTCCGCACCAATGTGCGCACCCTCGAGAATTGGGAGCAGGGCAGGGCGAAGCCGAATGCCCAGGCCGCCCTGCTCATCAACCTGGTCAAGCGCTACCCTGATACGGTGGATCGCCTGGCAGCGATCTGAAACACGGATTCCTCTATCTGCGATCTTTAAGACAGGAAGTCCCGGGTTTCGGTCACTTCGGGGTACCACATGACTGAACAACCTGCTCCGGGCCAGCAACAGCCACCGGACGGCAGCTTCCTTTCGGCCCCGCCACCTTTCTGGTCGCCGGCGTTCCATGTCTCCTTCCTGCCGCGGGTGATCGCCTTGCGCATCGCTCAGTGGCGCAGTCAGCGCGATGTCCGGCGCCACGTCCACATCGAGATCCCGCTGCTCATCTTCGGCTGCCTCATCCTGGTGGTGCTGGGGCTGCCGGCGGCGATCCGTGGTTCGATAGGTGGCTGGGTTAGCGTGCTCGTAGGCGCGGGCGCGCTCCTGGCGCTCCTGGGCTGGTCCATGGTCGTGGAATACCGGGCGCGGCGGCGGGAAGGCTACCGCTACGACTACGCGGTCTTCATGCCCTCGGTGTTCTTCTGCTGCCTGCTGCTCGGCTTCACGGCGGGCTTGATCGCCGGCGGCACCCTCTACAACGACCCGGCCATGGGTTATCTCTGGTGCGGGCCGGGGCTGGTGCTGGGGTATATCGCCGGCATCTTCGCGGCCCGCTGGGTGCATGCCCTGGGGTTCATGGGGGAGTGGTTCGTCTATCTCGCGATCTTAGGGCTAGTCTTCCTGCCCCTCGAGGATCTGATCGTGATCCTTATCTACGCGAACAAGAGCTAAGGGCAAGCCCAAAAGTTTGCGGCCGCCCTCAGTGGCTATCCGCCGGATGTTCCGGCTCGCAAGCGGGGGCCTTGGCGGGGTAATCGCTGGCCGTCAAGAAAGCCTTGAAATTGGTCACCCCCAGCATGGCGCGCAGGGCCGCGGTCTTGTCGTGGGCTTGGGTGTAGTACGTCTGGTCGATGCGATAGCCCATCCAATAACCCATGTCGGGCGGCCAGCCGGTGTCCGGTTCGTAGGTATACATCCACGGTTCCATCCTGGTCGCGTCCTCATCCTTCAGGAAGCGGGCCGCGAGCTCGGCCTCGTGGGCGCAGCCGTATTGCCAGCGGTCCGTGTACTGCCGGACGGCGGGTTGCGGCAGCACCAGGGAGGCGATGAAGTCCGCCATCCCTTCGAGCACGGTGTTCTGCAGCAGCGGGGCGTCGACGCCCTCCGGCTGGACGGTCTGGTTGAAGTGCACGGTCTCGTGCAGCACCTTGAAGGGCACGATGCTCGGCGGCATGTTCGGGTAGCTGTAGGGCGCGCCGGGCATGGCGGTGTACATCTCCGCGGCCAGGATGATGCCGTCGTCCGAGGAGGTGCCGCCCATGTTGTGGCGCCCCACGATGAAATAGACGTGCTTCGGGAACCGGATGTCGGGGTAGAGGGCTTTGAGGCGCCGGAAGGCGTCGGCCACCGCGGCTTTCTGATCCACCACCTGCTGGATGTAGGGGCGGGCCTTCCCGTAGAAATCCCGGTGCGCCTCTACGTAGTCCGAGAATGCCTGCGGGCTCACGAACTTGTGGGGGATGATGTCCTTGAGCCCCGGGCTCGCGAGGTCGATATATTCCCGGGTGTAGACGGCCGTGCGCTGATCGGGCGGCGCCTGGGCCGCATCGTCGAAGGCCTGCCAGAAATGGGCCACGTCCGCGGTCACGATCTCAGCCTGGTCGGGATCCAGCGTGGTGGTCGTGAAGCCGCTTAAGGCCAACGCGACCGCGACTAGGCCCAAGGATCCCCACAAGGTCTTTGCCGGGCTGTTCACAGGCGGACCCGCTCGCGCTCGTCGACTCCTGATGCAGCTAAATTAGCATGCCTGACATCGCCGGGTGGCCGAGGATCTCTTCATGAACAGATGTAAAAGCCGCTCATTACATCACTCATGTAACCTAAGTCGCCTCCCTAAGTTAGGCGACACCGCGCAGGCTGTCACTGAAAAATTCACACATCGAGGGCAGATATTGTTGAATGCATCGTTCGACTAACATCGGATGTCTTCTGGGATCCGATCCGACCGCATGGAGTAAGCGCACATGTCCGACCGCCCCCTGATCGTCTTCGATGTGAACGAGACCTTGCTGGACCTCGGCACCATGGAGCCGGTGTTCGAACGCATCTTTGGCGGGAAGACCACCATGCGGCTCTGGTTCGCGGATCTGATCCTGTATTCAGCCGCCCTGACCGTGGCAGGCTGCTACGTGCCGTTCACCGACATCGGCGCCGCGGTCATGAAGATGCTGGCGGACACCCAGGGCATCAGGATCAGCGAGGCGGACAAGGCCGAGCTGACCGACAGGTTCTCAACCATGCCCCCTTACCCTGAGGTGCCGGCGGCGCTGGCGAAGCTGCGGCAGGCGGGGTTTCGCCTCTTTACCCTGACGGATAACCTGCTAGAGGTGCAGACGCGGCAGCTCACCCACGGCGGGATCGTCGGCCTCTTCGAGCGGCGCTTCAGCGCCGACGGCGTGAAGCATCACAAGCCCTCGCGGGAGGCCTATGCCTATGTCGAGCGCGAGCTCAAGGTGAAGCCCTCCCAGCTCTGCCTCATCGCTTGCCACACCTGGGACACGCTCGGGGCCGTGGCGGCAGGTTGGCAAGCGGCGCTGATCAGGCGCGTGGGCAACGATATCCTGGCCGTCGGCCCCCAGCCGCAGTACGTCGGCGACACCCTGAGCGACGTGGCGGACCAACTCATCGCGCGATACCGCTGATCGCGAAGGGCCGAGAGCCCTCCGATGCCTTGTATCCTGGGGGAGGGGGTGGGCAGCGCCCCGGACTCGTGTTCCAATTTTCAGATCGGCACGCGCGGCCTGAGGGCGTGCTGTTTTCGGTCGCGTGCGATCGCTTGGGAGTGCTGGCGCTGTCACAAAAAATACATGCATTTTTCCGGGGGCAGATTTTGTTAAGTCCGCCGGTGTTCCGGGCAGATGGAGCGCGAGGAGTTAAGTCTTCTTGACTGGATGGGGCATGGCCGACAAGCGACTCACATCTGCGGAAGTTTCCCTGGAGCGTCTGCGCCGTCTTCTCTCCCACCGCAAAGGGCTTACCGAGAAGCGCATGATCGGCGGCGTCTGCTTCCTCAAGGACGGGCAGATGGCCTGCGGCGTGAACGCGGAAGGCCTCCTGGTCCGCGTCGGCCCCGAAGCCCGCGGGAAGTTCCTGGCCAAGCCCCACGTGAAACCCATGCGTTTCGCCGGCAAGGCGCTCTCGGGCTACGTGCTCGTGGAACCGGCCGGCATCAAGACGGATGCCGCTTTGAAGAGATGGCTGTATGTCGGACTGGCCTTTGTGGCTAAAAACCCGCAGGGAAAGCCCATTTCGAGGATGGTGAGGCGCAAGACCACGCGACGCTAAGCCGCCTCTGTGGTATATCTTTGACTACAAAATATTGACGTCCCGGGGGTGAGATATGCGTTTCTTAGGTCTTCTCTTGGCTTCTTTAGGCTTGGCCGTCTCCACCGCGGCCCTGGCCGATACTTCAGCGCCGGCCGCGGCGCCCATGAACAGCACCCAGGTCAAGGCCGCCCAGGCGCAGAACGCCCAGGCCACCACGGCGAACGCCCTGATCGACCAGGCCCAGAAGGCCCAGCAGGCCAACGATTGGGCCGGGGCGGAAGCGGCCCTGAAGCAGCTCGTGGCCCTCGATGCCAAGCGTTGGGACTACGCCCAGCACCTGGGTGATGCCCAGTACAACGAGGGCAAGTACAAGGACGCGGTGCAGAGCTATGGCAACGGCATCGCGCTCGCCCAGGCCGACACCACCGATGCCGCCGGCGCGAAACAGGCCATGGGCGCCATGTACACGAACCAGGGCGCCGCCTACCTGAAGCTGAAGCGCAGCAAGGACGCCGTGGCCGCCTACGAGAAGGCGGCGGTCCTCTCGGACAACCCCGGTGTCGCCTACTTCAACCTCTGCGTGTTGCTCTACAACGCCAAGGAAGACGACGGCGCGGTCGAGGCCTGCGACAAGGCCATCGCCGCGGACCCGACCCGGCCCGATGCGTACTACATCAAGGGCTCGGTGCTGGTGGGCGAGGGCGAGACGGACAACAACGGCAACTTCGTGGTGCCGAAGGGCACGGTGGAGGCCCTCAAGACCTACCTCAAGCTCTCACCCAACGGCGCCCATGCGCCGGACGTGAAGCAGATGCTGGATCTCATCGGCAAACCCTAAAGCGGCGGGTGGAAGGGTTCGATTATGTGATCGTCGGCGGGGGCTCGGCGGGCGCGGTGCTCGCGGCGCGGCTCTCGCAGGACCCGGCGGTCACGGTCTGCCTGCTCGAGGCGGGCGGCCAGGGCGAGGGTTGGGCGGTGAAGCTGCCGCTCGGCATCATCGCCACGGTCCCCTGGCCTTTCATCAACTGGGGCTTCAAGAGCGTGCCGCAGCCCGAGCTCGGCGGCCGTCGCACCTACCAGCCCCGCGGCCGGGTGCTGGGCGGTTCCAGCGCCATCAACGCCATGATCTACACCCGCGGCCACCCGTCCGACTACGACGCCTGGGCGGCCCTGGGCAACCCCGGCTGGTCTTACGAAGACGTGCTGCCGTATTTCAAGCGGGCGGAGGCGAACCTCACGCACCGGGACCGCTGGCACGGCAACGAAGGGCCCTTGCCCGTGAGCGAGCTGCGCACCGGCAACCTGCTGCAGCAGGCCTTCGTGAGCGCCGCGAAGCAGGCGGGTTTCAAGGAGAACGCGGACTTCAACGGCGCCGAGCAGGAAGGGGTGGGTGTCTACCAGGTGACCCAGAAAGAAGGCGAGCGCTGGAGCGCCGCCCGCGCTTATCTCCATCCCGCCATGCACCGGCCCAATCTCAAAGTCATCACCGGCGCCCACGCCTGGCGCGTGTTGTTCACCGGCAAGCGGGCCACCGGCGTGGAATACCTGCGCGATGGCCGGATCCTGTCGGCTGAGGCCAAGGCCGAGGTGATCCTCTCGGCCGGCGCGTTCCAATCGCCGCAACTCCTGATGCTATCCGGTATCGGCCCGGGCGAGGAGCTGCAGCGTCTCGGCATCCCGGTGGTGCAGCCCCTCCCCGGTGTCGGCGGGAACCTGCAGGATCACCTGGACTACACCCTGATCCATCGGACGAAGTCCTTGCACACCCTCGGCGCGTCCCCCGCGGCCGTATGGCGCCTGCTTAAGGAACTCGGCCGTTACCGACGTGAGCGGCGCGGCATGCTCACCAGCAACATCGCCGAGGCGGGTGGCTTCCTGAAGTCCGACCCCGCGCTCCCGGCGCCGGACATCCAGCTGCATTTCTGCACCGCCATCGTCCACAACCACGGCCGCACCCTTAAGCACCTGCGGCACGGCTATTCCCTGCACGCCTGCGCGCTTAGGCCCAAGAGCCGCGGCAAGGTGAGTCTCGCGAGCGCCGACCCCATGGCGGCGCCCCGGATCGATCCGAGATACCTGAGCGCGCCCGAAGATATGGAAGTGCTGGTGAAAGGGTTCCGGATGGCCCGGGCGATCCTCGCGGCGCCGGCTTTCGAGCCTTACCGGCGCGGGGAGCTCTTCACGGCGGGGGTGGAATCGGAGGAAGCCATCCGCGCCGCCATCCGGCAGCGGGCCGAGACCATATACCACCCGGCCGGCACCTGCCCCATGGGCACGGGGGCGGAGGCGGTGGTGGACGCGGAACTGCGGGTGCGGGGCGTGGAAGGCTTGCGGGTGGTGGACGCCAGCGTGATGCCCACGCTCATCGCCGGGAACACGAACGCCCCCACCATCATGATCGCTGAGAAGGCGGCGGACCTGCTGCGGCGCGGTGTTTCTTAGGGGAGGCTTGCCGGCCCACCAGGTTTCTGCCTAAATATGCGCCGTCCGTAACATTAGGATATTAGGGGTCAGTCATGGATCGACGCACGCCGCCTTCCCGCATAGCTCTGCTCACTCTCCTGGCTTTCGGCATGGCCTCGGCTCCGGTCCTGGCGGGCAACGACCAGTGGACCGTGGTGGGACAGCCTTACGGCGGGTACATCCTCAAGATCGCGGTGGATCCCGTCACCCCTAGCACGCTCTTCATGGTCGGTTACCCCGGCGTCTTCAAGAGCACCGACTCCGGTGCCCACTGGACCTTGGTGCTGGCAGAGACCTACGACTACGCGGTGGATGTGGAGATCGAGCCGGAGAACCACACCACGGTGTATGTCGCCACCCAAGGAGCAGGCATCTTCAAATCCACGGACGACGGTACAACCTGGGCCGGCATCAATACCGGCATCCCCGATCTGGGTCCCGGCAATCCTCAAGAGGATTCCCTCGGCCAGGTGGTGGTGGACCCGGTGAACGATGGGGTCGCTTATGCGCTTACGTATAATAACGGCATTTACAAGACCGTCGATGGCGGCGCCCATTGGACGGCGACCAATTCAGGTCTAGGAACCCTGTTGGCACAGGGCATGCACGACTTGACGGACCTCGTCGTAGATCCGGCGAACCCCAACACCCTCTATATGACGGCCGAAGCGCTTGCCTCGACGACCTCCGGGGGCGCCTTCTCCTCCGATGCTAGTACTGGCCTCTACATGAGCACTAACGGCGGGGCCAGCTGGACCGAGAGCCTGACCAATCTGCCGTTCGACAGCCTCATCATCGATCCCAACAACGACCAGAACGTCTACGCGGGTGGTCTGGCCTTGTACGCCTCCACCAACGGCGGCAGTTCCTGGGTTGCAGTTACAGGTAGCGCCGCTACCGTGCAGAGGATCATCGCCATCGACCCCACGAATTCGAACAACATGTGGGGCAACACGATCCTCGGTGTGCTCTATGCCAGCCCCGATGGGGGCGCCCATTGGGCTCTGGTGCCAGCGGGCGGTTCCGATGGCTTGGGCGAGATTGCCGTAGATCCGGTGACGCCGGCGAACCTATATGCCAGAGGCCTCTTCGGGCTCTACAAGAGCACCGACGGCGGCGGCACCTGGCAGGAATCGGACATAGGCTTCTACGGCGTCATCACAAACATAATGTTCATGGACAACTCCGGCATCATCTACCTCGGCTCCGAGGGCACAGGTATCTATAAGAGCAGTGACGACGGCGCCACCTGGAGTGAGGCGGATAACGGCATCAATCTCGCAGGGTATCAAGGCCTCGGTGTGGACGATTTGGTGGAGGATCCCAACGCGGCCAGCACGCTCTACGCCGCCACCGGCATCGGTATGTATAAGACTACGGATGCGGGAGCCGACTGGACGCCGCTGAATAACGGCATCCCCGCCAACTCCGGGGCTATGGACGCAGTCGCGGTGGACCCTGAGAACTCGCAGACGGTCTATGCAGGCACCGAAGCGGCCGGCGTGTTCAAGTCCATCGATGGCGGCGCCAACTGGCAGGTTTCGACCACTGGTATCACCGACCCCATCGTCATGTCGCTCGCGGTCAATCCCGCGAACAGCCAGCGCGTCTTCGCCGGGACCTGGAACGATGGCTTGTTCGAGAGTACAGATGGCGGGGATTCTTGGAGCGCAGCTGCCGGTTTGCAGCCTGGTCTCATCTGGGCGATCGCCATCGATCCCAAGACACCCAGCACCATATACATAAGTAGCAATAGCCAGGGCATCGAGAAGAGCACCGATGGCGGCGCTACCTGGACCAGCGCCAACAATGGGCTCGAGCCGAACGGCTATACTTCGATACAGATCGATCCGAACAATACCTCCATCATCTACGTCTCGCCCATCATCGGCATCGGCGATGTCTATGTCTCTTCCGATGCTGGCTCGAGTTGGCAGCCCTTGACCAATGGTTTACCCACGTCAGCGCGGAGTGTCACGCAGGCTGTCACCTTGACTACCCAGGTTGGGCCCACGCTAGACTCGGTGCGAGGTGGGAAGTTCGAACGGGCCCGCCGCCTGGCCGCCGCTCGGCCCCAGTCGGTAAGCACCGGCATTACCGTGAATATCGGTGCCGTGGCTGCCGATCCCCGCACGAGCAAGGTCTATGGCGCGGATAAGCGCGGCCAGGTGTATGTCTACGACGACATCAGCCCGCCGAGTTCGTCTTCGAGCGGCGGCTCTGGTAACTCGGGTGCTGGCGGTTCGTCCAGCAGCGGCGGCGGAGGGGGCGGCGGCGGAGCGGTTTCGCTGCTCTCGCTCCTGTTGCTACTGATGAGTCTAGGCTTCGCGCGACGCCGGCGCGGCTAACAGCGCCTGATGTGAAGGGGCGGCTTCGGCCGCCCTTTCTTCCGGTGGCGGATGGAATAGCTCATGACCGGGAACACGAACGCCCCCACCATCATGATCGCCGAGAAGGCTGCCCATTCCATGAGAAGCATCCGTCCCTAGACCCGGGTCTCCGGGGATTCCGCCCGGTACTTGGCGAACAGCGCTTCCAGGGATATCTCTTTCGTCTCCTCGAAGCTGCGGCCCGCCTCCGTCACCTTCTGGATGCGGTCGATGCGGAAGCTGCGGTAGTCATTGCGCAGCTCGCACCAGGCGGCGAGTGTCCACACCTTGCCCCAGAAGAAGAGCCCCAGCGGACGCACGCTGCGCTCCGAGGTCTGGCCGTCCTCCTTGATGTAGCCGATCTCCAGTACCTGGCGCTTGTTGATGGCGCCGCGCAGGGTGTCGAGCTGGGCGGTGTGGCGGGCGTAGGCGTGGAAGCCGGGGGCGAAGACCCGGGTGTCGCTGATCTGCTGCTTGAGCTTGGGGGGCAGGATGTGCTCGATCTTGGCCAGCGCCTGCTCGGCCTGCTCCGCCAGCTTGTCGCCGGCCCAGGCCTTCACCAGCCGGGCGCCGGTGATCAGCGCCTCCATCTCCTCGGGGGTGAACATCAGCGGGGGCAGGTGGAAGCCGGCGCGGAGTATGTAGCCGACGCCGGCTTCCCCTTCGATGGGCACGCCGGAGAGCATGAGGTCCTGCACATCTCGGTAGACCGTGCGTTCCGATACCTGCAGGCGCTCGGCGAGCTGTTTGGCTGTGACCAGCCGCCGGCCCTGCAGGTATTGGATGATCTGGAAGAGTCTATCGGCGCGTCTCATGCCCGGCGCTCCACACGGCTTTAGCCGAGCGAGTGTAGCCCGACGCGGTTGCCTTCGGTATCGCAGATCACCGCGAAGTGGCCCATGTCGGGTCCCAGGGCGGTCTTGGGGGTCATGACATGGCCGCCGGCGGTCTCCACCCGCTGCAGGGCCTGATCCAGCTCGCCATCCACCTGCAGGAAGATGTTGTTGCCGTCCAGGCTGGGCTTGAGATAGGAGGCCTCGGTGACGGCGCCGCTCACGCCCTCGCCGTCGTAGGGGAAGATGCCCATGCGTTCGCCCAGCATGGTCTCCTCGCGCAGCGGCTTCTTCAGCACCGCGCTGTAGAACTTCACGGCGCGGCCGAAATCGGAGGCCGGGATCTGGAACCAGGTGATGGCGTTGACGACTTTGCTCATGACAGTGCTCCTCGGGAGTGGTGGGGTACGCTGCCACTCTACGAGGGGGCTCCTGACAGCGTGCTGTCAGCAGTCTGGGGGCATGGCCCATGCCCGGCCCCGCTTATAGAATGGGGCCCGAGGGAACGATCGCCGCCGGGCGGCATAACGGACGAAAGCGGGAGATACGGCATGCGGGGGGCGAACAGAGGGGTGAAGGGGCTCGTGGTCCTGGGGGTGGCGCTCTGCCTGTGCAGCTGCGCTTCCGGCCCGGAACTCACTTCCATACAGACGCGGCTCATCGGCCGCAGCGTGGCGGTCTACTACGTGCAGCCCGCGGACGACATCGTCGTCCACGACGTCGGTTTGCGGAAGGCCGTGGATGTGGGTGAGTACGTGGGGGTCATGTATCTCTTCGGCGGACTGGTGTTCACCGGGCTCACGGCGCATAAAGTGGCCACGGATTCCAACCTGGGCGAGAACATCGACAGGCATGCCGCCGTCTTCAAGTCCGTGCATTGGCAGGACCGCATCCGCACGGCGATGTTCTCCGCGGTGCAGGGCTCCAAGCTGCATATCTCCGGGGATATACAGGTGCTGGACAGCGATCCGGGCACCCTCGGTGAATCGGACGATGCCAGACGCACCACCGCAGACAGCCTCGTGTTCCTGATACCCCAAGCCCACACGGAGAGCACCGGCGACGTCATGTACGTCAGCATCCACATCATCGTCATCCCCCGCGGGTGGACGGCGGACAGCAATCTCATCGCGGATGAGACGTTCGAAGTCTCCCAGGGTGTGGTGGCGGTCGCCGTAGGCAAGACCTGGGACGAGCAGAAGCAGCTCGGTCACAGGTTGCACGCCCTCACCGATGAGCAGTATCTCAGCTATTGGTTCTCCGGCGAGCCCGCACCCATCGCCGCTTTCATGGATGCCGCTATCCCGGCAGCGCAGAAACAGCTCAATGACTATCTGGATGGCTTGGATGCCGCCCCTGTCGAGCTGCCCCAGCAGCGGCTAGAGATCAAATGACGGCTGCCGTATCACGGCAGCGTCTGGCGTTCAGGACGGAATCCGGGTTCGCGGCGTCGCTGGCGGCGGCACTGCCGATCGCTTAGAAACAGCACCGCCCCTCCCCGGCAGCCGGGGAGGGGCTTGCGGTGTCACCGGCCAAGTCTTAGAAATACCGCCCGGCGCCGAAGAGGGGATGCCGGCTCGCGGCGGTCACCGACCAGCTCTGGTCGGCGATCTGCCAGCGGCCCTCCTGCCGCTTTTCCACCAGCAGCCACTGGCCCTGTTGGCTCACGAGGTCCGTGTCCTGGCGGTAGTGCAGCACCGCGGGGACCACGAGGTAGGCCTCATCGCCCTTCACGCTCACGAGGCTCGGTGCGCCGGCCACGAGTCCGGACTGCAGCGAGCCCGGCGGAGTGGCGAACAGCTCGCCGCTGCCACGCAGGTTGTAAGCGCTCACCGCGCTCTGCACGGGCGCGAGCAAGGCGGGGTCGACGGGCGGTGCCGCGCTGTGGCCGGCGCTCAGCACCGCGAGGAGCGCGGCGGCGGTCGCCAGGGCCGCGGCGCCCGGCTTGAGATAGGGATGGCTCTGCTGTTCGTTACGCTGCTGCATGGCTGCTCTCCTCAGTTCGCGGCGCCTCGATGCCGGCGCCAAGATGCTCGCATCTATCTGGTATAAATTTAAGTACCAGATATCATTTTTCTGTTAGACCAACGGACAAGGCCTCCAGCGGCCGTTCGCGCACGTCGTAGTGCCGCAGGCGCTCCGGCATCTCCAGGAGGAAGCCCGGGTCCTCGGGGTAGTAGCGGGCGCGGGAGATGTCCTCGCCGGCGAAGCCGCGGATGGCCTCCCGGGAGTCCCACAGGGTGAGCAGCACGAACTCGCTCACCTCGGGGCCCTCGTCCATCAGGATCCAGGTCCCGCGGTGGCCGGGGACGGCGGCGTAGTCGGGCATGGCCCTGGCCCGCAGGAATTCCAGGTAAGCGCTGCCCTTCGCCCGCGGCACCTGGCCGCGCCATTCCCGGAGGATCATGAGCGTCTCCGGTGCCAGCCCGTCGGCTGCAGCTGCTGTTCCGCCTGCACTAAAGGGCGGTAACGGCCAAAGTAGGCGACGAGGGCCCGCCACAAGGGCAGGAGGAAGTTCGGATCCAGGTCCTGGGTGTCCATGGGGCTTCTCCGGTGTAACCTGTATAACTCTGTTTGGACGGTTACAAGCCTAGATCAGCTTGTGTAACTAGTCAAGGGTGCTATACTGGTTACATGGATACCCCCGTCAAATCCGCCTCCGGCGGGCCGCCGAGCCTCGATTCCCTCGAATGGGTGGGAGGGCATGTGGCGCTGGATTTTGTGAACACCGTCCACAACCGCTACGCCCAGGAACTGCGGTCCTACCTGCAGGGTTACGCGGATCTCCTGGCCTGGTGCCGCAAGGCGGACCTCATCGGTCCCATCAGCCAGGGCTATCTCGAGGCCGGCAGCGAGCGGGCCAAGAGCGCGGCCTTCAAGGAATCCCAGGAGCTGAACGAGGCGCTGCACAAGGTGTTCCGCGCCGCGGCCCACGGCGAGACCCTGCCCCAGGACAGTCTGGATTACCTCAACAACCTGGTGCAGAAGACCGTGGCCTGGCGGCACATCGCCGCCTGCGCCGACGAGGACCAGGGGCGCAGGATCAACTGCGGTTGGGACTTCAAGGGCGCGCCGCCCTACGCGGTGCTGGGGCCCATCGGTTGGCGCGCCATGGAGCTGCTGGAGAACGGTCCCCTGGACCGCATCAAGGACTGCCCGCCGCCCGAGGGCTGTGGCTGGCTTTACCTGGACAACTCCAAGAACCGTTCACGGCAGTGGTGTTCCATGAAGACCTGCGGGAATACCGCGAAGGTCCGGCGGTTCCGGCAAAGGCAGAGAGCCTAAACCGTTTAAAACCCGCCATAACTTCGTTGCGTGACGACTCGCAATCCTCACGTACGCCAAAAGTACGCTCCGGTTGCTCGTCGCCCCGCGCCTCGTTCTGACGGGTTTTACTCGGTTTTCGGTTTGAAGAAGGCTATGGAGCCTGTATCAAGCGGCGGTAGGGTTCTTGAGGCCGTGGAGCATCCCGAGGAGGCTAGCCCGGACCGCTTCTTCCGTGGTGCCGATCTCGCCATCGACGCAATCCCCGGCGCATTCCACGTGGCCGGTGGTGATGAGCGACACGAGCCCGTGCACCAGGGCCCAGACCGCGAAGCCGAAGCCGTCCAGGTTGCCCTCGCGCAGGAAACCGGACTGCTGCATGCGGCCCAGCATGCCGGTGAGCGTGCCGAAGGCGGCGCTGCCGGCCTCGGTCAGCTCCGGGAACTTGTCGCGCTGCTCCGGCAGCTCTTCGCTGGCGAATACGAGGTTGTAGAGCGCCGGGTGCTCGGTGCCGAAGCGCACGTAAGCTTGGCCCATCTGCACGAACTGCTCGGTGGGGTCGCTGTTCTCCTGCACCGCTTGCTCGAGATAGGCGCTGAGCTTGTGGAGGCCTTCCACCGCCACGGCGGCGAGCAGCGCGGTCTTGTCCTCGAAGTGGGAGTAGGGGGCGGCATGGCTCACGCCGACGCGGCTCGCCAGGTCCCGCAAGGTGAACTCGGCCGCGCCTTGCTCCTCCAGGAGCTTCAGGGCTTCGCTCACGAGCGCGTTGCGCAGATCACCGTGATGGTAGGTCCGCTTCACTAGGCTCGCGACGGGACAAGCTTTCATCCGGGCACTCATCCTCGCATCTTATAGTCAAAAACCAAGCTGCGCTGCCGCTTTCGAGGGCGGGCGCCGGGCCGCAAAAAAATCTTCGTCCTAATCTTGACAGCGGTAAGTTCAGCTGGGCACAATCTACGCCCCTAACTTACCGCTGTCAAGATTGGTGCCGCCATGACCCAGCCGAGCCTGTCTTCCCCGCGTTTCTCCCTGATTTCCCTGAGCCTGCTCCTGGCCGCCACCACCCAGCTCGGCGCCTGCCACAACGCCCAGGTGGCGCCCCAGGCCAAGGCCGTAATCGCCCTGAAGCTCGCCCCCACGGACACCACGCCCCGGGACGAGTACAGCGGCGACGTGCACGCCCGCTACGAATCGGCCCTGGGGTTCCGGGTCCCGGGCAAGATCGTGGGCCGCTACGCGAACCTGGGCGACCGGGTGAAGAGCGGCCAGCTCCTCGCCAAGCTCGATGCCGGCGACGCGGAGCTCAACAAGGATGCCGCCCAGGCGGCGCTCACCGCCGCCAAGACCAGCTACGACACGGCGGGGCGCGAGCTCGGCCGCTACGCGGAGCTCGTGAAGACCGGCGCCGTGAGCCGTTCGGCTTACGAGCATGAGCAGGACCTCTTCGCCACAGCCCAGGCCAACTACCAGCAGGCCCAGCGCGCCTACGAGTTGCGCGGCAACCAGCTCGCCTACACGGAACTGCGCGCCGACCACGACGGCGTGGTCACCGCCGTGGATGCGGAAGCGGGGCAGGTGGTGGCGGAAGGGCAGACGGTGCTGAGCCTCGCCTGGTCCGACGGCCGCGAGGTCTACATCGACGTGCCCGAGAACCGCATCGGCGAGTTCAACGGCGCCAAGGACATCGGCGTGAGCCTGTGGGGCGCCCAAGGACACAGTTACAAGGGCCGGGTGCGGGAGAAGTCGGCGTCCGCGGACCCGGCGACCCGCACCTTCCTGGTGAAGGTGGCCATCGAGAACCCGGGCCCCGAGGTTCGCCTCGGCATGACCGCGGGCGTCTCGGTGGCGGACGCGGTGGACCCGGAGGAGCTGGTGCTGCCCTTGAGCGCCCTCTACCACAAGGGCAGCGCCACCGCCGTGTGGGTGGTGGACCCCAAGAGCGGCAAGACGGTGCTCGAGCCCGTGCAGGTGGCGCGCTACACCGATGACGGCGTGGTGATCGCCTCGGGCCTGAAGCCCGGGGACGTGGTGGTGCTCAAGGGCGTGAACGAACTCTATGACCAGGAGCCGGTGGCGGTGGACCAGCCCGCGGCGGGGACGCTGTGATGCTGGGCCGTTTCAACCTCTCGGAATGGGCGCTGAAGCACCGGAGCCTGGTGCTCTACGGCATGATCGTGACCGCGCTGCTCGGCCTCCTGGGCTACAGCCACCTGGCCAATCCGAGGACCCGCCCTACACCTTCAAGGTGATGGTGATCCAGACCGAATGGCCCGGCGCCACCGCCGAGCAGGTGCAGCGGGAGGTCACGGACCGCATCGAGCGCAAGCTCCAGGAGACCCCCAACGTGGACTTCCTGCAGAGCTACTCCAAGCCCGGCGAGTCCATGATCTTCTTCAACATCAAGGACTCCGCGCCCGCGAGCGCGGTGCCGGACACCTGGTACCAGGTGCGCAAGAAGGTGGGCGACATCGCCGGGCAGCTGCCCCAGGGCGTGGTCGGGCCCTTCTTCAACGACGAGTTCGGCGACGTCTACACCAACATCTACGCCCTGGAGGGCGACGGCTACACGGCGGCGGAGCTCAAGGACTACGCGGACCAGATCCGCGAAGAGCTGCTGCGGGTGCCGGACGTGGCCAAGGTGGATTACTTCGGGGAGCAGACCCAGGTCATCCACGTGGAGATCTCCAACCGCAAGCTCGCGACCCTGGGGCTCAGCCCCCAGGATCTCGTCTCCGTGCTGCAGGCCCAGAACGCGGTGGTGCCCGCCGGCAACTACGACACCGGCGGCGAGCACATCAGTCTGCGCGGCAGCGGCCAGTTCCACTCCGTGGAGAGCCTGGAGCAGGTGACGTTCCGGCTGCAGGGACGGCTGTTCCGCCTGGGCGACATCGCCCGCATCTACTCGGGCTACCAGGACCCGCCTGACCAGGCCCTGCGCTACGAGGGCCGGCCCGTGCTCGGCATCGGCGTGACCATGCAGGCGGGCGGCGACGTCATCGATCTCAGCAAGCATCTGAAACCCGTGATCGCCTCCCTGCAGCAGCGGTTGCCGGCGGGCCTCGCCCTGCACGTGGTCACCGACGGCGGCACGGCGGTGCAGCGCTCCGTGGGCGACTTCCAGGAAGCGGTGGGCGAGGCCATCGCCATCGTGCTCATCGTCAGCCTCCTGAGCCTGGGGTTCCGCACCGGCATGGTGGTGGTGATCTCCATCCCCCTGGTGCTGGCCGCCACCGCCTTCTTCATGTGGAGCTTCGGCATCGGCCTGCACAAGGTGTCCCTCGGCACCTTGATCCTGGCGCTGGGTCTCTTGGTGGACGACGCCATCATCGCCGTCGAGATGATGGCCGTGAAGCTGGAGCAGGGCTATGACCGCATGAAGGCCGCGGCCTTCGCCTACACCAGCACCGCCTTCCCCATGCTGACGGGCACGCTCGTCACCGTGGCGGGCTTCCTGCCCATCGCCCTCGCCAAATCCGGCACCGGCGAATACACCCGCTCCATCTTCCAGGTCTCGGCCATCGCGCTCCTGGTGTCCTGGCTCGCGGCGGTGGTGGTGATCCCCTACCTCGGCTACCGCATGCTGCCGGAAGCCCACCAACACAAGCCTTCGCCGATCCTGGTCTGGCTCAAGGCGCGCATCCCTGCGCTCGCACGGTTGCTGCCGGAGCCGGGTGAGCGGCGCGACGAGCACGACGTCTATTCCACGCCCTTCTACGGCCGCTTCCGGGCGGTCATCAGTTGGTGCGTCGGCCACCGCGGCAAGGTAATAGCCGCAGCCGTGGGGCTCTTCGTGCTCGCCATCGTCGGCTTCGGCTTCATCCCCCAGCAGTTCTTCCCCAGCTCCGACCGGCCCGAACTGCTGGTGGACCTGCGCCTGCCGGAAGGGGCCTCCTATGACGCGACCCTGGGCCAGACCAAGCGCATGGAGGCCTATCTCAAGACCCAGCCTGGCATCGAGAACTACGTGAGCTACGTGGGCACGGGTTCGCCGCGCTTCTACCTGCCCCTGGACCAGCAGCTGCCCCAGCGCAACTTCGCCCAGTTCGTGGTGACCACTGCCTCCGTGAAGGCGCGGGAGGCCCTGCGCAGCACCCTCATGGCGGAGCTGGATAAGGATTTCCCGGACGTGCAGGGGCGGGTGACGCGCCTCGAGAACGGCCCGCCCGTGGGCTTCCCGGTGCAGTTCCGGGTCTCGGGGGACGACATCACCCAGGTGCGCGCCATCGCCGCCCAAGTGGCCGACGTGGTGCGCGCCGATCCCCGGACCATGGGGACCCAATTCGATTGGGACGGTCCGGCCAGCAAGACCGTGCATCTCGAGGTGGACCAGGAGAAGGCGCGCCTGCTCGGCATCAGCAGCGACGACCTCTCCGCGTTCCTCAACATGTCCCTCACCGGCTACACCGCAACCTACTACCGGGAAGCGGACAAGCTCATCGCCGTGGACCTGCGCGCCCCGGCGGCGGAACGGGCTAACCTGAGCAACCTGCAGAACCTCATGATCCCCACGGCTGCCGGCAAATCCGTGCCCCTCTCCCAGGTGGCGAAGCCGGTCTACGGCCTGGAATACGGCGTCATCTGGGAACGGGACCGGCAGCCCACCATCACGGTGCGCGCCGATACCGTGGGCGACGCCCAGGGCATCGACGTCACCAACGCCATCGACGCCAATCTCGCGGCGCTGCGCGCCAAGCTGCCGCTCGGCTACAGCATCCAGGTGGGCGGGGCGGTGGAGAACAGCGCCAAGGCCCAGGCCTCCATCAACGTGGAGATGCCGGTGATGCTGTTCGTGGTGTTCACCCTGCTCATGATCCAGCTGCAGAGCTTCTCCCGCAGCATCATGGTGGTGCTCACGGCGCCCTTGGGGCTCATCGGCGTCTCCGCGGCGCTGCTGCTCTTCCACAAGCCCTTCGGCTTCATGGCCATGCTCGGCACCATCGCCATGTTCGGCATCATCATGAGGAACTCGGTGATCTTGATGGACCAGATCGACCACGACATCCGCGACGGCCAGGATCGTTACCTGGCCATCATCGGCGCCACGGTGCGCCGCTTCAGGCCCATCACCCTCACCGCCGCCGCGGCGGTGCTGGCCCTGATCCCCTTGGTGCGCAGCGACCTCTTCGGCCCCATGGCAGTGGCGCTCATGGGCGGCATCACCGTGGCCACGGTGCTGACGCTCTTCTTCCTGCCGGCGCTCTACGCCACCTGGTTCCGGGTGCCGGCCGCGGCCGGCACCAAGACACCGCTCCTGCCCGCCCGGGAAGAGTACGCCCGATGAACCGTTACCTCGTGCTCACCCAGCGCACCCCGGGCTTCCAGCCCTACGTCCTCAAGGAGCACTACGAGTTCCTGGGACGGCTGCGCAGCGCCGCGCTCCTGGAGCTGGCCGGGCCCTTCTCCGATCGATCCGGCGGGGCCTATCTCATCCGGGCCGCGAACCTGGAGGAGGCCACGGCCATGGCCCATCAGGACCCGCTGCATCAGCGCGGCTTCTCCCGGCTCAGCGTCCACGAGTGGGACGCGGCCTGAGCAAACCGCGTAAAAGCCGCCATGGCTTCGTTGCGGTCCGGTTCGCAATCCTCATGTACGATCGAAGTACGCTCCGGTTGCTCACCTCCCGCGTCTCGCCCTGCCGCCTTTTACGCGGTTTAGAAATCGCATACGCATAAAAATGGGCCGGCTTGCGCCGGCCCATGCCCCTCCCGGAGTCCCCCTGGATCAGAAGAACGGGTAGCCGTAGATATTGGCTACGTTCAGGAACAGGCCGCCGCTCGGGTCTGGTCCCAAGAGCGTGTACATCTTCCCGCCTACCGGATCCACTTCCACCGGCGAGGAACCCGCCGGTTCTTGTACGAAGCCCACGCTCGCCGGTAGCCAGCCGAAGGCCAGCACGCTGCAGGCGTCCGCCGGCAGGCCGCTGATGCTGGTGGTAGTGAAGGCCGCCGGGTCCACTGCCGTCAGGGTGCCGCCGTGGCAGCCGCCGCCGCCCGTGGGGCTGAAGAGATAGACCAGGTCGCGCTGGATCACGGGGGCGCGCCCAGGGACCGAGTAGCCGCTCCAGATGTCATCGCCGATGCGGGCGTTGTTGTAGGTCGCGAGCACGTTGCCGTTGCCATCCGCCACCATGACGCTGAGCGCGGGCGGGCTAGTGCTCTGGTCCTGGATCGTGATCCAGAAGTGGCCGTCGATGGCGTAGCGCAGGAAGGCGAACTGGTTGACGCCACCCGCCAGGAACACTGGTGTCTGGCTCACCGGCCCGGTCTCGTTGATGCCGAGCACATGCTGGAAGCCGCTGGGCACGTTGGCTTCGTCCACGCCCA
>DASSIS010000155.1:0-3386 GCA_035691665.1 Gammaproteobacteria bacterium | reverse complement strand
AGCTGCACGAACTTGGTGGGCGGGGGCGCGGCCGGCTTGGGGGCCGTGGCCTTCGGTTCTGCGGCCTTCTTGCCCTTCTTCGACTTGGTGGGCATGGCCGGAGCCTCTTCCACCTCCGCCGGGCCCGACATCACGATCTCTTCCGCCTGGGCCTCGCTCACGATCTCGCCGGCGGTGGCCACGGGCGCCATGGACAGGCCGTCCACCTTGAGCGCGCGCAGCCGCTCCAGCAGCCCGGCGGGCGGCGGCAGGGTCTTGCCCTGCCCCAAGCCGCCCAGCATGGCGATGGTGCTCTTCAGCACGTCGCCCAGGAGCGGGATGTGTTCGGAGGGCAGCGGCTGGTCCTGCTCCCGCAGGGCCGCCACGTAGCGGTGCAGGGGCTCGACGATGGCGGCGATGTTGGCGGCGCCGGCCAGGGCGGCGCTGCCGTTCAGGGTATGCAGCGCGCGCACCGCTTCCTCGGTGATGCTGCGGTCCACCAGCACCTGCTGGCGGAAGGCCTCCAGCACCCCGAGATGGCCCTCGGCCTCGCGCTTGAAGATGTCGTAGAGCACCGGGTCCATGGCCACCTGGGGCGGCAGCACCTCGATCCGCGGCATGATGACCGTGGGTTCCTCCGCACCGGGGAGCTGCAGGCCCGCCGGGCGGATCATGGTGGGCTCCTCCACCGGGGCGGCATGACCCGACGCGTCGGCACCGGCCATCGCCGCTTGGTCGCCGCGGCTCAGGGCGAAGGCCGCATCCACCAGGGGCTGGACCTTGACCTTGGGCGTGGTGCCCACCTCGAGCTGCTCCACGAGCTCGGGCAATGCCGCGATGGACATGTCGATGAGGGAGAACATGTCGTCGGAGGGCTCGACCGTCTGGTCGATGACCCGGTTCAGCATGTTCTCCAGTGACCAAGCGAACTCGCCGATGAGGCGCGCGCCGACCATGCGGCCGCTGCCCTTCAGGGTATGGAAGGAACGGCGCAGGGTGGCGAGCGCTTCGCGGTCGCCCGGGTTGCTGCGCCAGCGCGGGAAGCTCTCGCGCAGGGAGTTCAGCTCCTCCTGGGCCTCTTCCAGGAAGATCTCCACGATCTCGGGGTCCACGTCCTCCGCCGCCACCGCGGGGCCGGAGAGCACCGGAGCCGCCGCGGGCGGCGGCGACGGGGACTTGGCAGGCGCCGCCGCTTTGGCGGGCGCAGGCTTGGACTTGGGCTGCACCACCTCCGGTGCACGCTCCTCCACCATCGTGGGCTCTTCCTTGATGATGGTGGCTTCGTCCGGGGTCTCGGAGAGGGAGATCTCCTCCACCGTGGTACCGCCCATGACGATGTCTTCGCCGGGCATGGATTCGAGGCCGGCGGAAGTGGTGCCGGTGCCCGTGTTCACGTAGGGGTCGTCTTCCTCCGGGTAGTCCCCGCCCACCGGGAAGCCGAGCGCCGCCACGCAGGCCTCGGCGTTGTCCAGCATGGAGAGCGGGTTGCCGCGCCCCTGCTGCACGGTCTCGAGGTAGAACTCCATGCTGACGATGGCGTCCGCCATGCGGTCCAGCTCGTTCTGCGCCGGCACCGTCTTGCCGGAGAGCAGGCGCTTGAGGATGTACTGGCGCAGGCTGGCGAGCAGCGCCACCACGCGCTGCATGTCGAGGAAGCGGAAGCTCGCCTGGATCTCGCGCATGTGGCGCGGCAGGGGCTTCAGCACGTCGCGGTGCGACGGGTCGTTCACGAACTCGACGATGGCTTCCTTGACCCGCGCCATGTTGATGATGGACTCGCGGATGACCGCCGCCTGCACCTCGCGCATGTCGGCCTGGGAGCCGCTGGAGGTGCCGACACCCTTGGCATCGGGTGAGACGAGCTCCGTGATGGCGTCGTCGAGGCCGGATTCCACCCGCACGATGCCGCTCGCGATGTCCATGAGCGCGTTCTCGTCGGGCGCGCCCTGGCCACCCAGGATCTGCTGCAGGTTGCTGCGCTGGGTCTCGAGCTCCTCGTTGAGCTTGGGCAGACCGAGCACGGTGAGCGTGTCGCCCACCTTCTTGATGAGTTCGTCCAAGGGCTGCAGTTCGCCGGTATCGGACTTGCCCATGCGCACGAAGATGTCGAGGGTGTCCTTGATGCGGCCGATGTCCTCGCGGATGGCGCCGGACACGGTGCGCATCAGGTTGACGTTGGGGCCCGAGAGGCTATCGCGGGCCTCGGCCACTTCCGCATGGTCGGGCAGGAGCTCACCGAGCTTGAAGGATTCCTTGATGGCCGCGATGCGCTTGCCCTGGGTGCCGGCGCGGCCGATGTAATACAGGAGGTTGTTGACGAGGTCCTGGGCCGGCTCCTCGGCCGCCTGCCCCTCGCCCTGCTCCATGAGCTTCTTCATCTGCCGGTCCACCTGGCCGAGCAGCTGCTTCAGGCTCACGTCGGCCTCGATGCCGCCCTCGCGCAGGCCCTCGATGATGCCGCCCACGATCCACCAGAGCTCGAACACGGCGGGCGTGGTGGCCGCCTGCTCCAGCTTCTCGGCGGAATCGGCCAGCACCGCGAGGTGCTTGGCCGCGTCGTCGCCCTTGTACCAGCCGAGCAGCGCCGCCTGGAACTTGGGCCGCACCTTGGCCGCCAGGCCCTTGATGTCGACCGCCTTGGGCGCCGGCACCTGGGCCGCCATGCTGGCGGTGCTGCGGCCGGCGAGGTTGTAGGCGAACAGCGCGCTCTCGGAGAGCAGCGGCTGGCCGCGCACCGTGCGCAGGTCGTTGAGCAGCGAGAGCAGGGCCAGCGGCATGTCGCGGCGGCCGCCGATGACGCGCTCCAGGTAGTCCGGGAGCTGCAGCATGGCGCGCATGAGCACTTCGAAGGCGGCGTCGCTGCGTTGCACCTCACCCGAGTCGAAGCCGCGCACCACCGACTCCATCTCCTCGGCGAGCATGGCGGCGCCGTAGACCTCGACGATGCGCAGCGTGCCCTGCACCTGGTGCAGGAGCTCGAGGCACTGGGTCAGCGCCTCCTTGTCCTCGGCCTTCTCGACGTAGGTCTCGAGCGCTTGACGCGCGCGCACCAGGGTGTGATCAAGTTCGTTCTTGATCCACAGCAGTGAGTCTGAGGCGACCTGGCTCATGCGTGCGTCACGTTCCCTCTATACCCTCAAGGCCTTCAGGCCGCCTGCTCCGGCCGGATGATCATGGTCTCCTGGCCACGGTTGCTGGGCAGCTTGAAGCCGGCCACCGACTTACGCATCTCGGTGGCGAGGGCGGCGAGCTTACCTACGCTGACGGCCGTGGCGTTGGTGCCTTCGGTGGTCTGCGCGGTGATCTCTCTAATCACGTTCATGGTGCGGGACACCTCGCCGGCCGTCTGCGCCTGCTGGCGGGCGGCGTTGGAGATGCTCTGCACCAGGGTGGCGATGTGGTTCGCC
>DASSIS010000154.1:0-10649 GCA_035691665.1 Gammaproteobacteria bacterium | reverse complement strand
CACCTCGGCCACCGGCGGGTTGCAGAAGTAGGGCAGGCTCGAGATCACGGCGTCGGCAGGGTGAGCCTTGAGGTGAGTCTCCAGGGCGGCCTTGTTGGAGGCATCCACCTGGTAGGCCTTGATGGCGATGCGGGCCTGCTTGTGGCTGGCCGCTACGGACTCGGCAGCCTTGCCGTTGGCGTCGGCGAGGCTGATCTCATAGTCGCCGGAGGAGGCCAGGAGGCCGGAGAGCAGGGAACCGATCTTACCGGCGCCGAGGACGAGCACGCGATGCATGGACGAGACTCCTAAAAAGTGTTCTTTATTGAAGGTCCGGACCGCCCCTCGACGGCCGGCCGCGCGCTGCGGACGCGGTCTGACAGGGAGAAGCAGCCAAAAAGCGCGTAATTTTGCCACAAACCGCGCGTCCATCGTACCCCGCGCTTTCGCGGGTCACAGCCGGCGTGTAGCATGGCGGGCCCTATGGACCGCGAATTCCTCCATCCTTGGAAGCCGGACAGCTGGCGCTCCCGCGTCGCCGGACAGCAGCCCCTGTACCCCGACGCCGCGGCCGCGGAACGGGTGCTCGCGGAGATCAGCCATCTGCCGCCGCTCGTGACCTGGGGGGAGGTGGACAAGCTGCGGCGCCAGCTCGCCGAAGCCCAGCGCGGCGAACGCTTCGTGCTGCAGGGCGGCGACTGCGCCGAGAGCTTCGACGACTGCACCGCCGAGCCCATCGCCAACAAGCTCAAGATACTGCTGCAGATGAGCCTGGTGCTCATCCACGGCATGAAGAAGCGGGTGATCCGCGTAGGTCGCCTGGCGGGGCAGTACGCCAAGCCGCGTTCCGCCGACACCGAGACCCGCAACGGCCTGACCCTGCCGAGCTACCGCGGCGACATCATCAACCGCGCCGGTTTCAACCTGAAGGAGCGCACCCCGGATCCCGAGCTGATGCTGCGGGGCTACGAGCACGCGGCGTTGACCCTCAACTACGTGCGCGCCCTGGTGGACGGCGGCTTCGCCGACCTGCACCACCCGGAGTACTGGGATCTCGACTTCGTGCGCAACTCGCCGCTGGAGGCCGAGTACCGGCGCATCGTGCAGTCCATCCTGGACTCCCTGAGCTTCATGGAGACCATCTCCGGCCAGACGCCCGCGGACAGCGCCGGTGTGGAGCTCTTCACCAGCCACGAAGGCCTGCATCTCATGTACGAGCAGGCCCAGACCCAGTTCGTGGCCGAGACCGGCAGGTGGTACAACCTGGCCACCCACTTCCCCTGGATCGGCGTGCGCACCGGTGAGCTCAATGGCGCTCATGTGGAATATTTCCGCGGCATCGCCAACCCCGTGGCCGTGAAGATCGGCCCGCAGATGACCCCGGATGGCATCCGCTTGCTGCTGGACAAGCTCAACCCCGATGACGAACCCGGCCGCCTCACCTTCATCCACCGCTTCGGCGCCAAGGCCATCGACGAGAAGCTCCCGCCCCTAGTGGAAGCGGTGCAGGCGAGCGGCAGGAAAGCGCTGTGGATCTGCGATCCCATGCACGGTAACACCGAGACCACCAGCAACGGCCTGAAGACCCGGCGCTTCGAGAACATCCTGGCCGAGCTGGAGAGCGCCTTCGCCCTGCACGAGAAGCTTGGCAGTCATCTCGGCGGAGTCCACTTCGAGCTCACCGGCGACGACGTCACCGAATGCACCGGCGGTGCGCGCGGTTTGACGGAGGTAGACCTGGAGCGGGCTTACAAATCCCAGGTGGATCCGCGCCTCAATTACGAGCAGGCCCTCGAGATGGCCATGCGCATCGTGGGCCGCAAGAAGCGCTGAGCTCAGCTGATCCGGCGATACCGTCCCGGCTCCAGACCTTCCACCGTCCATTCTCCGACGGCCCAGCGTATGAGCCGCAGGGTAGGGTGTCCCACCGCCGCCGTCATGCGCCGTACCTGACGGTTACGGCCTTCCAGCAGCGTGAGTTCGATCCAGGAATCCGCCACCCGCTTGCGGAAGCGGATGGGGGGATCCCGGGGCCAGAGCTTCTCCGGCTCCGGGATGGAGCGTGCCTGTGCCGGGAGCGTGGGCCCATCGTTCAAGGTCACACCGGCGCGCAGCTGCTGCAAGGCCTCCTCATCGGGGATACCTTCTACTTGGGCGCGATACACCTTGGGCAGCTTGTGATGCGGGTGGCTGATGCGGTTCTGCAGCCGCCCATCGTCGGTCAGCACCAGCAGACCTTCGCTGTCCGTGTCCAGGCGCCCGGCGGGATAGACGTCCTTGATGTCGATGTAATCCGCGAGCGTCGCCCGATCCTCGCCTGAGAACTGGCAGAGCACGCCGTAAGGTTTGTTGAACAGCAAGATCATGCTCAGGAGCTCGCCGGCCGTTCCAGGGAATCGATGAAGCGCCGTGCCTGGGGCGTCAGGAACTTGCCACGCCGGTGCACCACGCCGTAGCTGCGCTCCGGGAAATAGCGTCGCATGGGGAAGGCCCGCAGGCGGTAGCTCTGGCGCAGGCAGATGCTGGTGACGATGGAGATGCCCAGCCCTTCTTCCACGTAGCGCTTGATCACTTCCCAGCCGCCCACCTGCAGGCGCACGTTGTATTCGAGTTCGTGCTTGCGGAACACCTCGCTCACCCGCCGCCAAGTGCTCAGGAACTGGGGCGGCAGGATAAGCCCGTAGGGTGCGATGTCCTCCAGGGTGATGGGCCGGGAGAGCTTCACCAGCGGATGATCCACGGCGGTGATGAGCATGGGTTCGAAGTTGAACATGGCCTTGTAGACCATGTCTTCCGGCACCTCCAGCAAGGAACCCACCGCGAAGTCGGCCTCGTCCGAACGCAGCATGGCGAGGCCGCTGCGGCCGGTCACGTTGTGCAGGCGGATGTGGATGCCGGGATAGGCCTCCGCGAACTGCCGCACATAGGGCGGCAGGAGGTGGAGCAGGGTGGATTCGCCGGAAGCGATGTTGATCTCGCCGCTGTCGAGCCGGCCGAACTTGTCTGCCAGCGCCTGGGGTAGGGTATCCATGCCTTGCACCAGGGGCGTCGCGAGTTCGTAGAGGGCGAGCCCCGCGGGGGTGGGAGCGATGCGCGGTCCGCGCCGCTCCAGCAGGATCTCGCCCAGCTCCTGTTCCAGCGCTTGGATCTGCAGGGACACGGTCGGCTGCGCCAGTTCCAGTTTCTCCGCCGCCTTGGAGATGCTGCCTGCCTTCACTGCGTGGCAGAAGGCGCGCAGCTGGGCGAGCCGATTGTGTTGATAATGGCGGGCGGAGCGGACCATGGAATCATTGTAATTTACAATGAATCAGATTGAGTTAATTGTCTTCATTTCGCCCCAGGCCCAGGGCTAGCCTGCCCCTGTAGGCCGCCTCCCCAAAGGAAACGCCATGACCAGCACTAGCTCCGTCACCCTCAGCCCCGCCGGGCCCCGGCTCGCCATCAAAGGCGCTGTCGGCAGCCGGGATAGGGAGATCCTCACCCCCGAGGCCCTGGAGCTGGTGGCCGACCTGGCGGAGCGCTTCGGCCCCCGGGTGCGGAGCCACTTAGCAGCCCGGGAGGCGCGCCAAACCCGTTTCGATGCCGGCGAACTTCCGGCTTTCCGTGCCGACACCCGCCGCATCCGCGAATCCGACTGGCGCGTGGGCGAGATCCCGGCGGATCTCCTGGACCGGCGCGTGGAGATCACCGGTCCCGTGGACCGCAAGATGGTCATCAATGCCTTGAACTCCGGTGCCCGGGTGTTCATGGCGGACTTCGAGGATTCCCTCGCGCCCACCTGGCGCAACCTGGTGGATGGCCAGGTGAACCTCAAGGACGCCGCGGCCGGTGTCCTCGACTACCAGGCTCCCGACGGGAGGCGCTATACCGTGAACCCCAAGCACGCGGTACTGGTAGTGCGGCCGCGCGGCTGGCACCTGGAGGAGAAGCACGCACTCCTGGATGGCGTGCCGGTGCCGGCGGCGCTCTTCGACTTCGGCATCTATCTATTCCACAACGCCGCCACACTGTTGAAGCGCGGCACCGGTCCGTATTTCTACCTCCCCAAGATGGAAGCCTATGAAGAGGCGCAGCTCTGGGAAGAGGTTATCAGCCATTCCGAGCAGGCGCTGGGGCTCAAGCGCGGCACGGTGAAGGTCACCGTGCTCATCGAGACCCTGCCGGCGGCTTTCGAGATGGACGAGATCCTGTACGCGTTGCGCGAGCACATCGTGGGACTGAACTGCGGCCGCTGGGATTACATGTTCAGCTTCATCAAGAAGTTCCGGAAGCGCCGTGAGTTCGTGCTGCCCGAGCGCGGCCAGGTCACCATGACCTCGCCCTGCATGCGCGCTTATTCGCAGCTGCTCATCAAGACCTGCCATCGCCGTGGTGCCTTCGCCATGGGCGGCATGGCGGCGCAGATCCCCATCAAGAGCGATGCGGCGGCGAACGATGCCGCTCTCGCCAAGGTGCGCGCTGACAAGGAGCGCGAAGCGGGCGACGGCCATGACGGCACCTGGGTGGCGCACCCGGGCCTCGTGCCCGTGGCCATGGAGATCTTCGACAAGCACCTCGTGGGCCGCAACCAGCTCGACAAGCTGAGACAGGACGTTACGGTGGGTGAGGCCGAGCTCCTGTCCCTGCCCCAGGGCAGCATCACCGGCAAGGGGTTCCGCAACAACGTGGAAGTCTGCATCCAGTATCTCGCTGCCTGGCTCGCGGGCAACGGCTGCGTGCCCATCCATCACCTGATGGAGGACGCCGCTACCGCCGAGATCGCCCGGGTGCAGCTCTGGCAATGGCTGCATCAGCCGGAAACGCGGCTGGAAGACGGCTACCTCATCGATTGGGCCCTCTTCGACGAGATGCTGGAAGAGGAGCGCGACCGGCTGCTGGCCGCCGCGGACGCGGCACACCGGCCTTTCCTGCAGCGCGCGGCGGACATATTGGAAGAGCTCACCTACAAGCAGCGGCTCGAGCCTTTCCTGACCACAGTGGCTTACGGCGACCTGGATTGACACGGGAGGGTGCAACCATGGGCATAGACAGCATGAAGACGGCGGAACAACTGGAACAGGACTGGCGGGGCAACCCGCGCTGGCGGGGCGTCGAGCGCAGCTACACGGGCGCCGACGTGGTCAAGCTGCGCGGCAGCGTGGCGGTGGAGCACACCCTGGCGCGGCGCGGCGCCGAGAGGCTCTGGCGCCTCTTGCACACCGAGCCCTTCGTGAACGCCTTGGGGGCGCTCACCGGTAACCAGGCCATGCAGCAGGTGAAGGCGGGCTTGAAAGCCATCTATTGCTCGGGCTGGCAAGTGGCGGCGGACTCCAACACCGCCGGCCAGATGTACCCTGACCAGTCGCTCTATCCCGCCGACGCAGTGCCGGACCTGGTGCGGCGCATCAACAACGCCTTCCAACGGCTCGACCAGGTGCTCACCTCCGAGGGGGCGGAGCACGGCGACGTGTACGCACCCATCGTCGCGGACGCGGAGGCGGGGTTCGGCGGCGTGCTCAACGCCTTCGAACTCATGAAGGGGATGATCGAGGCGGGCGCTGCCGGCGTGCATTTCGAGGACCAGCTGGCTTCCGCCAAGAAATGCGGCCACATGGGCGGCAAGGTGCTGGTGCCGACGCAAGAGGCGGTGGCCAAGCTCGTGGCAGCCCGGCTGGCCGCGGACCTCCTCGACGTACCCACGCTCATCGTGGCGCGCACCGACGCGGATTCCGCCGGCCTGCTCACCTCCGATGTGGACCCCCGCGACCGAGAGTTCCTGACCGGCGGGCGCACCACCGAGGGCTTCTTCGAGGTGAAGGCGGGACTCGATCAGGCCATCTCCCGGGGCATCGCTTATGCGCCCCACGCGGACCTCATCTGGTGCGAGACCTCCAAACCCGACATCGCCCAGGCGCGGCGCTTCGCCGAAGCGGTCCACAAGGCCCATCCCGGCAAGCTCTTGGCCTACAACTGCTCGCCGTCCTTCAACTGGAAGAAGCACCTGGACGACGCCACCATCGCCGCCTTCCAGCGGGAACTGGGGGCCATGGGCTACAAGTTCCAGTTCATCACCCTGGCCGGGTTCCACGCCCTCAACTACGCCATGTTCGAGCTGGCGGCCGACTACCGGCAACGGCAGATGCCCGCCTACGTGGAGCTGCAACAGGCGGAGTTCGCCGCCGAGACTCGGGGCTATACCGCCACCCGCCACCAGCGGGAGGTGGGCACCGGCTACTTCGACGCCGTGACCCAGGTCATCGCCAGCGGCCGATCCTCCCTGGCGGCATTGTCCGGCTCCACGGAAGAGGCCCAGTTCAAAGCGGCGGGGTGAACTCACCGGAGTCCCGTGGCACCCGCTAATGGAGTGCCACGGGACCCGGTCTTTCCCAGGGCGGGGGAGATGACATATATGGCGTGATAAACTCGCGGCGCCTAATAAATCATCTCCGGGCCCGCCATGAAATTCGACAAGATCAAGCCTCCCGCCAGAGGCGAGCAGATCCGCGCCAACCCCGATTCCAGCATCAGCGTCCCAGACCAACCCATCATCCCCTTCATCGAAGGTGACGGCATCGGCATCGATATCACCCCGGTGATGCAGAAGGTGGTGGACGCGGCGGTGCAGAAGTCCTACGGCAGCAAGCGACGCATCGAGTGGATGGAGGTGTACGCCGGCGAGAAGGCCGTGAAGCTATACGGCAAGGACACCTATCTCCCCGAAGAGACCCTGCTGGCGCTGCGCGAGTACATCGTCTCCATCAAGGGCCCGCTCGGCACGCCGGTGGGCGGCGGGATCCGCTCCCTGAACGTGGCCATGCGCCAGACCATGGACCTGTATGCCTGCGTGCGGCCCATCCGATACTTCCCGGGCGTGTCCACGCCCATGAAGGATTCCGAGCTCACGGACATGGTGGTGTTCCGCGAGAACACCGAGGACATCTACGCCGGCATCGAGTGGGCCGCCGGCACCCCCGAGGTGCACAAGGTCATCGACTTCCTGCAGCGCGAGATGGGCGTCACCGGCATCCGTTTCCCATCCAGCTCCGGCATCGGAATCAAGCCGGTCTCGAAGGAAGGTTCCCAGCGCCTGGTGCGCAAAGCCATCCGCTACGCCATCGATAACGATCGCGTCTCGGTGAGCCTGGTACACAAGGGCAACATCATGAAGTTCACCGAGGGCGCCTTCTGCAAGTGGGGCTACCTGGTGGCGAAAGAGGAGTTCGGCGCCGTGGACATCGACGGTGGTCCCTGGTGCAAGTTCAGGAACCCCAAGACCGGCAACGACATCGTGGTCAAGGACGTGATCGCCGACAACTTCCTGCAGCAGATCCTGATGCGGCCGGAGGATTACGACGTGATCGCCACCCTGAACCTGAACGGCGACTACATCTCCGACGCGCTCGCGGCCCAGGTGGGCGGCATCGGCATCGCGCCGGGCGGCAACATCGGCGACGGCTTCGCCGTGTTCGAGGCCACCCACGGCACCGCGCCGGGCTTCGCCGGCAAGGACCGGGTGAACCCGGGTTCGCTGATCCTGTCCGCTGAGATGATGCTGCGCTACCTCGGCTGGACCGAGGCCGCCGACCGCATCATCGACGGCATGGGGCGCACCATTGCCGCCAAGATCATGACCTACGACCTGGCACGCCTGCGCGAGGCCATCCGGGTCTCCAAGCGTGAGATCGCCGCGCGCAAGAACGTGGAAGAGAAGATGCAGAGCCTGATCCCAGGCGCCGAGCTGGTCGGCTGCTCAGGGTTCGGCGACGCCATCATCGCGCACATGGACTGAGGCGGGTCTGTCCCCGGGCGTGGTTTTCACTTAATCTACGCCCGGACAGGTACGCCGTCCGACACGAGGGTTTGCATGATCAGCGTCCTGCTGGTGGATGACCATAAGCTGATGCGCACCGGCATCAAGCTCATCCTGGACGAGACCGCGGACATCCGCGTGATGGGGGAGGCCTCCTCGGGCGAGGAGGCGGTGGAGCGCGCCCGCGCCCTGAAACCCCAGATCATCCTCATGGACGTGTCCATGCCCGGCATCGGCGGCCTCGAAGCCACCCGCAAGCTGGCCATGAGCCTGCCGGACACCCGCATCATCGTGCTCTCGGCCCAGACCGCCGAGCCCTATCCCATGAAGCTCCTGGAAGCGGGTGCCGCGGGCTACCTCACCAAGGACAGCGCCGGCGACGAGATCGTCACCGCCATCCGCCGCGTGCTGGCCGGCGAGCGCTACATCTCCGCCGACATCGCCCGCCAGCTCGCCCTGCAGGCGGTGAACAAGACCTCCGCCTCGCCCTTCGACCAGCTCTCGTCCCGCGAGATGCAGGTCATGATCATGGCCACCGGCGGCCACTCGGTGCAGACCATCTCCGACAAGCTGCACCTCAGCCCCAAGACCGTGAGCACCTACCGCTCGCGCCTGTTCGAGAAGCTCGGCGTCAACAACGACGTGGAGCTCACGCGCCTCGCCCTGCGCTACGGGGTGATCGAGGAGAAGACCGGCGGCAAGGGCGGCGCCTGAGCCGCGTCGTAGGCTGTCTGCCATGAGTGCCGTCCCGTTCGACAGCCGTTGCCGGCTCTGCCCGCGCCTCGCCGGGTTCCTGGACGGAGTGCGCGCGGTGCATCCCGACTACCATGCCGCCCCGGTGGCACCCTTCGGCGATCCCGAAGCGCGCTTCATCGTGGTGGGCCTGGCCCCCGGGATGCACGGTGCCAACCGCACCGGCCGGCCCTTCACCGGGGACTACGCCGGCATCCTCCTGTACCACACGCTCCACAAGTACGGGTTCGGCAGCCGAGCGGAGTCCGTATCCGCGGACGACGGCCTGAAGCTCCTGGATTGCCGCATCACCAACGCCGTGAAATGCCTGCCGCCGGCCAACAAGCCGCTGCCGGCGGAGGCGAAGCAATGCAACCGCTATCTGCAGGTGGAGCTCGCCGCGGCGGCGGAGGGCACGGTGTTCCTGGCTCTGGGGCGTATCGCCCATGAGGCGGTGCTGCGGGCCCTCGGCCTCAAGTCCTCGGTCCATGCCTTCGCCCATGGGGCCGAACACCGGCTCGCCAGGCGTCAGGTGCTGATCGACTCCTACCATTGCAGCCGTTACAACACCCAGACCAAGCGCCTCACCACGCCCATGTTCGAGAAGGTGGTGGCCCGCGCGCGGGAATTGCTGGTGTCCGCATGAGCGGGCAGGGTTTCGACAGCGCGCGCTTCCTCGAGTCTGTGAGCGGCGCGCCGGGCGTGTACCGCATGCTCGACAAGTCCGGCGAGCTGCTCTACGTGGGCAAGGCCCGCAGCCTCAAGAAGCGGCTCTCGAGCTACTTCCGCACCAGCGAGTCCAACCCCAAGACGCTGGTCATGCGCAACCAGATCGCCGACATCCAAGTCACGGTGACCCACACCGAGACCGAGGCGCTCTTGCTCGAGAACAACCTCATCAAGCAGCACCGTCCGCGCTACAACGTGGTGCTGCGCGACGACAAGACCTATCCCTATATACGCCTCGACGACAGCCAGGAGTTCCCGCGCCTCACCCTCTACCGGGGGCGGCGCAAGGAAGCGGGGCGCTACTTCGGACCTTATCCCAGCGCCCACTCGGCGCGGGAGACCGTGAACCTGCTGCAGAAGCTGTTCCTGCTGCGCCAGTGCAATGACGCCTTCTTCAAGAACCGCAGCCGCCCTTGCCTGCAATACCAGATCAAGCGCTGCTCGGCCCCCTGCGTGGGGCTCATCGGCACCGAGGCTTACCGCAAGGACACCGAGAACGCGGCGCTGTTCCTGCAGGGCAAGACCGGCGAAGTGGTGGACGCCATGGTGACGCGCATGGAGGAGGCCTCGGCCCGCACCGATTACGAACTCGCCGCCCGCTACCGCGACCAGATCGCGAGCCTGCGCAAGACCGCCGCCCATCAATCCATCGAGGGTGAGGGCGGCGACTACGATGTGGTGGCGGCCTCCGCCAAGGCCGGTACCGCCTGCGTGGTGGTGACCTTCGTACGGGCCGGGCGGCATCTCGGCAACCAGACGTTCTATCCCCGCATCAGCGGCGACGAGAGCCAGGCCGAGATACTCGACGCCTTCCTGCCCCAGTACTACCTGGGGCGCGAGATCCCGCCCGACATCATCCTGGCCGAGGCCATCGAGGATGCGGATCTGGTCGCCGCGGCGCTCAGCGCCCAGGTCTCCCACGCCGTCACCGTGCGCCATGAGGTGCGGGGCGAACGCCGCCGCTTGCAGGAGATGGCGCGGGTGAACGCGGACCAGTCGCTGGCCCTGCGGCTCGCCATGGACGCGGGCATGCGCAAGCGCTTCGAGGCGCTGCAGGAAGCGCTCGGGGTGGAGGAGATGCCGGCACGCCTCGAGTGCTTCGACATCAGCCACACCATGGGCGAGGGCACGGTGGCTTCATGCGTGGTGTTCGATACCGATGGGCCGCGCAAGTCCGACTACCGGCGCTTCAACATCGAAGGCATCGAAGGCGGCGATGACTACGGCGCCATGCGCCAGGCTCTGGCACGGCGCTACACGCGCCTGCAGAAGGGCGAGGGCGTGATGCCGGACGTGCTGCTCATCGACGGCGGCAAGGGTCAGTTGCACGCGGCGGAGAAGGTGCTGGAGGAACTGCAGGTGGAAGGGGTGCTGCTCTTGGGCGTCGCCAAGGGTCCCACGCGCAAACCTGGGTTGGAGC
>DASSIS010000153.1:0-12110 GCA_035691665.1 Gammaproteobacteria bacterium | reverse complement strand
GCGCGCTTATGGTGGTCCTGCCCGCCGCTGATGCTCCCGCCGTTCGGGCGGAACCCCGACATATCCCCGGTTGTCCAAGTCCCCGGTGCTAGACTGACGCGGTTTCTTTTCCGCATCTCGCTACATCAGGGGATCCCATGTCCAAGCATCTCGTCTCCGTCGCCGCCCTCGGCCTGCTCGTCGTTTCCGTGCTCCCCTCCAGCGCCGCCGCCCCCGGCAGCGGGCAGGACGTGCTGCGCGCCACCCTCGACAACGGCCTCAAGGTGGTGATCGTGCGCAACACGCTCGCGCCGGTGGTGGCCACCGAGATGAACTACCTCGTGGGCTCCGACGAGGCACCCGAGGGCTTCCCGGGCACCGCCCACGCCCTGGAGCACATGATGTTCCGCGGCAGTCCGGGGCTCTCCAAGGACCAGCTGGCGGAGATCGCGGCGGCCATGGGCGGGGACTTCAACGCCGATACGACCCAGTCGGTCACCCAATACTTCTTCACGGTGCCCGCCGAGGACCTGGACGTGGCCCTGCACATCGGCGCCCTGCGCATGCAGGGCCTGGATGCGAGCCCGGCGGAGTGGGACAAGGAGCGGGGCGCCATCGAGCAGGAGGTGTCCCGGGACCTGTCGAACCCCCAGTACATCTTCTACTCCCAGCTCTTGGGCACGCTGTTCGCGGGCACGCCCTACGCCCACGACGCCCTCGGCACCCGCCCGTCCTTCGACCAGACCACTGCCGGGATGCTCGGGGATTTCTATGGGAAATGGTACGCCCCCAACAACGCGATCCTGGTGATCGTGGGTGACGTGGATCCGGCGGCGACCCTGGCCAAGGTGCGCACGCTCTACGGCAGCATCCCCAGGAAGACCCTGCCGGCGCGTCCGCAGGTGCAGCTCCAGCCGGTGAAAGCGGGCGCCCTGGCGCTGCCCACGGACCTGCCTTACGGACTGGTGCTGCTCTCCTATCGCCTGCCGGGCCTCAGGGACAAGGACTACGCCGCGAGCCAGGTGCTCGCGGACGTGCTGGCGAGCCGCCGCGGCGAGCTCTACGCACTGGTGCCGGCGGGCAAGGCGTTGTACGCCGATTTCGAGGCCAGCGGCCTGCCCGAGGCGGGCTTGGGTTTCGCGGTCGGCGTCTTCCCCAAGGGCGGGGATTCGGCTGAGCTGACGCAGGAGATGCGCGACGTGCTCGCGGGGGTGCTCAAGAACGGCGTCTCCGCCGAGCTGGTGGAAGCCTCCAAGCGCCAGGAGATCGCGCAGCTGGAGTTCCAGAAGAATTCGGTGCCGGGCCTGGCCAGCACCTGGTCCGAAGCGCTCGCGTTCCAGGGCCTCGACTCGCCCGACGACATGATCCAGGCGTTCCGGGCCGTGACCGCCGCGGAGGTGGATGCGGTGGCGCGCCGCTACCTGGATGAGCAGCACATGATCGCGGCGGTGCTCACGCCCCAGTCCTCCGGCAAGCCCATCTCCGGCAAGGGTTTCGGCGGCGCCGAGTCGCTGGCTTCCGCCCCCGAGAAACCGGTGCCGCTGCCGGATTGGGCGGAGCAGGCCTTGGCCAAGCTCAACGTGCCCGAGTCCACGGTGCACCCGGCGGTGAGCACGCTCCCCAACGGCATCAAGCTCATCGTGCAGCCGGAGGGCGTGAGCGACACGGTGAGCGTGTACGGCAGCATCGCCAACCGCGCCGTGATGCAGGAACCCAAGGGCCAGGACGGTGTCTCGCAGGTGCTGGACGGCCTGTTCGAATACGGCAGCACCTCCCTCGACCGCATCGCCTTCCAGAAGGCGCTGGACGACATCGCGGCCCAGGAATCCGCCGGCACGAGCTTCTCGGTGCAGGCGCCGTCCCAGGATTTCGAGCGGGCGGTGCAGCTCCTGGCCGACAACGAACTGCATCCCGCGCTCCCGGCGGATGCTTTCAAAGTGGTGCAGGTGCAGGCAGCCCGCTTCCTGGCGGGCAACCTGGAGAGCCCGGATTACCTGTTCCAACGGGCCTCTGTGAAGGGCCTGGTGCCGTCCGGCGATCCCTCGTTGCGTGAAGCCACACCCCAGTCGGTGATGGGACTCACCCTGGACGAGGTGCGCGCTTACTACGCCGCCGCCTTCCGCCCCGACCTCACCAGCATCGTGGTGATCGGCAAGGTGACGCCGGAGGAGGCGCGGCGGGTGATGGAGAAGTACTTCGGGGCCTGGACCGCCGAGGGTCCGCGGCCGGCGACGGACCTGCCGGCGATACCCGTGAACAAGCCATCCCAGGCGCAGGTGCCGGACCAGACCAGCGTACAGGACCAGGTGACCCTGGTGCAGAGCCTCGGCACCAACCTCTTCAATCCGCAGCGCTACGCCCTGGAGATCGGCAACGAGGTGCTGGGCGGCGGTTTCTACGCCTCGCGGCTGAGCCGGGACCTGCGGGAGAAATCGGGGCTCGTGTACACGGTGAGCTCCCAGTTCCAGTGGGGGCGCACCCGCGGTTTCTATCAGGTGGGTTACGGCTGCGATCCGGACAAGGTCGGCCAGGCGCGCTCCCTGGTGCTGAACGACCTCGCCGCCATGCAGCAGTCGCCCGTCAGCCAAGTGGAGCTCGCGCGTGCCCAAGCGACCCTGCTCAGGCGCATACCGCTCAAGGCGGCGAGCATGGAGGACGTGGCCCGCAACCTGCTGAAGCATTCCCAGGACGGCGAGCCCCTGGATGCGGACATCGTGGCGGCCCAGCACTACGCCAAGATCACCGCCGCCGAGGTGCAGGCCGCGTTCAAGCGGTGGTTGCGCCCGGCGGACATGGTGCAGGTGGTGAAGGGCCCGGAACCCAAATGACGCGAGGCATCCCGCGCAAAAAAAGAACCCCGCTCGCGCGGGGTTCTTCGTCTGGCAGGTGCCTTGAACCTTGAGTTCAGCGCCGGGTGTTGCCGAGGAGGCGCAGGATCTCCAGGTACAGCCACACCAGGGTGACCATCAGGGCGAAAGCACCGTACCACTCCATGTAGCGCGGCGCGCCCATGGCCGACTGGCGGGCGATGATGTCGAAGTCCAGCACCAGGTTGAAGGCGGCGATGGCCACGATCACCAGGCTGATGCCGATGGACAGGCTGCTGTGGCCGTACAGCACGCTCGTGTCCACCCCGAACAGCGATACCACCCAGGTGACGAGGTAGAAGATCAGGATGCCGGTGGTGGCGGCGAACAGCATGCGCTTGAACCGGTCCGTGACCTTGATGACGCCGGTGCGGTAGAGGATCAGCATGCCGAAGGCCGTGGCCAGGGTCAGGCCCACCGCCTGGATGACGATGCCCGGATAGCGCAGCTCGAACAGGGCCGAGATGCCGCCGAGGGCAAGGCCTTCGCAGATGGCGTAGAGCGGTGCCGTCACCGGCGACCAGTTGGGCTTGAAGGAGGTGGCCAGGGCCAACACCAGTCCGCCGATGAGGCCGCCCAGCACGTAGGGTGCTACGGCGTCGGCCGTGCCGGCGGTCAGGAAGCGGTCCCAGACCCAGCCGGCGGTCAGGGTGAGCAGCACCAGCATGATGACGCTCTTGCCGATGACGCCGCTCACGGTCATGCGGTCGCCGGTGATCACGCCGGGTTGCGTGAACGCCTTGGTCTTGAAGATGGGGTTGCCCGTCTTGTTCAGGTCAGCCATGGTCTCTTGCCTCGAAGCGTATGGATCGGATGACACGATTGTACGCCGTCCGGTCGCGGGGAGGGGACGGGTTACACTGTCTACATAATCGATGGGGGCGGTCCGGATGAGTTTCAAGCGCATCGCGAACCAGGACGAGGTGCTCGCCGCCCTCGACGCCAGCGCCTGGGTGGTGACGCCCGGCGAGCGTCTGGCGCGGGCGGTGCGGCTCGCCCACGGCGAAGCGCGCCAAGCCGCCGGTGCCGGTGTCTGGGAACGGCCGGAGGTGATGTCCTATCACGCCTGCTTAGACCGGTTATATGACGGAGCCGTGGCGGCGGCTCTGGCCGGCGGGGAAGCGCCGCCCAAGCGGCTCGCGCGAGCGGCGACGGAAGCGATGTGGGAGCAGGCGATACGCAGCTCCGTCGTGGGTGAGGCTTTGCTGCAGCCTGCGGCCACGGCGCGGGAAGCGCTCCGCGCCTGGGACCTCTGCAGCGCCTATCGCATCGACCAGGAACAGATCTCGGCTTCAGGGGAGCAGGATGCGGAAGCCTTCGCCGCCTGGGCTACGGAATTCAGGAGCCGAAGCCGGGCGCAGGGGGCACTTGAGGACGCGCGCCTCACCGATTGGCTCGCCACCCAGCTGCGGGAGCGGCGGCTCGCCGCTCCGAAGCAGGCGGTGTTCGCCGGTTTCGACGAACTCACGCCTCAACAGCGTGAGTTGACCGAGAGCTTCAAGGCTGCGGGCAGCCGCGTGCAGGTGCTTGCCCCGGAGGAATCCCGTGACGCCAAGGCGGTCCGGGTGCTCTGCGCCGATCCGGAGACAGAGATACGGGCTGCTGCAAGCTGGGCCCGGGCACTGTTAGATGCCGATCCCTCGGCACGCATCGGCATCGTGGTACGGGAGCTCAGGGAGTGCCGTGGGCCGCTATCCCGGGCTTTGGACGATGCGCTCTGTCCGGTGCGGGCTCTCGGCGCAACGGTCGCGCCAGCCTACGACCTATCGCTGGGGGTAGCGCTCGCGGACACGCCGGTGGTGCATGCGGGTCTCGGCGTGCTGGAACTCTTGCGCCGCAGACTGCCCTTCGAACTCGCGAGCCTGCTGCTGCGCACGCCTTTCCTGGGGGCAGCGGAGAGCGAGCGGAGCGGGCGGGCATCTCTCGAACTCAAGCTCCGTGAACGCATGAGCGAGACGCTCTCCCTGCAGAACTTCACGGATTTCGCCGGGAGCGCGCATCTGCCGCGGCTCACGGCGATGCTACAGGGGGTTGTGCGCATCGCCGCGGAACAGCGACGCCAACTTCCTTCAGCCTGGGCAGAGGTGTTCCGCCGCAGCCTCGCAGACTGCGGTTGGCCCGGGGAGCGGCCCCTGGGCAGCGATGAATACCAGGCGGTGACCCGTTTCCGGGACCTGCTCGGCAGCCTCACGCCCCTCGACGCGGTGTTGGGGCCGGTGAGTTTGGGCGCGACGCTCACACAGCTCAGGCGGCAGGCGGAGGAGAGTATCTTCCAGCCGGCAGCTGCGGACGCGCCGGTGCAGGTGCTGGGTCTCTTGGAGACAGCGGGCCTGCGTTTCGACCATCTCTGGGTGCTGGGGCTCACGGATACGGTTTGGCCCGAGAGTCCGCGGCCCAGCGCCTTCCTGCCGCTGCATCTGCAGCGGGAACACGGCCTACCCCATGGCAGCGCGGCTGCCGAGCTCGCCTTCGCGCAGCGGGTCACGGAGCGCTTGCTGCAGAGCGCGGATCACATCGTGGCGAGCACGGCGCGACAGCAGGGTGACGAGGCCTTGCGACCCAGCCCCCTGTTGATCCACCTCCCCGAAGCCGCGCCTGCGGACCTGGTGTCGGCGGATATGCAGGCCTATGGCCGGCAACTGCAGCAGCAGTCCGCCCATGCCACCGAGCGCTACACGGACATGCGGGGTCCCGCTCTGCATCCCGGCGAGCGGGCGGAGGGGGGCACGGGCTTGATACGTTCCCAGGCCGCCTGCGCCTTCCAGGCCTTCGGCTGGTACCGCCTGGCGGCGGCCCCTTTGGGCGAGCCCTCTCTCGGGCCCGATGCGAAGGAACGAGGGAAGCTGGTACACGAAGTGCTGCAGACCCTCTGGGGCGAGCTCAAGGACCATGCCGCCCTGACCGCCCTGGATGTGGCCGGGCGCGATGCCTCGGTGCAGCGCCACGTGGCACGCGCCCTCGAGCAGCGCCGCAAGGAGTTCCCGGACATCTACACCCGGCAGTTGAGCGAACTGGAGCAGGCGCGGCTCAGCGCCGCCCTCAGCGCCTGGCTCCAGGAAGATGCGGCGCGCCCGCCGTTCAAAGTGGTGGAGCGGGAAGCCTGGCACAACGTGAAACTCGGGCCCCTCAGCCTCGAGACGCGGGTGGATCGTACCGACGAGTTGCCGGACGGCAGCCGGGTGATCTTCGATTACAAGACCGGCGAGGTGAAGCTCAAGAGCTGGCTCGAGGTGCGTCCCGACGAGCCTCAGCTCCCGGTCTACGCCACTGCGGCAGACGGGAATCTCGCCGGGCTCGCCTTCGCCACCCTCAAGCCCGGCAAGTTGGGATATCTCGGTCTCGCGGATCGGGACGGTATCGCGGAGGGGGTGACGGCGTACGGGAGCTATCGCCAGCAGCCGCCGGGCGTGACGGACTGGCCCGGGCTGCTGCAGTTCTGGCGGCGGAGCCTCGCTGCCCTGGCGGAGGCCTATGCCCGCGGCGAAGCGCAAGTGGCGCCCAAGACCCGGCAGACCTGCGAGCGCTGCCATCTCGCCATGCTCTGTCGCGTCCATGAGCTGGATGCGGACCTCGCCGACGAGGAGACTGACGATGACGCTTGAGCGTCTCCTGGCCGAGGATGCGGCGGCACGGCGCGCGGCCCTGGACGTGCAGGAGTCCTGCATCGTGCGGGCGCCGGCGGGCTCCGGCAAGACCGAGCTCCTGACCCAGCGCTACCTGGCGCTGCTGGCGACGGTGGACGAGCCGGAGGAGATCATCGCCATCACTTTCACCCGCAAGGCGGCGGCGGAGATGCGTGCGCGCATCGTGTCCGCGCTGGAGCGGGCCGCGATGCCGGCACCGGAGGAAGCCCACAAGCGCGCCACCTGGGACTTGGGTCGCCGCGCCGCCGCCCGGGACGCGGAGCGGGGCTGGCGCCTCGGCCAACATCCGGCGCGCATGCGCATCCAGACCATCGATTCCCTGAACGCGGAGCTGACGCGGCAGATGCCGCTGTTGGCGCGCTTCGGCGCCCAGCCGCGGGTGGCGGAGGAGCCGCAGACGCTCTATGAAGAAGCGGCCCGGCGCACGCTGCGGCTGCTGGAGGAGGGCGATGCCGGCCAGTCCCAGGCCATGGCGGAGCTGGCGCGGCATCTGGATGGCAACCTGCCGCGCATCCACGGGCTGATCACGGACATGCTGCCGTGTCGCGACCAGTGGCTGCGGCATGCGGGTGCGTCGCCGGAGCGGGCGGAGTTGGTGGCGGCACTGGACCGGGAGGTGGTGGCGCATCTCACCCGGCTGAGGGAGGCATTCCCTCCGCGGTATCGGGCGGAACTGGTGGAGCTCGCTGCCCTTGCGGCGAAGAATTTAAGGAGCCAGGCGGCGGCATCGCTTATCACTGCCTGTGCCGGTCTCACGGACCTGCCGGCTTCCGAAGCGGCGGCGTTGCCGCAGTGGCGTGGCCTCGCGGAACTGCTGCTCACCAAGGACGACAAGGGGGTCTGGCGGCGCGAGGTGAACAAGAACACAGGGTTCCCGCCGGAAGAAGCGGACGCCAAGACCCGCATGAAGGAGTTGCTGCAACGCTTCCCCGAACAGGATGGGCTGCTCGGACTGCTCCACGCAGTGAGGCGATTGCCGCAGCCGGAGTATGCAGAGGCCCAATGGCAGGTGCTGCTGGCGTTGTTGCGGCTGCTGCCGCTGGCGGTCGCGCAGCTCAAGCTGGTGTTCGCCGAGCGGGGCGAAGTGGACTTCACGGAAGTGGCCCTGAGCGCCCTCACGGCCCTGGGCGAGCCGGAAGCCCCCACGGACCTGGCTCTCGCCCTGGACTACCGGATCCGCCACCTGCTGGTGGACGAGTTCCAGGACACTTCCGTGAACCAGTTCAGCCTGCTGGAGAAGCTTACCCTCGGCTGGCAGGCGGGAGATGGACGGACGCTGTTCCTGGTAGGGGACCCGGCCCAGTCCATATATAGGTTCCGGGAAGCGGAAGTGGGCCTGTTCCTCAAGGCCTGGGGGCAGGGTCTGGGTGGCTTGCCACTGAAGCCCCTCACCCTGCACGCGAACTTCCGTTCCCAAGCGGCTCTCGTGGACTGGTACAACCGGGCCTTGCCGCGCATCTTCCCGACCCAGGCGGACGTGGACAGCGGCGCCGTACCCTATTCGGAATCCGCGGCACAGCGCGCCGCCGCGGGGCCGGCAGTGACGGTGCATCCGCTCCTGGATGGGAGCCACGGGCTGGAAGCGGAGACGGTCTGCCGCCTCATCACCGAGGCGAGACAGCGAGATCCCAAGCTGCGCATCGCGGTGCTGGCCCGGGCCAAGCGGCACCTGGCCGAGAGCGTGCGGCTGCTACGCAGGCGTGGGCTGCATTTCCAGGCGGTGGAAGTCGAAACCCTGGCGGAACAGCCGGTGGTGCTGGATCTCTTGGCCCTCACCCGCGCCCTGAACCACGGCGCGGATCGCAGCGCCTGGCTCGCGGTGTTGCGCGCTCCCTGGTGTGGCTTGAGCCTCGAGAGCTTACATGCGCTCGCCGGACCCGCAGAGGCGCTGCTCCCGGAGCGGCTGCGGGCCGAGGCCGTTCATGGGGATCCGCGCCTGCTACGCAGCCGTGAGGTGCTGCTGGAAGCCTACGACGCCCGCGGCCGTGGCAGCCTGCGGCACCAGGTGGAGAGCACCTGGCTGAAGTTGGGCGGGCCCGCGGCCCTCCCCAGCAGCGAAGCCCTGGCGGATGCGGAGGCCTATCTCGAACTGCTGGAAGAACTGGATGACGGCGGCATACTCACAAGCGTCGCGCAGCTGGAGCAACGCCTGCAGCGGCTGTTCGCGCGACCGGATCCGGAGGCGGACGACAGCCTGCAGCTCATGACGGTGCACAAGGCCAAGGGTCTGGAGTTCGACGTGGTGATCGTGCCCGGTTTGGATGCGAGCACCCGCGGACGCGACACGGAACTCCTGCTCTGGTTGGAACGCCCGCGCACCAGCGGTGAGACGGACTTGCTGCTTGCTCCCTTGAACGCCACCGGCAGCGACAAGGATCCGGTGTATGAATGGGTGGCGAGCCTGCGCCGCCAGCAGGAACGGCTGGAATCGACGCGGCTGCTCTATGTGGCGGTGACGCGGGCCCGCGAGAGCCTGCATCTCATCGGCAACGCGCACCTGAGCAGGAAGGACGGCGAGACGACGCTCATGGCACCCACATCCGCCTCGCTCCTGGCACTGCTCTGGCCTGTGGTGGAAGCGGAATTCCGTGAGGCCCTGGAGCGGCATCGGACTCTGGATGCCTCCACTATCGCCGGTTCGGCGCCTGCCAAGCGCTTCACACGGCTCGTCGCTGACTGGCAACCTCCGGTACCGGGCCCAGCAGTGATGTGGGCAGCGAGCGCGGTGCTGGCCCGGGAGGAGCCGGTGCCGGAGTTCGAATGGGTGGGCGAGACCCTGCGCCACATAGGTGCAGTGGTGCACCGGCTGCTACAACAGATCGCAGCCGAGGGTGCGGCGCATTGGGATGTAGCGCGGCTCGAACGCACAGAGCCTCATCTCCGCCAACTCTTGGCACAGGCGGGGGTGCGGCAGGAAGAGCTGGAACATGCCTTGAGCGATGTGTTGGAAGCGGCGCGCAACGCGCTCGCCGATCCGAGAGGCCGCTGGCTCCTGTCGGACGAGCATCAGCAGGCGCGCGGCGAGTATGCCCTGAGCGCCATGCGCGAAGGGCGTCTCGAGACCGGCATCATCGACCGGACGTTCGTGGACAAGGATGGTGTGCGCTGGGTCGTGGACTACAAGACGAGCCGCCATTCCGGCACCGACCTGGATGCGTTCTTGGAACGGGAACGGCTGCGCTACGCGCCGCAACTGGAACGATACGCATTCTTGATGCGGGGGCTGGGAGCGGCGCGTGTTAAAGTGGCGCTGTACTTCCCCCTCTTGCAGCGCTTCCTGGAATGGGAACCCGTCGATGGCTGAGAGCCTCGAGAACTGCCTGATCGTCGCCATCTCCTCCCGCGCCCTCTTCGACCTGGAGGAGAGCCATCGGGTCTTCGTCGAGCGGGGGCTCGAAGCCTATGCCCGCTACCAGATCGAGCATGAGGACAGGGTCCTGGAGCGGGGCGTGGCCTTCGGCATGGTGCAGAAGCTCCTCCGGCTCAACCCAAGCGGCGGGCCGAAACGGGTGGAGGTGATCCTGCTCTCCCACAACAGCGCCGACACGGGGCTGCGCATCTTCAACTCCATCCAGCACCATGGACTCGACATCAGCCGCGCCGCCTTCACCAACGGCGCTTCCCCTTGGCGTTACGTGGAGCCCTTCAGCGCCGACCTGTTCCTGTCCGCGGAACCCGCGGACGTGGTGCAGGCCCTGGACGCGGGCCACGCGGCCGCCGCCATCGTGCCCTCCCAGGTCACGCGGAACGACGCGGGCGAGCTGCGCATCGCCTTCGACGGCGACGCGGTGCTGTTCTCCGACGAAGCGGAGCGGGTCTACCAGGAACGGGGACTGGCCGCCTTCGCCGCCAGCGAGCGCGCCCAGGCGCGCACCCCATTGAGCGGCGGGCCCTTCAAGAACTTCCTCGCCGCCCTGCACCGCATCCAGGCTGACTATCCGCCGGAGCGGGCGCCGATCCGCACCGCCCTCGTGACGGCGCGCTCCGCCCCAGCCCATGAGCGGGTGATCCGCACGCTCAGGGCCTGGAACATCCGCATCGACGAGGCCCTGTTCCTGGGCGGCCTGCCCAAGGGGCAGTTCCTCAAGACCTTCGGCGCCGACATCTTCTTCGACGACCAGAAAGGCCACGTGGAGACGGCGGCGGGTTACGTGGCGACGGGACACGTGCCCCACGGGGTCAGCAACCAGGGGAAGCAGCGATGAGCACCGAGAACGAACTGGAGAGCTGGCGCGAGGAGAAGCAGTCGTCCTACCTGTACAGGGTATTGGCCGACTGCGAGCCCGCCGACGAGCTCAAGAGACTCTTCATGCGGCTGGCGGAAGCGGCCGAGGCGCAGTCCCTGCAGTGGGAGCAGTTCGCCGCCGATCGCGGTGTATCCCTGCCCAAGGACTTCACCCCTTCGACGCGGGCACGGCTCGTGGCGGGCCTACTGCGCCGGCTCGGCCCCCGGCACATGCTGCCGGTGCTCGCCGCCATGAAGGTGCGCGGCCTCTCGGTCTATACCCACGGGGCGCCGACGGGCCACGACACCCCGGCGCCGGGGCAGCGGGAGTTCCGGCACCGGCGTATAGGCAGCAGCGGCAGCTTCCGCGCCGCGGTGTTCGGCATCAACGACGGTCTCGTGTCCAACGTGAGCCTGATCATGGGCGTGGCCGGCGCCTCCCTGGACAGCCACGTGATCCTGCTCACGGGCGCGGCCGGCATGCTCGCCGGCGCCGCCTCCATGGGAGCGGGGGAATACATCTCCATGCAGTCGCAGCGGGAGATGTTCGAGCATCAGATCGGCCTGGAGCAGCAGGAACTCAACGCCTACCCGGAAGAGGAGGCGGAGGAGCTGGCGCTGATCTACGAGGCCCGTGGCATCCCGGCGGCGGATGCGAAGCGCCTCGCCGATACGCTCATCAGCGACCCGAAGCGGGCGCTGGATACGCTGGCGCGGGAGGAACTCGGCCTTAACCCCCGCGAGCTCGGCTCACCCTGGGGCGCGGCTGGTGCCTCGTTCCTGTCCTTCGCCCTGGGAGCCGCGGTGCCGCTCTTGCCCTTCGCCTGGCACGCGGATCACGGCGTCGCGGTTTCTGTGAGCGTCACGGCGGCCGTGTTGTTCCTGACCGGCAACGTGGTGAGCCTGTTCACCGGGCATTCCACCTGGTTGAGCGGCCTGCGCATGGTGGGGGTGGCAGCGGTCGCCGCCGGCGTCACCTACTTCGTGGGCCATCTCTTCGGCGTGGCCTTGGGCTGATTCAAGGCGGGTTCGCGCCCTTGCGGCGCGCCTGCAGATCGTCCCAACCGGGGTTCTCACCGCGCAACAAGCGCATCAGGTTGCCGTGGATGCGGCCGCGGAAGGCCGGATCCACCTGTACCGCACCCATGGGCATCGCCACCCGCGAGACCTGCCGGGTCAGGGTGAGGGGCTTCGCCTGGGGTGGCAGCACGTAGGCATCGTTGCGGTTCGCGGTGCCGGCATCGTTGGTCTGCACGTAGAAGGGCACGAAGGCCTGGCCGATCACGCCGAGCGCTTCGTAATCACCCAGGAACAGCCCCTCTGCGTCGGGCGCGAGATCGAGGTCGAAGGGGCCAGAGATATGTTGCTCGCTCCAATGCACCCCGTCGCTGGAGG
>DASSIS010000152.1:0-5491 GCA_035691665.1 Gammaproteobacteria bacterium | reverse complement strand
TCGGGCCGTGTGTAGTCGATGAACACCTCCGCGGGACCCGCCTGCAGGGCCTCGGCCACGCTCCCATGGATGCGGATGTCGGCGCCCGGCCCACCACCGATATCCTTCAGGGATTTACCTGCATGGCTGCGGCCCACGGCCGAGACCAGTACCAGGTCTTGGGAGCCTGAGATGGCGCGCGTCAACTCGCGGCCCACATGGCCGGCGGCACCGGCAAGACAGAGCTTGATCATCGCGTCACGGGCTCCGTTGCGTCGCAAGAGTGCCGCTTACCTTAGGCGTTCACAAAAATTATGTCCAACAGCCCCGCACATGCCGCGATTTGCCCACGGCAACGCGGCTACATATGCGCAGTTGACGTTCGTCTTATCGTGACGGCGGTCACACCCCTGCCCCGCATCCGGGTCAATCATGCGGACGGATTGTCACCTCGGGAGGTACGGACCATGCGTACCCAGCGCATCAATATATATCTGCTCCTGTCGCTCGCGCTCACCGCCGCGGTGTTTGCGGGTTGCAACGGCTCGAGCAATTCCTCCTCGGGCCCCTCCGGGACCATGAACCTGGCAGTGAGCGACACGCCGGTGGATGGCGCCGCCAGCGTGATGATCACCTTCACCGGTGTCGAGATCCAGCCTCGCGGCCAGGGCGAGGATCAACAGGGTGACGACGGGGGGCACGAATGCACCCCGCCTTCGGTCACCAACGGCATGGCGCCCCCCGCCCAAGGCATGCCGGTCCATCGTGCTGACCCCGGGAACATGGATGACGGCGGTGGCAACGACAACGGCGGCGATGACAATGGCTGCGATGACGACGGCAACTCCGGAGCCCCCTCCGGCGGCACCACCAGCGCGCCCGCTTCCGCCACGTCCACGGGCGACAACGATGCAGACGACCAGGGTGTACTCAGCTTCAACTTCACCACACCCCAGACCATCGACCTCATGCAACAGCAGGGGGGCAACAGCGCCTCGCTCCTGAACGGGGTAAAGCTGCCGGCCGGCAACTACGCCTGGATACGCCTGATGGTGGCCTCCACCGGCAACACCATCACCCTCTCGGACGGCAGCGTGCATCCGCTCGTCATCCCCAGCGGCGATGAGAGCGGCCTTAAGCTGGTACACGGCTTCACGGTGGCGGACGGCGGCGTGGTGGACTTCACCATCGACTTCGACCTGAGGCGCTCCGTCATCCTGGCCAACGGCCAGTACTTCCTGAAGCCGGTGCTGAGACTCATGAACAACGTGGACGTGGGCCGGATCAGCGGCACGGTGGCCAACAGCTTCATGATCGGCAGCACCGCGATCACGGACCCGGGCTGCATGCCGGCGGCGTACATCTTCTCCGGCGCCAACGCCACACCCGTGGACATCAACCCGACGTCCGCCTCACAGCCCGTCGCCACGGCCGGCGTGAAGCTGGACGACGAATCGGGTGATTTCAGGTTCAGCGCCGGCTTCCTGGCACCCGGAGCCTATACCGTGGCCCTGGTCTGTGCCTCTGGCGACAATCCGGCCACCGTGGACACACTCACGTTCTCCCCGCCCAAGAACGTGACGGTGGCTTCCGACAACACAGCTACGGTCAGCTTCCCCTGATCCGCCGGCCGGGTGGCGGGGCCCAAGCCCCTCGCCGCCCGGGGATGACAGGACGTACATCTCCAGCGGTACACGGGGATCCGGATCCGGCGTTTACATGCCGTAACAGCGCAGCCCTTGCAACTGGCTATACTGATGGCATGGAGGATCTCCGATGAAGAAGCACCTGGCTCTCATCGCGGCGGCGGGAATCCTGGGCCTAGGCGGCTGTTACGGCTCCTACACCAACCCCACCACCTTCACCCTCGCGGTGGCGGACGCCCCCGTGGACGGCGCCGAACACGTCACCCTGGCCTTCACCGGCGTGCAGATCCAGCCGAGCGCCGGCAACACCCTGGAATACGACTTCGGTGCGCCGCAGGTGGTCGATCTGCTGCAGCAACAGGGCGACAACTTCGCGGTGCTGCTGGACAACCTGGACATCGCGGTCGGCAGCTACAGCTCCGTGACCATGCTGGTGGATACCAGCCGCTCCTTCATCACCCTCTCGGACGGCAGCCAGCATCCGCTGGTGTTCCTCGGCACCACCGCCACCTCTACCGCCAACGTCGTCGGCATCAAGCTCACGAGCGGCTTCACCATCACCGACCAGGAGCAGGCGGTCTTCGTGGCGGACTACGACCTGCGCAAGTCCATCAGCCTGTCCGGCACCGCCTACGACTTCCAGCCCTCGGTGCGCTTCCTGGACGGCAACGACATCGGCGAGATCGAAGGCACCGTGAGCGGCAGTCTCACGCTCGGCGGCGTGGCCATCACCGACCCCGCCTGCCTGCCGGCCGCCTACGTCTACGCCGGCAACGTGACTCCGGTGGACCTCAACCCCAGCTCCAAGGTGCAGCCGGTGAACACCGCCACCGTGCACCTGGACAGCATCAGCGGCCAATACCTCTACGAATCCGAATACCTGCCGCCGGGGAACTACACCGTGGCGATCGTATGCGCGGCCGGCGACAACCCCGCGACGGTGGACGCCCTGAGCTTCTCTACGCCCCAGCAGGCCACGGTGGCCGCGAACTCGCAGACGGAAGTGGACTTCTGATTCACCACGGGTGAAGATACCTAGCCCTTGATCTTGAGCTCCGCGACGGCGCTGGCATTCACCGAGAAGTAGGGATGCCAGGCGCCGTCATGGTAGATGAAGGTGTCGGTGAAGAAGAGCTTTACGGGCTTGCCATCCGTATCCTGCTTGTCCTGCACGCTGTAGGCTGTGGCCGAGTCCCCCTTCACCACGATGCCGGTCCAGGTGACGGTGGGGATGGGCTTGGTGCTGCCCTTGGCCTTGGCCGCACCCTTCAGGATGTCATCCTTGTGCCCGAGGCTGCCGTTGAAGCGGATCTCGGTGTAATCCGGCTCCAGCATGCAGGCCACCGTGTCCACGTCGCCGCGGAACTCGGCCACGAGCCAGGCGCGCTCGGCCCGCTTCACGCTGTCCTCGTCCTGCTTCTGGTCCGGTGCCTGCAGCGCGGCGCAATCCGGACCCGCCGCGTAAGCCGGACCGAAGGCACAGAGAGCCAGGACAGAGAACGGGATCACCAGAGATTTCATGCTCGAGTCTCCATGGGAGTGGGGCGGGGATAGGACCAGAGGCCGCGCAGCAGCAAGGCGCACAGCAGCAGCACGAAGATCACGGACGCGCATTCGGTGATGGAGAGGCCGACACCGAAGGGGAACCAGATGCCGGGCACGTGCAGGGCCACGAGCTCGGTGACGAAGAGCACGACGCCGACGGCGAGCACCGCCGGCAGCGCATACCAGCCCTCCCGCCCCTGCCTGCGTACGCCCTGGAAGAGCGTCACGAGATAGACGAGCAGGAAGGCGAGATGCGTGTAGGTGATGAGGTAGCGGATCCCCAAGGACGCGGCATGGGGAAACGCGGCGTGGAACAGCCAGGGGCGGGCCAGCAACTGGGCGATGGCGTAGACCAGCGTCAAGGCCGCCACCCCCTTCGGCAGCCAGGTGGGCCGCTCCAGCTTGAACCAGCGGCGCCAGGCCATGGTCCAGGCGCCCAGGGCAGAGGAGCTCACGAGCGCGAGGATGACGATCACGAAGCCCTGCACGGTCTCGATCTGCCACCAGAAGAAGAAGGCCTGGTTGCCCCGCTGTAGGCCGCTCAAGAGCAGCGCCGCGGCGAGCCAGGGATAGCGGCGGTCACCACGATCCAGGGGCCATAGGCACAGGACCATGAGCGCCGCCAGGAAGAACATCAGGGCCGGCACCACGTCCACCGCATAACCTTCGAAGATCTTGAGCCACTGCAGGCGGTATTGGGCGGCGATGCTCGCCTCAGCGCCGAGGGCGGGAGCCACATGGATGCCGCCGGCGCCGGGACTCGCCACGCCCCAGGGCCCCATCCAGACGCGGATCGCGATCTCCATGCCTCCGCCCTTCGCAGCCGCCGGCGGGAGTCCGAAATAGCGCGGATAGTGGTAGCCATAGGCGGTGGGCGTCGCGCCGGAGAAATCGCCCACGCCGCCCAACAATATCCCGTCCACGTAGACCTGGTAGGCACTGTCCACCGCCCAGGGGCCCAAGAGCGCCAGGGACTCGCCCGCGACCGGCAGCACCGCGGTGTGGAGGCGGTACCAAGCATAACCCTGGTAACCGGGATGCCCCTTCGCGGTCCAACCGGCGGTATAGGGCGTGATACCCACGTCGCCGTCGTTGGCATCGGGCGGCGCGGAGAGATCCATGTTCTCCCAGGCGCTGTCGTCGAAGCCGGGCTCGGACCAACGGGGATCGTCGCCGGTGTGGAACTTCCAGGGGCCGTCGAGACGCAGGCAGGACTGGCCGAGTTGTGCCGGCTTGGGCGTATCCGCGAAGCACGCGGGCGCAGCGCTCGTGAGAGCGAGCAGCAACAGGCAGGGCAGGAGCTTACGCATGGCGTCCCTCCTCAGTCCTTGAGCACCCAGCCGTCCGGGTCCAGGACCACGGCTTTCACCGTGCCCTGGACCGGCAACACCACGCTCTCTTCCTTGTTGCGCAGCCAGACGGTCTGGCGCGTCCGCCCGGTGTCCGTTTCCACTTCCACGTCGAGGGGCAGTGTGAACACCTGGCCGGACTGGGTCTGGCTGATCTTGAGGTCGAGCTTGCCGCCCGCCTGGCTCCAATTGCTCTTGAAAGCAGGCTGGCCCACGCCGTACACCCACTCCTCGAAGAACCAGTCGAGGGGCTTGCCGTATTGCCGCTCGCAGGCGGCCATCCAGCGGGCCGTGTCCACCTGGCCGTAAGCGTTGCCCGTGGCATAAGCATGCAGGGCCGCGAAGAACGCCGGGTCGCCCATCACATGGCGCAGCATGTGCAGCACCCAGGCACCCTTGTTGAAGGTGGTGGAGGTGAACTCGTCGTCCACATCCCCGGCATCCTTGATGTGGACGCTGCCGCTGAAATCGTGGCTGTCCAGGAAATGCATGAAGTCGCGGTATGCCGCCGTGCCACCGCTCTGCTCGTGCCAGAGCGCCACGGCGTAGGTCGCGAAGCCCTCGTTGAGCCACACCTCGGACCAGCTCGCGGGGGTCAGGCTGTTGCCGAACCACTGGTGGGCCATGTCGTGGGCGATGACGTTCTGCACCGTGCCGAGGTCCCATACCGGCGAGGCACCGGTCATGAGCCCGCTGCCCAGACTCGGGATGGTCTGATGCTCGCGGAAACTTGGGAACGGCACTTCTGCGATACCGTACTTCTCCTTGGCGAAGGGATAGGCTCCGAAGAAGCGCTCGTAGACCTTGAGCACGTCCGGCACGAAGACGAACTCTTTCTGAGCCAGGGCCGCATCCTGCTTGAACACGTAGTAACGGATCGGCACCGCCTGGTCCGCTGCGTCCGTGTAGCTGGAATCGAGCTCCTGATAAGGGCCGGCGGCGATGGACAACACGTCGGGATAGATGGGATAG
>DASSIS010000151.1:0-5826 GCA_035691665.1 Gammaproteobacteria bacterium | reverse complement strand
TGGGCTCACCGTACGCGGGCCCGGCGTCGAGGTCAAATAACATTTCGGAATATGCCTGGGCCTTCATAGGCTCTCCACATGGCGGCGTATGCGCAGCATGGCTTCCTTGCACTCGGCCACCGGGGCGACCAGGGAGATGCGCACCCGGTCCCGGCCCGGATCGCCAGCCGGCGTCGCACGGGAGAGATAGGAACCCGGCAGCACGATGACGTTCTCTTGCTCGAACAGGCCCCGGACGAAGCGCTCGTCGTCCACCGGTGTGCGCGGCCAGAGATAGAACGAACCGGCCGGTGCTTTCACGTCCAGTACCGGCGACAGGATCTCCATGGCATCGGCGAACTTCTGCCGGTACAGGGCCCGGTTCTCCACCACGTGGCGTTCGTCCGACCAGGCGCGCAGGCTCGCCTGCTGCACCGGGAGGGGGAGGCTGCAGCCGTGGTAGGTGCGGTAGCGCAGGAACTTCTCCAGGATCGCGGCGTCGCCGGCCACGAACCCGGAGCGCAGGCCGGGCAGGCTGGAGCGCTTCGACAGGCTGTGGAACACCACGCAGCGCTCGAAGCCGTGGCGGCCCAGCTTCTCGCAAGCCTCCAGCAGCCCCAGCGGCGGCCGCTCGTCGTCGGCGTAGATCTCCGCGTAGCATTCGTCCGAGGCCACCACGAAACCATGGCGGTCCGCGAGTTCCAGCACCCGCTTGAAGTAATCGAGATCCAGCACCGCGCCGGTGGGATTGCCGGGGGAACAGAGGTAGAGCAGCTGGCAGCGCTTCCAGACCGATTCGGGCACCGAGTCCAAGTCCGGCCGGTAGCCGCTCCGCTCATCGGTGTTCAGCAGCCCGGTCTCGGCCCCGGCGAGCAGCGCGGCCCCCTCGTAGATCTGGTAGAAGGGATTGGGCATGAGCACCACGGGATTCCCGCGGCTCCTGTCCAATACCGCCTGCGCCAGGGCGAACAGTCCTTCGCGCGTGCCGTTCACCGGCAACACCTGACGCTCCGGATCGATGCGCCCGGCCCCGAGGGAGTAACGCCGGGTCAGCCAGCCGGCGATGGTGCTGCGCAACTTAGGCAGCCCCTGGGACGTGGGATAGCTGCCGAGAGCCGGGAGCGTCGCGGATAGCGCGTCGAGCACGAACTGCGGCGGCGCATGCTTGGGCTCGCCGATGGACAAGGCGATCGGCGCGAGGGCTCTGGGCGGAGTCGCGCCCTCCAGCAGCGTCCGCAGCCGTTCGAAGGGGTAGGGCTTGAGTCTCGAGATGTCGGGGTTCATGGCGCGAAGGTCAAAACAACAAGATAGTGGTGGGCCCACCAGGACTCGAACCTGGAACCAAGGGATTCACATGTTCCTGTCGTTTCCGACAGGGGTGGACTATCTCTTCACCCGCAGCCTTCGCTGGTGGGGTGCGGGACGCTCTAGCCTGTCATTAAGGGCGCTTTGAGCCCTCAGGTAGTCTCTGCACCTTCCGGCGGTGCCCCGTCGGCTTGGCTCAGGGTTGCCAGCGGCTTGTGCCGTAAAGGGTTCCCTGAATTCATCCCGTTTTCATCCGCACCTTCCGGCGCGGCGTCACCTTCTCGATGAGTCCCCTGCTCTAACCATTGAGCTATAGGCCCTGGAAATCTGATTATAAGCGATGAAGATGATTCGCCGCCGTCCCATATTGGATTATGATAGATTTCATATGAGAAAGAAATCAGGTGCCCAGAAACACTGCGTCACATGTGGGCGTCTGCTGAAGGGTAGACAGCGCAGCTTCTGCGGGCGGGTCTGCAAGAACCGCAGCACCAATACCCGTCACCAAAACTATGTTAGCCAACAAGCCAGGGGACAGCGGCGGAAGCTCGAACTGATCGCCGAGAGAGGGGGGCGTTGCGAAAGGTGCGGATACCGAAAGAACTACGCGGCCCTCACTTGGCATCACCTGGAACCGGAACAGAAATCCTTCGAGTTGGATTTACGTGCGATGTCGAATCGCAGCGATGAAGCATTACGCGAGGAGATAGCGAAGTGCAGGCTGCTGTGTGCGAATTGTCATGCCGAGACCCATCATCCGGAATGTCGTTTAGAGGGCTGATGGAATCTGGTCATCGGCTATAAGCGGGGATTTAAAACACCGCCTGAGCCGCCGTCCGATGGCGGGCCCAGGCGGTTCGCCCAAAATCTATGGCGAGGGGTTGGAATCCATCCCGCCGTGCATGCCCATGCCCATCACCTGGGAAGTCGTGAGCACCGGCATGCCGTCGTCGGAATGGATCTCGATTAGCTGGTCACCCAGCATATCTTCCATGCTGACGCCGCCGTGCACCTGGAGGTTGTCGAGTACCCGGTCGGGCCCGGTGTTGTCGGCGTTGAAGCTCGTCGTGATGAAGCTGAAGTCCTTGGCGTCGAGGCCCTGGCTTGCGAGCGCGGCGGCGAGCGCCTGGGTATAGAGCGCGTTGAGTTTATCCAGGCTGGCCGCGTCCGGGGCCGGGTGGCTGGCCGGAGCGGTGAAGGCCGCCTCCGCCGTCGTGCCGTGGGCGGCGTACCAGGCCCGTACCATGGAGTCGGTGACCGGGGTGACGTTGGCGATGCCCTCATCGCTGCGGGTGCTGAACAGCACATGACCCATGTTGTCCTCGGCCTTGATCAGGAAGGGGGACTTCAATCCCGCCGTCGAGAGCAGGAAGCGCCCCTCGCTGTCGGTCATGCCGGTCTCGGTCTGGCCATGGGCGTCCTTGAGGGTGACCAGCGCGTTCACGAAGGGCGAACCTACGGCCGCGGTGCCCATCACCGCGTCGGAGGCGGTGACGGTGAGCGTCGCCATGTTGCTGGTGTAGGTGATGGGGTTGCCACCGCCGCCATAGATACCGCCGCTGCTGTTGTAGCTGATGGAGGCGGTGATGGTGGTGGTGCCGATGCCCTTGGCGGTGGCGAGACCGCTGCCGTTGACGGTGGCGACGCTGGTGTTGGAGGAGTTCCAGTTGAGCAGGTTGCCGGCGCCCACGGTGTTGCCGTTCATGTCCATGGTCACGGCCTTGTACTGCTGGGTCTTGCCCTTGGCGACGCTTGATGTGCCCGGGCTGATGGTGATCTGGGTAATGATGGTGCTGCCACCGCCACCGCTGCTGCCACCGCCGCCGCCATAACCGCCACCACCGCCGCAGGCGGCTAGGGCCAGGAAACCTAGCAGGGAGACGGCGAATCTGGGCAGGCTGGTACGCAACATGTGACTACCTCATTGGATTGTTTCCGGGGGCACGCCGTTCACTCAACCGTCCATGGTGCCGTGTCCAGCTCGGCCGCTTCGCTACGCATCCGGCTCCGCTTGCGGCCCAGGTCGCGCATCCTGCGCTCTCGCTCAAAGCGGTGCTTTGAGCCCTGCCTGGCGCTTGCCGGGTGCGAAGCTGTGCTTCGCGTAATCCCCCGGCTCGCCCCCCTACATCAGGCAAGACCGGGGGTGAGGAAGGCTTATTCCTGCTTATGTGAACTTGAGGATTGCAGGCAGGTAAGGCGCTTATGGCGTTTTTGTGGCCGCGAGGTGGAAGCGTATCCGCACGCCGTCGGCCACCTGCAATGCGCCTCCGCCCTTGCTCAGTGGTGTGATACCGAAATCGCTCTGTTTGATGTCGAAGGCACCAGTCACACTTAGGTTGTCGCCATCATGCTGGAGAGCGATGGGAACCGTCACATCGCGCGACACGCCATGCAGGGTGATGCGCACCGTGGCATCCAGACCCCAGTCGGGTCCCAGGAGCTTTACGGAGCGGATGCTGATCTCGGGGAAATGCTCCACATCCAGGACTTCGGGTCCCAGCATGTTGCTGCGCGTACCCTCGATGGCGGAAGCGGAGGGTTGCGGAGCGAAGTCCGGACCTTCCACCGCGCGCGCCGCCGGATCGTCCACCGTAAAGCCAGCTACTGGCAGCGTCAGACTGAAGCCTGAAGCCCGAATATCCGGGGCGAGATAGACATCGCCACTCAGTTGCTTGGCTTCGATCACATGGTTGTGACCGATGAGCGCAGCGAGGGCGCCGGCACGGTAGACCAGGAAGCGCACGTCCGAGCGCGCCGCATCGAGTGCGTAATGCACCGTGCCCTGCACCGGCAGGGGCGGCAGGGGGCCCGTGGCCGCGGCGGTGACGCCCGTGACCGGTGCCGTCTGACAAGACGCGAGCAGCAAGGCCGCGAGACCGAGCAGGATGGCGCGAAAGTGCAGGAGGAGACCTCGGGCTTTGCTGTCCATATGTCGTGCCGCGATGCTCATGGTGGGAATGATACCTGCGTGGCGGCGGTCAGGAAGATGTCCCCGCCGTGGTAGCCTGATTCCATGACGAACTCTTCCAAGACGCCGTTTATTCCCTGGCGCAACACCCCTGAACGCTACGGCGCCGTAGCCCAGCTGCTGCACTGGGTCATCGTGGCGCTCGTGATCACCCAGTTAGTGCTCGGCTTCAGCGCCCAGGGCCTGCCCGTCGGCATTGAGCGTTTCATGCTGCTGGTCCGGCACAAATCCATCGGTATGACCATCCTCGGCCTCGTGCTGCTGCGCCTCGCCTGGCGCGCCTATACTCCGGCGCCGCCCCTGCCGGCGGGCATGCCGCTCCTGCAGCGGCTGGCCGCCCACGTGAGTCACGCCTTGCTCTACGGCCTCATCCTCGTCATCCCCATCGTGGGTTGGATCACCTCGTCGGCCTCACACCTCACCGTCACCTGGTTCGGTCTTTTCGCCTTTCCCAACCTGGTGGGCCCGGACCTGCACCTGGCCAAGCTCGCCAAGAGCGTGCACGCGGCCCTCGCCTGGACGTTGTTGATAGTGGCGAGCCTGCATGCGCTCGCCGCCCTGTGGCACCATTTCAAGCTCAAGGACACGGTGCTCATGCGCATGCTGCCAGTCCGTCTGCCCCGCACCGAGGAACGACCATGAGACATGTCCGCCGCCCGCTGTGGCTCTTGCCTGCGGTTCTCGTCCTGGGCTCCGCCGAGGCGGCTCCCGCTTGCTGGGCGCCGGTACCGGAGCAGAGCGCCATCACCTTCAGCGTCGACCAGGCGGGCGCGCCGCTGCAAGGCAGCTTCAAGTCCTACGGCGCTGTGGTGTGCCTCGACCCCCAGGACGCGTCCCAGGGGAGCATCCGGGTGGACGTACAGACCGCCTCCGCCGACACCGAGGTGCCCGAGCTCGACGACGCCCTCAAGGACTCGGACTTCTTCGACGTGACCCATTGGCCCCAGGCGAGCTTCGTGAGCGAGTCCATGAAAGAGACCGGTGCCGGGCAGTACAGCGTCACCGGCAAGCTCACCATCCGCGACGTGACCCGTGAGGTGACCGTGCCCTTCACCTGGATGCCGGCGGCGGACGGCAAGACCGCCAAGCTCACGGCGCACATCAGCATCCAGCGCCTGGACTACAAGGTGGGCACCGGTCAGTGGGCCGACCCCAAGTGGGTAGGCAACCAGGTGGACCTCGGCTTCAGCGTGGTCTTCAAGCCCGCCGCGAAGTGACGTGCTGCTGCAAATGAAAAGGCCGCGCGATGCGCGGCCTTTTCGTCTCTGAACACATCCGGTGGTTTAAGAGTTCTCGTCCAGGAAGCTCCGCAGCTGCTCGCTGCGCGAGGGGTGACGCAGCTTGCGCAGCGCCTTGGCCTCGATCTGGCGGATGCGCTCGCGGGTCACGTCGAACTGCTTGCCCACCTCTTCCAGGGTGTGGTCGGTGTTCATGTCGATGCCGAAGCGCATGCGCAGCACCTTGGCCTCGCGCGGCGTCAGGCTCGCCAGCACCGAGTGGGTGGCCTCGCGCAGGCCTTCCACCGTGGCCGCGTCCACCGGCGAGGTGACCGACACGTCCTCGATGAAATCCCC
>DASSIS010000150.1:0-39139 GCA_035691665.1 Gammaproteobacteria bacterium | reverse complement strand
GTAGCCCTCGACCGACTGCGCGATCTGCGCCAGCGCCTGGGCGGGGCTGGCGCCGGCGGCCAGCAGCAGCCCGAAGCGCCGGTTGCGCGACTGGTCGTCGGTGCAGGTGAGCACCAGGTCCCCCAGGCCCGCGAGGCCCTGGAAGGTCTCGGCCTTGGCACCGAGCTTGAGCCCCAAGCGCGTGATCTCCGCGAGGCCGCGGGTGATGAGCGCGGCGCGGGCGTTGGCGCCGAAGCCGAGTCCGTCGCTGATACCGGTGCCGATGGCGATGATGTTCTTGACCGTGCCGCCCACCTCCACGCCGGTGAGGTCCTCGGAGGTGTAGGCACGGAACACCGGGCTCGCCACCGCCTGGGCGAGGTCCGCGGCGAAGGCCGCGTCGTTGGAGGCGACGGTGACGGCGGTGGGCATGCCTTTCGCCACTTCCTTGGCGAAGGTGGGACCTGAGAGCACCGCGTAAGGCGTGCTCTGCCCAAGCGTCTCGCGCGCCACCTCGTGCAAGAGCTTGCCGCTGCCCTGCTCGAAGCCCTTGGTAGCCCAGGCGAGGCGCAGCCGTTGCGGACGGCAGGCGGCGATCTGCTTCAGGGTGTCGCGGAAGCCGTGGCTCGGCACCACCACCAGGAGATCGTCGCAGTCCGCCACGAGCTTCGGCAGTTCGAACTCGATGCCGAGCGGTTCCGGGAACCGCGCTCCCGGCAGATAGCGCTTGTTCTCCCGGTCCTGGGGCAGGGGATCGAGCTCGCTCTTGTCCACCGACCAGAGCCGCACGGTGCGGCCGTTGCGCGACAGCAGGATGGCGAGCGCCGTGCCCCAGGAGCCGGCGCCGACGATGCCGATGGCGGTCTTGGCGCTCAAGCTGCGCCCGGGATCAGGCTGCGGCGCCGGGGCCGGCGCCCTGCAGGCTCTGGGCGTAGACCGCGTCGAAGTTCACGGGCTGCAGCAGCAGCACCGGCATGCCGCCGCGGATCACGAGATCGGAGACCGCTTCGCGGGCGTAGGGGAACAGGATGCTGGGGCAGTAGCTGCCGATGATGGCACCGCGCTCGACCTCGTTGAAGCCGATCACCGCGAACACGCCTGCCTGGTGCACTTCCACCAGGAACAGCGGCTTCTTGTCGGACTGTGCCTCGATGGTGATGCTCAGCACCACCTCGATGCTGTTGGCGTCCAGCTGCTTGGTGTTGGTGCGCATGCTTACCTTCACCTCCGGATCCATCTGCGTGGTGAACACCTCCGGCGCGCGCGGCGACTCGAAGGAACAGTCCTTGACGTAGATGCGGCTCAGCATCACTTGCTTGTCGCCCGCCTGGGAGGCCGGGAGGGTGGTGTCGTTGTCAGCCATGGTTTTCCTTAGAGGGATATATATAGGTATGGGGATTCTTGTTTCAGTCCGCGAGCAGCGGGTCGAGCCCGCCGGCGCGGTCCAGGGCGTAGAGCTCGTCGCAGCCGCCCACGTGGGTCTCGCCTACGAAGATCTGGGGCACCGTGCGCCGGCCGCTCTTCTGCATCATCTCCGTGAGCCTGGCCGGGTCCTGGTCCACCATGATGTCGGTGTAAGGCACTTGCTTGCGGTCCAGCAGCGCCTTGGCGCGCACGCAGTAGGGGCAGACCCGGGTGGAATAGACGGTGACGGGTTTCATGCCGCGCCTGTTCACCCCCGCTCCAGGGGCAGGTGCTCCTGCTGCCAGGCGGCGATGCCGCCCTTCAGCACTGTGAGCGGCTGGAAGCCCTGCTTCGCCAGGCGCGCGGCGGCGGTGCCGGCGTCGCTGCCGCTCTTGCAGTAGATGAGCAGCGGCTGGCCACGGAACTTCTCGAGTTCCCCGGCGCGGCCGTCGAGCTCGGCGAGCGGGATGTTGCGGGCGTTCATGATGTGGCCGGCGGCGAACTCCGCCTGGGCACGCAGGTCCAGCACCGCCGCACCCTGGTTGATGAGCAGCACGCTCTGGGCGGGCCCCAGCTCCCGGTACTTGCGCAGGCGGCGCAGGGCCTCGTCCACCGCCAGGGCGACGAGCAGCAAGGCCGCGAGGCCCACCAGGTAGAGATGATGCTGGCTGAATTCGAGGAGGCGCTGCATGGGCGTATTCTGGGGCCGGATGACGTAAAAGGCTGCGTAGTATAGCAGTTGCGTTCCAAGCCTTTGAGCGGACGGACAAATCCCGGCGGGACCGCGCCGCGGCTGGGGTAGAATCCGCCGCATGTCCGCCGTCCGTCCCTCGAGGCTCGCCGCCTTCGCCTGCCTGATCCTCGCCCTGGCCGCTGCCGGCGCCAGGGCCGGCGACAACGTGGCCGCCAAACAGCAGCAGCTCGATGCCCTGAAGGCGCGGCTCGACAAGGTGCAGGCCGCCCGGGAGGAGGACCTGCAGCGCCGCAACAAGCTGCAGACCGACCTGCGCCAGAGCGAGCGCGGTATCGCGAAGCTCAGCCACCAGGTGACGGACCTGGACCGGCAGATGGCGCCGGCCGAGAACAAGCTCGCGGACCTGAAGCGCCAGCAGGCAACGCACCAGGCGGCCCTCGATGCCCAGAAGGCCGCGCTCGCCACCCAGATGCAGGCGGCGTTCATGGAGGGGCGCGACTCGCAGCTGAAACTGCTGCTCGATGCCCAGGATCCGGCCACCGTCGGCCGCCTGCTGGCCTACTACGACTACCTGAACCGCGCCCGGGCCGCGCGCATCGTGAACGTGCGTAGCGAGATCGCCGCCATCGCCGCCCTGGGCACCCAGATCAGCGGCCAGATCGCCGACCTCAAGACCCTGCGGGACGACCGCGGCCAGACGCTCACCGACCTGCAGCAGCAGGATGCCTCGCGCCGCCAGCTCATCGCCGAGATCGACAGCAGCATCAAGAGCCGCGACGCGGAGATCGGGCGCCTGAAGCGCGACCAGCAGGCGCTGCAGGCCCTGGTGGACGATCTGCGCCAGGCGCTCTCCGACATCCCGGCGGACCTGGAGCAGGGCAAGCGTTTCTCCGCGCTGCGCGGCAAGCTGCTCTGGCCCGTGCCGGGCCGCGTCCTGAGCAGCTACGGCCAGCCGCGGGCCGGCGGCCACATGCGCTGGGAAGGGGACCTGATCGCGGCCCCCGTGGGGACTGCGGTGCGCGCCGTGTCCTACGGCCGCGTGGTGTACGCCGACTGGATGCCGCACTTCGGCCTGCTGGTGATCCTCGACCACGGCAACGGCTACCTCAGCATCTACGCCCACAACCAGAACATCGCCCGCCAGGTGGGCGACTGGGTACAGGCGGGCGAGACCATCGCCACCCTGGGCGACAGCGGCGGCCAGGAGCAGCCGGCACTGTATTTCGAACTGCGCCACGGCAAGGACACGCTGGATCCGCGCCGCTGGTGCCGCGGCCGCTTGCCGGCCGGTTGAAGCCCGGGAGCCGCCGCGGTGTACCATCACAACCTCAAGCTCACGCGGGGCATCCGTCCTGCAGGATCCTTCCCCATGACCATCCGCCTCCCCGTCTCCCTCCTCTCGCTCCTGCTCTGCCTGCCGCTCGCGGCGGTCGCGGCCGCCCCGCAGGCCGAGGCGCCGCCCAAGCAGTCCTTGCCCCAGGATTTGCCCTGGGAGGATGTGCGGCTGCTCGTGGACGTGATGCAGCTCGTGAAGGAAGAGTACGTGGAGCCGGTGGACGACAAGACCCTGATCCACGGCGCCATCCGCGGCCTGCTCGGCAACCTCGACCCCCACTCGGATTTCCTGGACAAGTCCGAGTTCAGCGACATGCAGTCCCTGACCAGCGGCGAGTTCAACGGCATCGGCATCGACGTGGGTCTCGGCGACGACAACGGCATCATCGTGGTCTCGCCCATCGACGGCTCTCCGGCGGCCCGCGCCGGCGTCAAGGCCGGCGACGAGATCCTGGAGGTGAACGGCACCTCCACGGACGGCCTGAGCCTCGACCAGGCGAGCGACCTCATGCGCGGCAAACCCGGCACCAGCGTCACCCTCACGCTGCTGCCCGAGGGTTCGGACAAGCCCAAGACCGTGAAGCTCGTGCGCGAGGAAGTGCGCGTGGCCTCCACCCACGCGGAGCTGCTGCAGCACGGCTACGGCTACCTGCGCATCAGCGACTTCGGCGACGACACCGCCGACGGCGTGAAGAGCGGCATGCGCGCGCTGCTCAAGAAGAACGGCGGACCGCTCGCGGGACTGGTGCTGGACCTGCGCGATGATCCGGGTGGCCTGCTCGACGCGGCGGTGGACGTGTCCGACGACTTCCTGGACAGCGGCATCATCGTCAGCGCCAAGGGGCGTGCCGCCGACGCCAACTTCGTACGCCGCGCCACGCCCGGCGACCTCCTGGGCGGCGCGCCGCTCGTGGTGCTGGTGAACGAGGGCACCGCCTCGGCGGCGGAGATCGTGGCCGGCGCGCTGCAGGACAACCACCGCGCGCTCATCATGGGGGTGCAGACCTTCGGCAAGGGTTCGGTGCAGACCGTGATCCCGCTGCCCCAGGGCGATGCCATCAAGCTCACCACCGCGCTCTACTACACCCCCTCGGGGCGCTCCATCCAGGCCCAGGGCATCGTGCCGGACGTGGAAGTGGATCCCTTGCAGCTCGCCGACGGCAGCGAGGACCAGGACCCAGGCGCGAGCCTGAAGGAAGCGAACCTCTCGGGCCATCTCGCCAACACCAGCGGCGCGCCGGCGCCCGCCACGGGCCTGGCCGCCATCCGTGCCGCGGACGACCTGGCGAGCCGGGACTTCCAGCTCTACCAGGCGCTCAACATGCTGAAGGGTTTGGCGGTGCTCGAGTCCCGCAAGGGGCCATGAAGGGCCTCACGCTCCTGCTGCTCTGCGCCGCCTGGGCGGGAGGCGTGAGCGCGGACGAGGTGGCGCCTCCGTCCCCGGTGGTGGCGGTGATGATCGACGATCTCGGCAACCGCCTCGACGAGGGCCGCCGCGTCGCGGCGCTGCCGGGCCCCGTGGCCTGCGCCATCCTGCCCCACACCGCTCACGCCGCCGACATCGCCGACCTGGCCCACGCCGCCGGCAAGGAAGTGCTGCTGCACCTGCCCATGGAATCGGTGAACGACATGCCGCTGGGCCCGGGCGGCATCACCCTCGACATGGGCGAGGCCGAGATCAAGCAGACGGTGCAGGACGACATCGCCTCCCTGCCTCACCTCGTGGGCATCAACAACCACGAGGGCAGCCTCATCACCCAACACCCGGGTGATCTCGCCTGGATCATGCAGGCGCTGCACGCCGCGGGCCCCTACTTCTATATAGACAGCTACACCACCGCCGACAGCGTGGCCTACGAGATCGCCCGTGAGCAGGGCGTGGCGGCGGCACGCCGCAACGTGTTCCTGGACGACGAGAACACCGAGGAGTCGGTGGAACAGCAGTGGCAGCGGCTCCTCAAGCTCGCCCGCAAGCACGGCTTCGCGCTCGCCATCGGCCACCCCAAGAGCGCCACCCTCGCCATGCTGGAGGCGGAGCTGCCCAAGCTCGCCGCCGCCGGCGTGAGCCTCGTCCCCGTGTCCCGCATCGTCGCGCTGCAGGAGGCGCATCCCCTGCCATGGCCCGAGTCCTCGTCCCCCTCGCCGACGGCTGCGAAGAGATAGAGGCCGTCACCCTCATCGACATCCTGCGCCGCGGCGGGGTGGAGGTGGTGGCCGCGTCCCTCGCGGGCCGGCTCGTGCACGGCAACCATGGCATCGGCCTCGAGACGGACGCGAGCCTGGACGAGGCCGCGGGGCAGGCTTTCGACATGATCGTGCTCCCCGGCGGTCAGCCGGGTGCCACCCATCTCGGCACCGATGCCCGTGTGCAAGCTCTGCTCAGGGAATTCGCCGCCGCTGGCCGCTATGTGGCTGCCATCTGCGCTGCCCCCGGCGTGCTCGCTCGGGCGGGATTGCTGGAGGGGAGAAAGGTCACGAGCTTCCCCGGAGCCATCCCGGACACGAAGGGCATGAACTATATGGAGTCCGCCGTGGTGCGGGACGGGAATATCGTCACCTCCCGCGGACCGGGGACGGCCATGGATTTCGCGCTGGAGTTGCTGGAACTCTTGCAGGGCGCTGACATGCGCGCCGCGGTGGAGACGCGCCTCATGAGGCGTTGACCACCGTCTGGTTCCGGCCGCGCTGCTTGGCCTGGTAGAGGGCCTGGTCGGCGGTGATGATGAGGGCCGAGACGTCCGGGTGCGCCCGGTTCATGGTGGCGATGCCGATGCTCATGGTCATGTGGATGGCGCCGTGTTCCGCGGCCACGCTCAGGCCCTCCACGCTCTTGCGCAGCCTCTCGGCCACGTCCAGCGCCACGCTCGCGCTCGTCTCGGGCAGGAAGGCCACGAACTCCTCGCCGCCGTAGCGGCCGAGCACGTCCTGCTGCCTGAGGTTCCGGCGGCACTCGTCCGCCAAAAGGCGCAGCACCCGGTCGCCCACTTCGTGGCCGTGGGTGTCGTTCACCGCCTTGAAGTGGTCCACGTCCAGCATCATGACCGTGAGCGACCGCTGGTAGCGGCGGCTGCGCTCGAACTCGCTCTCGGCCCGCTGCAGGAAGGTGCGCCGGTTGTAGAGCCGCGTCAGGCCATCGGTGGTGGCGAGGTTCTCCAGGTCGCGGATGAGCCGCGCCTTGTCGAGCGCCACGCTCACCTGCTTCGCCATGGCGGCGGCGATGTCCACGCCCTGCACTTGGATGATCTTGGAGGCGCGCCCTAGGAACAGCAGGCGGAAGCCACCGTTGCCCGAGACGAGCGGCACCACGAGGAAGTGCCTGGGCGGACCCTTGCCGGGTTCCAGCGTCGCCGCCTCATCGGGGGTGAGCAGGCGCGGCTCGGGCGAGTGGCGCAGGCGCTCCACCAGCTCGATCTGGATGGCGGGCCAGCGCTCGTGGTAGATCTGCTCCACCGCGTCGCCGCCGCGACAGCCGATGAGCGCGAGGCGCGTGTCGCGCTCCACGTAGAACAGCGCCCGGTCGTGATCGATGAAGCTCTTGAGGCTTTCCAGCAGGCAGCTGGCGATGGCGGTCTCATCCTCCAGCACGGTCACCGACTGGACGAGCTGGTGCAGCGCCTCGGCCCAGCGTCGGCGGTTGCGTTCCTCCAGGAAGCGCTGGCGCCGGCTGATGGAACGGGCGAAGAGCGTGAGCGCGACGGCGGTGCCGAGGAGCAGCGCCAGCCCATAGCCGAGGTACGCCCAGCCGCTGCGCCAGGGCGGCGGCAGCACCCGGATGGAGAGCGTGGCCTCCTCTGCCGACCAGCTGCGGCCGTCGCTGGAGGCGAGCACCCGCAGGGTGTAGCCACCCGGGTCCAGGTTGGTATAGGTCACGGTGTGCTCGCCGCCGAGGTTGTGCCAGCCCTCGTCGAAGCCTTCCAGGGTGTAGCGGAAGCGGTTGGCGGCGGGCTGGGTGTAGTCGAAGGCGGTGAACTGGAAGCCGAGGATGTTCTGCCGGTACTGGAGCCGCACCGGCTCCGCCCCTGCGATGGCCTGGGGTTTGCCGAGCGCGGTGAAGCCCGTGATGGCCACGCCCGGCGCCGGCGTGGCGGTGGGCAGCGTGTCCGGATAGAAGCTGGTGAGTCCGTGCTCGCCGCCGAAGAATAGCTCCCCATCAGCGGCGGCGAAGGACGCGCCGCCGTCGAAGCTGCCGCGCTGTATGCCGTCCGCTTCGTCGTAGTCGCGGAAGCTGCCATCCTTCGGGGAGTAACGGGACAAGCCCTTGCCGGTGGCGAGCCACAGTTCACCGGCGGGATCCTGCAGGATGCCGAGCACGCTCGCGTCCGGCAGGCCGTCGGCGACGCCGTAGCTGTGCATCGTGCCGCTCTCGGGGTCCAGCAGGTTGAAGCCGTTGTCGGTGCCCACCCACAGGCGGCCGTCGGGGTCCGCGTGGCAGGAGAGGATGCTGTTGCTGCTGAGCGAATAGCGCGGGTCCTGGCCTTCGGCGTACAGACGGAAGCGGTCGTGGTCCCCGTCGAAGCGCGCCAGGCCCTGGGCGGTGCCGATCCACAGGTCGCCGTCGCGGGTCTGGCAGATGGCGGTGACGAGGCCGTTCGGCAGGCTGTCGGCGCGCTTCTCGTCGGGCAGGTAGCGCTGCAGCACGCGGCCCTTGCCGCGGTCGAAGAGCACGAGACCGTCCTGGGTGCCGATCCACAGGCGATGTTCGCGGTCCTCGAACAGCACGTTGACACTGGTCTCGTAGGGGTTCCCGTGCGGACCGACCAGGGCGTAGCTCACGAAGGCGTCCCGCGCCGGCAGGTAGCGCGACACGCTGTAGTCGCTGCCCACCCACAGGGTGCCGGCGTCGTCTCCCAGCACCGCGTTGATCACCTTGTCGTCCTGGGCGCTCTTCGGCCGGTCCTGGATGTCGTACTGGGTGTAGCGGTTGCGGCTCGGGTCCAGGCGCGTGAGTCCCTTGAGGGTGCCGACCCAGAGGTCGCCGGTACGGTCCTTGTACATGGACCACACCAGGTTGCCGGCGAGACCGTCCTTGCGGCCGGGATGCGCGCTGTAATAGCCGAAGACGCGGGTCCGCGGGTTGTAGATATCGATGCCGCCGTTGTAGCTGCCGATCCAGAGGAGGCCGGTGCGGTCACGATACAGGGAGCGCAAGTCGTCGTCGGAGAGGCTGGCGGGATCGCTGGGATCATGCAGGTAGCTGGTGAAGCGGCCGTCGTGGGCATCGTAGCGGCTCAGGCCCCCGTGCAGGCCGATCACCCACATGCCGCCGGACAAGGCCTCCAGCAGCCCGCGCACATGGTCGCTCTGCAGCGCGCCGGCGTCGCCGGGCTTCGCGGTGTGGAACGCCTGCAAACGGCCGTCGTGGCCGAGCACCGCGAGGCCGTGTTCGGTGCCGATCCACAACTCGCCGCCACGGGTGCTGCAGAAGACGTTCACCGGCGCGGTCTCGAGCACCGTCAGGGCCGCGGCGTCTCCCGTCGCGGGCACGTAGCGCTCCAGGGCGTCACGTTTGGCGTCGTACCGGTATACGCCGTGGTCGGAGCCCACCCATAAGCGTCCGTCCGGATCCTCGTACAGGGAGAGGATGCGGTCGCCGTTCGGTTGCGTGGAGCCGGTGTGGTAGTGGTGGAAGGCGCCGGTGCCCTTGTCCAGGCGGTCGAGACCCTTGTCGGTGCCCACCCACAGCCGCCCCTCGTGGTCGAGGAGCAAAGCGCTCACCTGGTCGTTACCCAGGCTCTCCGCCTTCTCCCCATCGTGCACGTGATGGGTGAAGCGTCCGGTGGCGGGATCGAAGCGGTCCAGGCCCGAGTCCTGGGTGCCGGCCCACAGTCCGCCGTCCGGCGCGAGCGCGAGGGCGGTGACGAAGTTCTCCGCCAGGGAGGCGGCAGTCCGGGCGTCGTGGCTGTAGGTGACGAAGTTGTAGCCGTCGTAGCGTTGCAGGCCGCCGTCGGTGGCGATCCACATATAGCCCTGGGCGTCCTGCAGCACCGCGGTGACGTCGCTGGTGGCGAGGCCGTCCTCGCTGGAGAGGTGCCGGAAGCGCGGCGTGGAGCCGGGCGGGTATGCGTAGGGGCGGGCAGCGAGCGCCGGCAGCGCGCCGAGCAGCAGGCAGGCGAACGCCAGCGCACGCCGCCGGCGCATCGCGGTAGGGCTCGTCTGCTTGAGCACTGGCATGGGCCGTCGTCTATCCCGTCTGTCGTTGTTGTGGCGCGGAGCGTCTTCCCTGACGTGCGCTGCTATTTGACAGATTGTCTGCCGGACGGGGTAAGAATTCCAGCCCGCTTTAGGAGTCGAGGCGGCCCCAGAGCAGGGAGACGGCACCGAGCGCGGCGAGTGCGGCGCCGGTCCAGAGCGGCAAGTCGCTCAAGCCCAGGAGCAGGATGCCGCCCAGCAGCAGGGCCGCTCCCGCGGCCGCCCGGTAGAGATGCCGGTTGCGGGCGGCGAGGGAGGACTTGAACTCCGCGAGCGCTGCGCCGTCGTCCAGCTTCATGCCGCCCTCGGCTAGCTGGCGCAGGATGGCGTTGAGGCGCCCGGGGGATTCCAGCAGCAGTTCCCGCACCGCGGGCAGGCCCGCCAGCAGGCGCTGCAGGGTGGCGCGGGGGCTCATGCGCTCCCGGGTCCAGCCCTCCAGGAAGGGCTTGGCCGTCTGCCACAGGTCCAGTTCCGGATAGAGGTCGCGGCCCAGGCCCTCGATGTTGAACAGGGTCTTCTGCAGCAGCATGAGCTGCGGCTGCACTTCCATGTTGAAGCGCCGCGCCGTCTGGAAGAGGCGCAGCAGGAGCTGCGCGAAGGAGATGTCCTTCAGCGGTTTGTTGAAGATCGGTTCGCACACGGTGCGGATGGCGGTCTCGAATTCGTCCTCGCGGGTGCCGGCCGGCACCCAACCCGATTCCACGTGCAGCACCGCCACGCGCCGGTAGTCGCGGTTGAAGAAGGCCAGGAAGTTCTCGGCCAGGTAGTGCTGGTCGCGCGGACTGAGGGTGCCGATGATGCCGAAGTCCACCGCCATGTAACGCGGATGTTTAGGATCGGTCACGTCCACAAAGATGTTGCCGGGGTGCATGTCGGCATGGAAGAAGTTGTGCTTGAACACCTGGGTGAAGAAGATCTCGACGCCGTTCTCGGCCAGGCGCTTGAAGTCGGTGCCGCGCGCGCGCAGGGTCGCGAGGTCGCGGATCGGCACGCCGCGGATGCGCTCCATCACCATCACCTCGCGGCGAGTGAGGGGCCAGTGCACCTCGGGAACGTAGAGCAGGGCCGAACCCTCGAAATTGCGCTTGAGCTGGGCGGCGTTGGCGGCCTCGCGGATGAGGTCCAGTTCGTCCAGTACCGTCTTCTCGTACTCGGCCACCACCTCGCGGGGCCGCAGGCGCTTGCCGTCGTTCCAGTAATCCTCGGCCAGGCCTGCGATGAGGTGCAGCACGTCGAGATCCCGGCGGATCAGGTCTTCGACGCCGGGCCGGAGCACCTTCACCACCACCTCGCGGCCATTGTGCAGCCTGGCGGCGTGCACCTGGGCGATGGAGGCGGAGGCGAGCGGCGCCTCGTCGAACTCCTTGAACAGTTCCTGGACGCTCCCGCCCAGCACTTCCTCCACGCGCCGCCGTGCCTGCACGCCGGGGAAGGGCGGCACCCGGTCCTGGAGCTTGGCGAGTTCGTCGGCGATGTCGAGCGGCAGGAGGTCGCGGCGCGTGGACAACGTCTGGCCGAACTTTACGAAGATGGGACCCAAGTCCTCCAATGCACGGCGGATGCGCTCGCCGCGGGAGATGGACTTGCGCCGGAACCAGTAGAAGGGCGAGAGATAGACCAGGAACCGTACCGGCCGGAACAGGTGGGTGGCGAGCACGATCTCGTCCAGGCCGTGGCGCACCAGCACCACGTTCACCCGGATGAGCCTCAGAGCCTGGCGCGGCTTGGTCATGACCGGGTCCGTGCCGCGGTGCGCTTGAGGCGTGCCTCCAGACGTTCGGCGTCGTCTCGCAGGCGGTCCACGCCCGTGAGGAACTCCTCCACTTCGCGCCGCGCCGGCAGGGCGCGGCTCTCGTACTGCAGGTATTCGGCGAGATCCAAGCCGAGGCGGCTCGCGGCATCCTTGCCCCAGCGGTGCAGGCCGCGCACCGTCTTCCCGATCTCGTGGGCCGCCACATCGCCGGTGTGCCGCGACAAGAGCTCCTCCCAGTCCAGGTCCGCTTGCTTCAGCAGGCGCGAGAAGACCTGGGCCGTTTCCGCATCGCCGTTGATCTGCATGCCCTTGGGCGGCGCATCGTCCCGCTGCACGGCGGCAGCGAACAGCGAGGCGGCGGGCGCGCTCACGCGGATGTCCGCGTCGCCGTGGTAGTCCGCCGCCACCGTGAGGCGTCCGGGCTGGGGCAGGAAATACAACTTGAGCGGCAGGCCCGCGAGCTCGAAGGCGATGACCTTGCCTTCGAGGCGTTTGAGGTCGGCCCGTGCCGCGCTCGAACCCTCGATGGCGGCGTTGAGCGCGAGCTCCACCGCCAGGGCGAGGAGTCCGGATCCGGGCAGCGCGCTCACAGCTTGTGCCCGCGATGCAGGGCGACGATGCCGCCCGAGAGGTTGAAATAGTCGCAGCGCGCGAAACCGGCCGCCTGCATCATGCCCTTGAGCGTCTCCTGGTCCGGGTGCATGCGGATGGACTCGGCGAGGTAGCGGTAGCTGGCCTCGTCCTTGGCCACGTGGCGGCCGAGCCAGGGGAGCACCTGGAAGGAGTAAGTGTCGTAGACGGACTTCAGCCCCGCCGCCGCGGGCTTGGAGAACTCCAGCACCAGGAGCCGACCGCCCGGCTTCAGCACCCGGTACATGCTGGCGAGCGCGTCTTCCTTGCGGGTGACGTTGCGCAGGCCGAAGCCGATGGTGACGCAGTGGAAGGAATCGCCGGCGAAGGGGAGCCGCTCCGCGTCCGCCTGCAGGTAGCGCACGTTGCTCGAGAGGCCCGCATCCACCAGGCGACGACGACCCTGGTCGAGCATGGCGGCGTTGATGTCCGTGAGCAGGACAGAGCCCGTCTCGCCCACCTGTGCCGCGAGGCCCCGGGCCAGGTCGCCGCTGCCGCCGGCCACATCCAGGGCGCTCTGCCCCGGTCTCAGGCCGGTCTGGGAGAGGGCGAAGCGCTTCCAGAGGCGATGCACCCCGAGGGACATCAGGTCGTTCATGAGGTCGTAGCGATCCGCCACCGACTCGAACACCTGCCGCACACGCCCGGCCTTGTCGCCGACGGCGACCTCTTCATAGCCGAAATGGGTGGTGCCTGCTTCGGGCTGCCGCATGGGGATTTCAAGCCTGGAGACGGAAGGAGATTGTATCAGCTAGTTTCTGAAAGGCTGCTGGACCTAAGGCCAGCGCTTAAATATGAGGTTGGTGTTGATGCCGCCGAAAGGTTCGCCGCATGCGGCGAACGGCCCGCCAGGGACGGCGGGACTGAAGGCGCCAGGGAAGGTTCAAGGCCAGCGCTTGAATATGAGACTGGTATTGATTCCGCCGAAAGCAAAATTATTGGACATGAAGCAGTCCACCTCAAGTCGCCGGCCCTCGCCCATGATGTAGTCCAGTTCGGCGCAGGCCGGGTCCACGTTCTCCAGGTTGATGGTGGGGGCGAACCAGCTCTCGCGCATCATCTCGATGCTGAGCCAGGCTTCGAGGGAGCCGCAGGCGCCCAGGGTGTGGCCGTAGTAGCTCTTCAGGGAGCTGATGGGCATGCGCTTGCCGAAGATCTGCTGCGTGGCTTCGGATTCCGCCACGTCGCCCCGATCGGTGGCGGTGCCGTGGGCGTTCACGTAGCCCACTGCGGCGGGTGCGAGCCCGGCGTCTTCGAGCGCGAGCCGCATCACCTCCGCCATGGTCTCCTTCTGGGGTTGGGTGATATGAGCGCCGTCGGCGTTGGTGCCGAAACCCACGAGTTCCGCGTAGATGGGTGCGCCGCGCGTCCGTGCGTGCTCCAGATCCTCCAGGATCAGGGTCACCGCGCCTTCGCCGACCACGAGCCCGTCCCGGTCACGGTCGAAGGGCCGCGGCGTGGTCTCGGGCGCATCGTTCCTGGTGCTGGTGGCGAAGAGCGTGTCGAACACGGCGGTGGAGCCGATGCTGAGTTCGTCGGCACCGCCGGCCACCATCACCCGCTGTTTGCCGTACTTGATGGCTTCATAGGCGTAGCCGATGGCCTGACTCGCGGAGGTGCAGGCGCTGCTGGAAGGGATGATGCGCCCGGTCAAGCCGAAGAACAGGCTGATGTTGACCGCGCCGGTGTGGCTCATCATCTGCACGTAGGTGTTGGAGGTCACGCCCTGCAGGGTACCGGTGGTAGCCATGCGGCCGAAGGCTACGGTGGCGTCCGCGCTGCCGGCACAGGCACCGTAGGCGACGCCCGCCTGGCCCGACTTCAGCATCGGGGCGCCGATCAGGCCGGCGTGCTCCAGCGCCAGCTCCGTGGCACGGGTGGACATCACCGCCACCGGCCCCATGCTGCGCATGGTCTTGCGGTTGTACTGGGGCGGCAGTTCGTAGGGCGCCACCGGGGCGGCGAGTCGGGTGTTGAGGCCGATGAAGCCGGCCCACTCCTTCATATGGCGCACGCCGGAGCGGCGCGCGCGCAGGGCGGCACGGATGGTCTGCCAGTCGTGGCCCAAGGCGGTGATGCCGCCGAAACCCGTGACCACTACCCGTCTCAGCACTCTTGTGACTCCCCGTTCGGGACGGCGCTGCCGTCCGGGCCGACGCGCGATGCGCGTCGCTATGATGATATCAAGGGTGGGAAGGGCCCCGCAGGAGGCGGCTTTAAGCGGCGGGCGTGGCCAGCAGCTTCTCGATGACGCGCTGCACGTCCCCGACGGTGCGCACGCCCTTGAACTCCTCCGGGCTCACCTTGCGGCCGGTGATCTCCTGGAGCTTGATGATGAGGTCCACGGCGTCGATGCTGTCCAGGTCCAGATCCTCGTTGAGGCGCGCCTCGGGAGTGATCTTGGCCGGGTCGAGCTCGAACTGCTCCACCAGAGTGGATTTGAGGGTTTCGAAGACGTTCAGCGTGGACATGCGGTTATCTCGGATATCTCTACCGGATATCTGGTCGTTTCATTCCGTCTTCGCCCGATGACCCCACCGGCGGACGGTTCCTGACCGTTATGTTATCGCGTCCCGCCGGGCAGGCATAGGCGGTGGGCCCGGGGCGCGGCCTCAGCCCAGGAGTTCCGGCACCGTGACGCAGCGGAAACCGCGCGCGGAGAGGCCCGCGAGGATGAGGCGCAGGGCCGGCGCGCAGACCGGGCGCGTGCGGCCGGGCAGGTCGTGACCGTCGTGCATGAGGATGATGTCGCCGCCGCGGACGCGTGTGAGCACGCGCCGGGCGATGCGTTCCGGATCGGAGAGCCGGGTGTCGCGGCTGTGCAGGGACCAGGCCACCATGGCCGGCATGTGCCGCCGCCAAGCGGCCTGGGCCAGCTCGCCGCTCTTCAGGCCCACGGGCGGACGATAGAGGACGGGCCCGCCGCCGGTGACGGCGGCGATGGAAGCTTCGCCGCGCGCCAGCTCCGCTTCATGCCAGGCGGTGAGCCGGAAGTTCTGGAAGCGGGAATGCTGCCAGGAATGGTTGCCGATGGCATGGCCCTCGGCGGCCATGCGCCGGCCGAGTTCGGGATACCGGTCCAGAGCCCTGCCGATGACGAAGAAGGTGGCCTTGGCGCCGTATTCCTTCAGGGCATCCAGCACCTCGGGGGTCACCACGGGATCCGGGCCGTCGTCGAAGCTCAAGGCCACGCGTTTTTCGCCCCGCGGCCCGTGGCTCACCGTGGGGTAGAAGAGATTGGAGCTCGGCCGCGCGATGGCGTCGGTCACCAGCAACACCAGGATCACGATGAGCGGCGCCGACAGCCACCAGCTCCAGGCTAAGGAGATCGCGCCTGCCGCCAGGAACAGGCAGGCGAGGAGCGAGAGGTGATGCAGGTTGAAGCGCAGCAGCGGCAAGTGCAGCGTCGGGCCGGGATAGGTCTCGGGCGTCTTCATAGGGCGGGACTATCTTGCATATAGACGCGCTGGTCGGACAAGCACGGTCTCATGCCAGCTTCCGTCCGCGGCCAGGCGCCAGCAGGCGGGCTCCAAGGGGTCCGCGGTCCCGGAGACCGCCACGGCCAGATGCCAGTCCGGTTCCAGGCGGGCGTGCAGGCAGCTCCAGGGCCCCGCCGGCAGCGGTGCCTGCGGCGAAAAATGGCCGTCCGGCGGCGCGAAGCGCGCGGTCTTCATGCAATCCCAGAGGGTGAGTTCCACGGCCTTGCAGGCAGCTTCCTTGAGGGTCCACAGGCTATAGAACCCATCCAATTGCTCTGCCGCCGGCAGCGTATTGAGCCAAGCGGCCTCTTGCGCCGAGAAGATCCGGCCGGCGGATCGCACCACCGCCCGAGGCCGCGGCTTTTCGAGATCGAAGCCCACGGGCAGGGTGGAGAACGCGACTCCCAGCAGCCCGCCGCTGTGGCTGAGGTTGAGATGCAGCTTGCCGTCGCCGTAAGCCACGCTGCCGGATTCCCGGCTGCGCAGGGCGCGCTCATCCACCCTGCCGAGAATTTTCTCCAGGGCCGCGAGCATGAGGGCCCGTCCCGCGAGCCAGCTCAAGCGCCGGGGCCCGTGGGTGAAGCTGAGGTAACGGGCTTGTTCGTCGGGATGCAGCCGGGAGAGGAGAGCGGTCTCTGTGAGTGGAGCGTGAGCCTGCTCCATGAACAGGATCTGGACGGGGTGGCTCACGGGCGCGGGCTCAGACCCATCTCTTAAAAATAAGGCTGGTGTTGATGCCACCGAACGCGAAGTTGTTGTTCATGACGTACTCGGTCTGGAAGCGACGGCCATCTCCTGTGATGTAGTCGAGCCCTTCGCAGGCGGGATCGAGGTTGTCCAGGTTGATGGTGGGCGCGAACCAGCCTTCCTCCATCATGGCGATGGAGAGCCAGGACTCGAGCGCGCCGCAGGCTCCCAGGGTGTGGCCCAGGTAGCTCTTCAGAGAACTGATGGGCACAGCGCGATTGAACACCTCCCGGGTGGCCTGCGCCTCGGCCACGTCGCCCCGGTCGGTGGCGGTGCCGTGGGCGTTCACGTAGCCCACCGCGTCGGCGCCGATGCCGGCGTCGTCGAGCGCGAGCTGCATGGCCTGCACCATGGTCTCGATCATGGGCTGGGTCATGTGGGCGCCGTCGGAGTTGGTGCCGAAACCCACGAGCTCCGCATGGATGCGCGCGCCGCGGGCCTTGGCGTGTTCTAGTTCCTCGAGTACCAGGGTGGTGGCGCCTTCGCCGATGACGATGCCGTCCCGGTCCCGGTCGAAGGGTCTCGGCGTCGTGTGGGGGGCGTCGTTCTTCAGGCTCGCGCCGAACATAGTGTCGAACATGGCGATGGGGCCGACGGAGAGTTCCTCCGCACCACCCGCCACCATCACCGTCTGCTTGCCCTGCTGGATGGTCTCGTAGGCATAGCCGATGGCCTGACTGCCGGAGGTGCAGGCGCTGCTGGAGGGGATGACCCGGCCGGTGATGCCGAGCAGCATGCCGATGTTCACGGCGCCGGTGTGGCTCATCATCTGCACGTAGGTGTTGGAGGTGACGCCGCGGATCTTGTGAGACATCTCGATCTTGCCGAAGGCGAGGATGGCCTCAGCGCTGCCGGCGGAGGCGCCGTGGGCGATGCCGGTGCGACCCGATTTCAGGACAGGATGGTCGAGCAAGCCGGCATCCTCCAAGGCCCGCTCCGCCGTGAGGGCGCTCATGATCGCCACCGGCCCCATGCTGCGCAGGATCTTGCGGTCGTAGTGGGCCGGGATGTCGTACTTCGCCACCCGCGAACCCAGCCGGGTGCGCAGGCCTTCGTAGCCGTCGAGTTCCGGGAGATAGCTCACTCCGGAGCGCCGTGCTTGGAGAGCGGTGCGCACCGTGGGCCAATCATGGCCGAGCGCCGTGAGCCCGCTCATGCCGGTGACGGCGACGCGATGCATGCTCAGAACATCCCGCCGTTTACCGAGAGCACCTGGCGGGTGATGTAGGCGGCCGCGTCGGAGAAGAGGTAGCCGACCAGCGCCGCCACTTCCTCGGGCTTGCCGGCGCGGCCCAGCGGGATCTGCTTCAGGATCTCCTCCATGGGCAGGCCCTCTACCATCTCGGTCTCGATGAAGCCGGGTGCCACGCAGTTCACGGTGATGCGGCGGCTGGCGAGCTCCACCGCGAGCGCCTTGCTGGCGCCGATGAGCCCCGCCTTGGCGGCGCTGTAGTTGGTCTGGCCGCGGTTGCCCATGAGTCCCGAGACCGAGGTGATGGCGACTACGCGGCCGCCGTCTTTGAGCCGCACCAGCGGCATCACCAGCGGGCTGAGCAGGTTGTAGAAGCTGCCCAGGTTGGTGTCGAGCACCCTGTCCCAGTCAGTACCCGACATGGCAGCGAAGGTGTTGTCGGCGGTGACGCCGGCGTTGCAGACCACGCCCCAGAAAGCGCCGTGCGTTTCCAGCTCTGCCTCAAGCGCGGCGCGCGTGGCGTCGCGATCCGTGAGGTCGAAACCGAGGGTGCGGGCTTTGCTGCCCTTGGTGGCGATGTGCTCGGCCAGGGCCTGTGCCTTCGCCGCGTTGCGGTGGTAATGCAGGCAGAGTTCGAAGCCGGCGCGACCGAGTTCGCGGGCGATGGCTCCGCCGATGCCGCCGCTGGCTCCCGTCACCAGCACCCTTCTCGTCCCCTTCACGGCCCGCCCTCCTCGCTCACTTCCACGATGATGATTGTGGCCTCAGCCCAGGTCTCGCCCCCGCTCTGGATGGTACAGGCGCAGGCGGCGACTCCGCTATCGTCGCCGAAGTCCCGGATGCATTCGATCTCGAGCTCCACGCCTTCCGGGAAGTAGCTCGCGCGGGCCTCGTAGCGGCGTGTGCCGAGCAGCATGCCGGCGCGGGGCGGACGCTCCTCGGCACGCGCCTTGAGGCCCGCGTAGGCGGCGATGGCCTGGGACATGAGCTCGAGCCCCACCCAGCTCGGCAGTCCCCGGCCCGGCACGAAGTAGCGGCTCGCGGCCGAGACTCTGGCACGGGCGCGGATGCGGCCGTCGGCGTGTTCCAGCACCGCGTCCAAGAGCAGCGCCGAGCCGGTGTGGGGCACGAGCTCGGCGATGGGCGGGAACGCGGCGCGCATCAGCCCCTCCCCAGCAGCACACAGATGTTGTTGCCGCCGAAGGCGAAGGAGTTGCTGGCCACGAGGCGGCACTCGCGGGTCATGCCTGTGCCGACGAGGTTGAGCGGGGCGAGGGCGGGATCCTCCTCGCCGTCCCAGACGTGGGGCGGCAGGGCGGCGGCGCCCGGTTCCGTCAGCAGCATCCAGCAGAAGCCGAGCTCGGTGGCGCCGGCGGCGCCGAGAGTATGGCCCACCAGAGGCTTGGTGGAACTGCAGGCGACGTCGCCCAGCACGTGACGCACCACGTGGCTCTCCATCTGGTCGTTCTGGGGGGTGGCGGTGCCGTGCAGGTTGAGGTAATCCACCGCCCTGGCATCGGCGCCGGCGAGGGCCTGGCGCAGGGCGAGCTCGGCGCCGCGTCCTTCCGGGTCGGGACCGGAGATGTGGTAGGCGTCGGAGGATTCGCCGATGCCGAGCACCGTCACGGGGCCGGGCTCGCGGCTCATGAGGAACAGCGCCGCGCCTTCGCCGATGTTGATGCCGTCGCGGTTCCGGCTCATGGGGTTGCAGAGACCGCGGGACACGGATTCGAGGGCCGCGAAGCCGTTGAGGGTGAGGCGGCAGAGGGAATCCACGCCGCCCACGATCATGGCATCGCAGAGTCCCGTATCCAGGAGACGCTTGGCGGAAGACAGCGCCTTGGCGCTGGAGGTGCAGGCGGTGGAGACGGTCCAGGCGGGTCCGCCCAGACCAAGCGCCTGGCGCAGATATTCGCTGGGGCTGCCGATCTCCTGTTGCCGGTAGTCGAACTCCGGTGGGAAGGCGCCGCTCTTGACGCGCGTGGCGAGCGCATGCTCGCCCTCGGCGATGCCGGCGGTGCTGGTGCCGAGCACCGTGCCCACCCGCTGCGCGCCGTAGCGCGACAGGGCGGCGTCGATGGCGGGGCGGATCTGCTCCACCGCCTGTTGCAGCAAGCGGTTGTTGCGGGAAGCATAGGCCTTGAGGCCTGCAGCGACGGGGGGCAGCGCCGTCAACGCCTCACCCACCCGTACGCGGCGGCCGGGCACGAGGTCCTCCCGCTCGCGCATGCCGGCGGTGGAACCCGCATATAGCGCGCGGCGCACGGTGTCGGTACCCGAGCCGAGGGCATTCACGATGCCGAGGTCGTGAAGATAGACCGGGCTCATGGCGCGGATCCGTCAGCGGCGAGCGGCGTAATCTCCACCTTGATGCCGCGGGGCGGGATCTCGATGCTGAGGGTCGCCTGATCCAAGGGCTTGAGGTCCCGCTGCAGGTGCACGATGAGCTCATTGCCCTCGTACACATCGCGTTCCTCCAGATTCCCATCGCTCGTCGCTTTCAGTGTGAGTCCGTGCAGGCGTCCCTGCAGCAGCTTGGGGTCCGCGAGGGAGAGCTCCAGCATGGCCACCAGCATCTCGGGCTTGAGCTTGGAGTCGACCGGCACGCTCGTGACGGTGGTGCCGTCGTAGGAGAGGTCGAAGAGGCTGGTGCCGAAGAGGCTGAAGCCCGCGAGCTCGAGCTTGCGGGAATCGATGTGCAGGAGCCCCAGGAAGGCGTCTTCCTGGCCGTCATGGGTCACTTTCACCATGTGGCTGCCCTCCACCGCCGACAGCGCCGCGGGTGGCAGCAGGCAGAACTGGCCGTCACGCCCGAACGGAGTGCAACCGGGGCCGAGCAAGGGCGTGGCGCAGCTAGCGAGCAGTAACGGCAAGAGCAGCAGCGCGAGGCGCCTCATGCCTCTTCCTCGGGTGGCAGCGACAGGGGCGCGCTCAGGTAGCTCGTGAGGATGCCTGCGAGAGTCGCGATACCGAAGGCATGCAGGGCCGGGATGGCGCTCAAGGCCAGTAGGCCGAAGGAGCAGAGCATGGTGAGCGCGGAGAGCGAGACCGCCAGTGCCGGCGAGCGGCGCGTCGCCCCGCCTTCCCGCAAGAACACGGTGTAGTCCCGGCCGAGACCGAGGATCAGGATCAGCGCCACCACCACGAAGATGTTCACCGGCTCCCCGAGCCAGCCGAGCACGCCGAGCGTGACGCCGAGCGCCAGGAGCGGCGGGAACAGCATGCGCACTGCTTCGCGCCGGCCGTAGCGCCACACCAGGAGGGTGGAGATGAGCAGGTAGCCCAGCACCACGAGCCAGGTGGTGCGCACGCGGATGCGATGGAAGGTCGCGGCGATGTGCGTCAGGGGTTCCTCGAAGCTCGCCCCGGGCACGGTGCCGACCGCCTGGTTGAGCAGCGCGGGATCGATGTCGCTCTTGCCGGTCACGGTGGAGAGCAGCGCCACGCCGTCGGCGTCGGGCAGCACGAAACGCTTCAGGTCCGGCGCGGCGATGAACAGCGCCGCGGCATCGAGCGTCTGACGCGGATCATCCTGCCAGCGCTCCAGCATGCGGTCGGCGAGCCGCGACGGGAGCCCCAGATGCGCGAGCGAGCTGCGCAGCAGCTTGGGCTGGGAGAAGGCCTTGCTCCAGGCGGCGAAGCTGCGCTGCTGCTGTGCCGCGGAGGGCAGGAAGCACGACAAGCCGAGCGGTGCCGCGCCGGGGATACTCTTGTGCAGCTCCGCGAACAGCACCTCTTCCCGCGTCAGTGCCTGTTCCAGGTCCCGCCCCTGCACCATGAAGAAGCCGGGTGGCGTGTCCTGACCCAGGGTGCCACGGATCGCCGTGTCGGTGGCTACTAGGGCCGGGGGCAGTTGCTGCAGGTCGCGCACGTCGTCGCTGGTCTTGAGCAGGAACCAGCCCGGTACGCACAGGAGCAGCACCGCCGCCGGCAGCCACAGCCGCCAGCGGGAAGGCCGGCAGGCCGCGGCCATGAAGCGCCGCGGCCAGTCCACGGAGGGATGGGTCTCCACCTTGGACGCCCCCGTCAGCGTCACCGGGAACACCAGCACCACCACCAGCGCCGCTTCCACAAGGCCGGCGATGGAGAACACCGCGATCTGCATGAGCGCCGGGAATCCGGCCAGCATCAGGAAGGCGAAGGCCAGCACGCCGGTGGCGAGCCCCATGTAGAGGCCCGGGCGCACCGCCGCCATGACGTTCTTGGGTTTGCGCCCTCCGAACCAGTACTCGGCGAAGTAGAGCAGCGCGTAGTCGACGGCGATGCCGAGCAAGGTGGTGCCGAACACCAGGGTGAGGATCTGGATGGAGCCGAAGCACAGGATCACCGCGGCGCAGGCGGCGAGCACGCTCGCCACGAGCTGCAGGCCGGCGAGCACGTGGGGCGCGAGGCTGCGGAACGCGAAGGCGATGAGCACCATGATGAGCAGGGTCGAGACGGCGCTCAGCCAGAGGGTCTCGGACTGAGCCTCGTGCCGCGCGGCGTCGGCGAAGAGCGGTGCGCCGGTGGCTTCCAGCGTGCAGACGGGGCAACTACGGGCGACAGCGGCGCGCGCCTGCTGCACCGCCTGGGTCACCCGCGTGGCGGCTTCCTGTTCGAAGCCCTCGCCCGGGGACTGGAGGCTCAGCAGGAAGTAGCGCCGGTCGCCGCGCAGCGCCGTGAGGAAGGGGCCGTCCGGGAGGAAGTCCGCGTAGGGGCGCGGCAGGCCGCTCAGGAAGGCGGTGAAGTAGCCGCCCGGATCCTGGTCGAAGGAACCCATGAGCCCCGCCGGGCTCGCGAGCCCCACCGCCACCTCCCGGGTGAGCGTCTCGGCGCCGCCCTGGGCGAGGGTGTTAGCTTGCTGTGCATCCAGCAGCGCGAAGTGGTGCTCCCGGTAGACCGCGAGCACCTGGTCCACCGAGAGGCTGGCGTCGGGACGCAGCCCGGCGGCGCTCAAGCTGTGTTGGGCGGCGAGCGCCGCGTCCCGGGTGGCGGGCACGTCCTGGCCGCTCACCAGCACCAGCACCTGGTGCACGAAGGCGTCGCGGCTGCGCGCGGTGGCGGCGGCGAGCGCGTCCGAACCCTGCTCCGCGGGCAGCATCGCCAGCACATCGGTGTTCACCGCATGGGCACGGTCGAGGCGTGTCCAGGCTGCGCCGCAGAGCAAGGCCAGGCTCATGGACCAGATGGCCCATCTGGCAGCGGCAGGCAGCGGCTTGTTCACGGCGCGGACGAGGTGAAGCGGATGTCCATGCGATCGCCGGAGATCTCGTCGATGGCGATCTCCAGGGGATGGCCCGGCGCGGATTCGGTCACGCGGATGGCGAGGATGGCTTCCGCCATGGGGCCCGGCTTGGGCTTGAGCTCCACACGTTCGCCCTTGGCGAGCGGCGCGACGTTGATGTCGAAGTAGCGCGCCAGACCCTCACGGTCACCGGATAGCGATGTCACGATGATGTGCTGCACCGCCGCGAGCCAGGGCGTCTGGGCAGGGTCGAGCTTGCGGCTGGTGCCGTCCGGCAGCGTCTCGCTGGCCGCATCGCCGTTCATGTCGAAGACGTAGCGGTAGGGATCGGTGATCTCCCAGTGGAAGCCGTGAGCTGGGTCAAAGCGCATCACCCCATGGCTCACCAGCGGCGTGCTGAAACCCGGCAGCTTGCGGGTCTGCACGAAGCTGGAGTCGAAGCCCGTGGACGCGGGGTCTGCGGCCCAGGCCTGGGCCGCGAAGCCCAGCAACAGCATCGAGAACAACAGACGCTTCATATATATCCCCGTAGCCTTTCCAGCAGCACCGGCGGGCTCACCAGCTGCAGTTCTCCCGTATCCTTGTGCACCGCGCATTGCACGGTGTAACCCTTGGTCAGGCGTGCCCCGCTCGCGGCGTCGCTGATGAGGTAGTCGATCTTGAGCCGGTTCTCCCACTCGGCGAGGCTGGCGCGCACCCTGATGAGTTGCCGGTAGCGCACCGCCTGCACGAAGCTCACCTGGGTCCTGATGATGGGCCATAGGTAGTCGGTGGCGCGCATCTCCTCGTAGTCGAAGGCCACCTTGCGCAGCATCAGGGAGCGGGCCGCCTCGAAGTAGCGGAAGTAGTTGCCGTGCCAGGCCACCTGCATGGGATCCACGTCCTGGAACGGGACCTCGAGCTCCACCTCGGCGCTCAGGCGCGCGTGGCTCACCGGACCGCTCCGTAGAGGTCCCAGCGGCGCTCGCCGATCGCCGCGCACAGGCGGCGCAGCTCCTGCTCCAGGGGCCGATCCTCTTCGACGAAGGGGCTCAGGGTGAGCACGTCGTCGTGCAGCTCGCGGATCGCGGCTTCCATGCGCGCCGGGGCGCGGTTGCCGTGACGGCGGCGGATCTCCAGGGCCTGCACCGCGGCGAACAGGCAGGCGGCGGCCACCTGCTCGGTGAGCTCCAGCACCCGCACCGCGTCGCGTGCCGCGATGGTGCCCATGCTCACCTTGTCCTGGTTGTGGCATTCGGTGGAACGGGAGAACACGCTGGCCGGCATGGTGAGCTTCAGGGCTTCGGCGGTCCAGGCGGAGACCGCGATCTGCACTGCCTTGAAGCCGTGGTTGAGTGCGGCGCGCTCGCCCACCGCGCCCGAGAGGTTGCTGGGCAGCCCGTTGTTGAAGCGTGTGTCCACCAGGAGCGCCAGCTGCCGGTCCAGGAGGTCGGCGATGTTGGCTACCGCGTTCTTGAGGCTGTCGGCCACGAAGGCCATATGGCCGCCGTAGAAGTGCCCACCGTGGTAGATGGTGCCGGAATCCGGGTCCACGATCGGGTTGTCGTTGGCGCTGTTGAGCTCGTTCTCGATGTCGCGGCGCATCCAGGGCAACGCGTCGGCGAGCACGCCGATGACGTGAGGCGCGCAGCGGATGGAGTAACGATCCTGGATGCGGATCGGGCTCTCGTGGGCGGAGGCGCCCATGTCTGCGAAGATGCGCGCCGCCACCTCCTGCTGGCCGGCGTGTGGTTTTACCGCGAACAGGCCCGGGGCGAAGTGCTTGGGGTTGCTGCCGAGGGCGATGCTCGCCATGGCGGTGATGCGGGTGGAGAGGCGCGTGAGGTACTCGGCCCGCTCCCAGGAGAGGCAGTTGAGCGCGGTCATGACGGAAGTGCCGTTCATGAGCGCGAGGCCTTCCTTGGGCTTGAGGCCGATGGGCCGCATGCCATGCTTGGCGAGCGCCTCCGCGGCGGGGACGACGCGGCCCCCGGACATCACTTCCCGGTCACCTACCAGCACCGCGGCGACATAGGAGAGCGGGGTGAGGTCGCCGGAGGCGCCGACCGAACCTTCTTCCGGGATCAGCGGGATGAGGCGGTGCTGCAGCAGGCCGGTGATCTGCTCCAGCACGTCGAGGCGCACGCCGGAGAAGCCGGCGGCCAGCGAGTTCAGGCGCGTCACCAGGATGGCGGCGCCGGCGGTCTCGTCGAAATGTTCGCCCAGGCCGCAACCGTGGTAGCGCACCAGATGCGCGGGCAATTGTTCCACCACGTCGGCGGGGATCTCCACGGTGCAGGAGTCGCCGTAGCCCGTGTTCACGCCGTAGACCATGCGGCCCGAGGCGATGGCGTCGGCCAGCACCTTGGCGCCGCGCCCGATGCGGGCGCGGAACTCGGCGCCGCCCTCCAGCGCCAGCGCCGCGCCGCGGGCGGCACGGCAGACCTCCTCGAGGCTGAGCCGGCGGCCGCCGACGATGACGGTGTTCCCGGGCTTGGGCTGGGCGCTCTTGGACATCAGGTCACGCTGCTTCGGTTTTGGGGGGAAGTTGCGGCCGGAGGCGTAGCGCCTCCGGCCCAGAAGTCATAGAAGTTGTACCACTGTAACGGAAAACGCCGGGCATAAGCCGCCAACCGGGCCGCATAACGCCCGGCCCAGGCCGCGGCGGCATCCATGCGCTCCCGGCGGGGCAGCTCGATGCGCTCGGCGAAGGGCTCCAGATGGATGGTGTAACCGGTTCCCTCGCGGATGCAGAAGAACAGGTGCACCGGGCATTCGAGCACGTGAGCGAGCACGTAGGGTCCGACCGCGAAGGGTGCCGGCCGCCCCAGGAACTCCGCCTGCACCGTGGGGCTGCCCTCCGCCACCGGGGTGCGGTCGCCCACGATCACCACCACTTCGCCCGCAGCGATCTTCTCGCGCAACATCAGGGCCGTGTCCGGCCCGATCTCCTGCACGTAGATGAGGCGCACCGCGTAGGCGTCGTTGGTCTCCTCCAGCACGGCGTTGATCTTCTGGGCGTTGCTGGTGTAGACGAGCGCGTTCACCTTGAGGCCGGGGATGATGGTGGACAGGGCGCGCGCCAGCTCCAGGTTGCCCAGGTGCGCGCTCAGGAGCAGCACGCCCCTTCCACCGGCCACGGCGCGGGCGAGCACCGCTTGTTCCGGGAACGCGACCCGCACCGCCTCCGGGTCGTGCCAGGCCGCCACCTTGTCGAGGATGGCGCCGGAGAACTGCATGAAGTGGCGGAAGCTGTTGCTGAGCGTGGAGGCGGTACCCACGGCATCGAGGAAGCGGCGTGAGGCCTGCCGCGCCCGGGGATGGGTGAGGAAGAAATAGGCCGTCACCGGGTAGAGCATGAACGTGGTGAGGGTCCGGCCCAGGACCCGGTCGCAGAAGCCGACGAAGCGCAGGCCCGCGAGGCTGCCTCGCTCGCCCATACGCGACCAGTGCCTGGCGCGCCGGCGGGCCAGGTTGCGGCGGATGAGCATGGGGGAGCGGGGCAGCATGCCGAGGAAGAGGCGCAGATGCAGCCAGGCCATGCGCAGGTTGTCGCGGAGCATGCGGAAATGGGAGACGCCGTCCTCGGGGTAGCGTACCCGCGTGGGCAGGAAGCGGCTCTCGGTGCCGGCCCAGTAGAGCCGCACCATGATGTCGGTGTCGAAGTCCATGCGCCGGCCGATGTGCGTCCGCTGTGCGAGTGCGAGGCTAGGTCCCACGGGATAGACCCTGAAGCCGCACATGCTGTCGGTGAGCGTGAGCGAGAGGCTGTGCACCCACACGAGGGCATGGGTGAGGTAGCGACCGTAGAAACGCGCCGCCGGAACCGACTCGTCGTAGCGCGGCGTGCCGGAGATGAGGCGGTCGGGGTTCACCGCCGCGAGAGCCAGCAGCGCCGGCACGTCGGCGAGGTCGTGCTGGCCGTCGGCGTCCACCTGCAAGGCATGGCTGCAGCCCTGCTCTCCGGCACGTGCGATGCCGGCCAGCACCGCGGCGCCCTTGCCGCCGTTCACGGGCAGTGTGAGGAGTTCCACGCCGACCTGCGCGGCGACCCGCTGCAGCTCCTGTTTCGTGGCGGCATCGCTGCCATCGTCCACCAGGATGACCGGCAGGCCCGCCGCGCCGAGCGTGGTCACGATGTGTTCCAGGCTGCCGCGATGGTTGTAGACGGGGATGACGGCACAAGGCTTGAAGCTCATGGCCCGCCCCTGAACCTGAGCACGCCGGCGGAATAGCTCGTTACCGCGTCGCGGTATTCGTAGCGCAGCTTGTCCGTCGCCGCATCCGGTTTCAGCACCAGGTCGATTTCGGTGCCGGGCAGGATGGGACGCTTGAACTTCACCTGTTCCAACGCGCTGAGGCCCGGTGCGTGGCCGTAGAGTGCGCAGGCATAGTGCTCCGCCCAGCCGATCTGCACCACTCCGGGCAGGATCGCAAATCGGGGGAAGTGACCCTCGAACCAGGGGCTCGAGGCTTCCACTCGCAGGCGTAGCACCCAGCAGGCGGCATCCTGGCGTTGTCCGAGGACGAGAGGCAGGCCGTTCATGGTTCGGATTCGAACAGTTGTTCCAGGTGGACGCGCTCTACCTTGCCCATGTCGTTTCCCGGGAGCACGTCGAGATAGCGCCACTTGCGCGGGATGAGCAGCGCCTCGTAACTCTGGCGCAGCCACTCGCGCAGCGCATCGCTCACCTTAGGCTTGCCCGATTCCGCCAACGCCGCGCGGCCCTGGGCGTTGAGCGCCACCACCGCGCCGATGAAGCGGCGTCGCCCCGGCAGCACCAGGAGACGCGCATCCTCCACCCAGCCGTGGGCCATGAGCCGCGTGCGCATCTCCGCTAGGGAGACACGCTTGTCCTCGAACTTCACCACGTCGTCGGCGCGCCCCAGGAGTTCGAAACGGCCGTCCGCCTGCAGTTTGGCGAGGTCACCGGAGGCTGACCACTCGCCGCGCCAGGTGCATCCGGACTTCACCCACAGGCGCGCCCCCGCCGCTTCTTCCCGCAGCTCCACCTCGGCACCCAGGATGGGCCGCCACAGGGCGCGTCCCTCGGGGCCTGACCAGGCACGCCAACCGATACCGCCGGTCTCGGTGCTGCCGTAGACCTCGATGGCGGCATGGCCCCAGCGGTGCTTGAGTTCCCGCGCGGCGGCGTCGGATAGCGGTGCGCCTGAGCTGAACACCGCTTTCACCCGCGCGGCCGGCGGCAGCTCGGCGTAGTCGGCGATGCGGCTCAGGAAAGCGGGACTGCTCACGATGGCGCAATCGCCGTGAGCCGTGGTGGCGCGCAGGGCCGCCGGTTGCAGGCACATGGGGATGAGGAAAGCGCGTCCCGCGAACAGGGGCCAGAGCACCCGGAACAGCAAGCCATATAGATGATAGTGGGGGACGGTGCCGGCCATGATCGCATTGCCGAGCAGCGGACCCCACTGCCGTTCCAGGGCTTCCACTTCCAGGCGCAGCTGGCCGAAAGCCTTGGGCACGGATTTCGGGGCACCGCTGGAACCGGAAGTGTAGAACTCGATGACGGATGCATCGTCCGGCAGGCGCGGGGCTGCGTGGCTGCCGACGGGCACGGCCTCGGTCGCCAGCACAGTGAATCCCTGGAAATCCCGGGGCCGGTCCGTGAGCACCGCGTCCACGGCGGTGCCGGAAGCGCTGAGACTGCCCGCCTGGGGCGCTTGCGGCAGCACCAGCTCGCGCCCCAGGTTGGCGAGCGCCAGGAAGCCGGCGGCGAACCAGCCGCTGTCATCGCAGACGAGCGCCCAACGGCGCGCGGGATGCTTCACGAGCGCGCGCTCCAGCCCGTGCACGCGCTGCCAGAACGCAGCGCGGCTGAGCGCGACACCCTCGCTGATTGCGAGCAAGCTCGCATCCGCAGCCAGATTGGTGATCTGCACGGTCATGCCATCTCCCAACGACGGCGCAGATGCAACCGCAGCAGGTATTCGCCGAGCAGCATGGCGCCGAACAGGAAGTACACGATGACCCCGTTATAGAGCGTCCACACCTGTAGCGAGGCGGCGTAGGCGGTGTAGAGGGAGATGAGTACGTTCGCGGCGAGCAGGGCGCACCACGCCCAGGTGACCCGCCGGCAGTGGGCCACGCCTTCGGGCGGGAGCGCGTGATCCATGGCGCGGGCTATGCGTTCCACCAGCGGCGTGTCGGTGAACAGCGAACCGAAGAAGACGCCGAAGGCCACGAGGCCGAAGAGCGCCGGGTAGTAGCGCAGCCAGGCGAGTTCCACGTTCGGCATATAGCGCAGCACCAGCGTGCCCGTCGCGATGAGGAGCATTGCTACGCCGAGATCACGGCCGAGGCGCTTGGGGCTGATCCAGGCGGCCAGCAAGAGACGCGCCGCCAGCAGCCACAGCAGGCCGGCCAGGAGCTGGCTCGGGGTCAGGTAACCGTCGGCGAAGTAGATGGCGACGGGGTAGGCGACGAGCGAACCGGCTACCAGCGCCCTGGCGGCGGCACGCGTCGCACGCGGCAGGGGCTGCATGCGCCGGTCCTCACGCCTTCTGCTGGGACTGGATGAATTTCGCCAGGTTCTCCACGGAATGGAAATGCTGCCGCGTCTCGCTCGAGCTCGCGTCGAGCTTCACGTGGTACTTCTTCTGGATGGCGACGCCGAGCTCGAGGGCGTCGATGGAGTCCAGCCCCAGACCTGCGCCGAACAGCGGCTTGCCGGCGTCGATGTCCGCGGGGGTCACGTCCTCAAGATCGAGCGAGGTGATGATGAGCTGTTTCAGTTCTTCGATCAGGGTATTCATGGCTGGCGAGCTGCTGTTTGAAGAAATCTTCGAGGCCACGCGTCACACGACGCGCGGAGATGCCGTGCGGCGCGCCTTCGCGGTGGCCGAACGCGGCGAGGTTCTGCGGCGGGTAGAAACGCACCGTGAGCCGCCAGGGGCGCTCCGGCACATGGTACCAGCGGCTGCTCTTGAGCAGCGCCGGCGGCGAACAATGGATCATCACCGGCAGGATCTCGCAGTCGCCGCGCAGCGCCACGTGCGCGGCACCGCGGCGGAAGCGCATCGGTTCGCCCGGCACGGAACGCGTGCCTTCCGGGAACAGCACCAGGGTGCGGCCGCGCTTCACCGAGGCGACGCAGGTCTCCATGAGCGTCTCGGAGTCGGCGTTGCTGATGTAGCCGGCGGCCTTGGTGAAGTGCCGGTAGAAGGGGTTGCGGAGCATGGCGCTCTTCACCACGCAATCGGCGAAGGGCATCAGGGTGAGCAGCACCACCACGTCCAGGTACATGGGATGGGTGGCGACCACGAGCTTGCCCTCGGCCTGCTCCAGCCACTCGCGACCCTGCACCTCGATGCGGCCTATGCCGAGCAATTGGACCAGCCAGAGCAGCGCCCGGAAGGTCCAGCTTACGAACAGGCGGATGCGACGCTCACGGGTCTCGGCGCTGCTCGGCCAAAGTACCAGCAGCGGTAGCACCGTGAGGCTGGCGACGAAGCTCAGCGTGCCGTAGATGACGAAGCAGAAGCCGCTGACGACGACGCGCCAGAGTTGCCCGAGCCTAGTGAGCATGGCGGCTCCGTTCCAGCCGCCAAAGCTGATACACGCCGAGCACCGAGGTCTCGGCCTCGTCCATGAGGAAGCGCATCAGGGCGTTCTCGGGCGCCTCTGCCGGTGCGCCCTCGTGACGCTTGAGCCGGCAGCGTAGCGGTGCGTCCGAGGGGACGGTGAGCAGCAGTGAGATCGAGAAGGGCGTGCGCGCGGCTTCGGCGGCGATATAGGGCCGGTAGGTTTCCGGCACCACGTCGTCGGCGTAGCAGACCAGCACCCGCTCGGCTCCCGCGGCGATCATGTTGGCTCCCTCGATCATCCCCATACCCAGGCTGTCCGCGCCGGCGGCCATGGCGGTGGCCGGGGCCCGGTCGCCGCGCGCGATGGAGTAGAGCCCGACGGTGCTGTTGTGCACCGAGAGGCTGAAGTCCGTGGGGGAGAGCATATCCCCGGCGGCGAGGCCGGTGAGCAGCCCCAGGGTCCGGTCCAGACTGCCGTGGCGGGAGGCGAACACGCAGGGCAGCGTGGGGAGCCCCTCGCTGCAGGGCCAGGCGGTGGCGAGCGCCATGCGGCCATGCCGGTCCAGGCGGCGACGCAGCAGGGGAGGCAGGAAGTTTACGTCTGGCTGGGAATCCGCCTCATCCGACTGGGTGCCCTTAAGCCAGGCTTGCCAGCCCTCGGCCCCATGGGTGCCAGGTGCCCAGGCTTTCCAGCGGGCGATTCCAAAATCCCCTGTGGAATCATACTCTTGAATCATATATCCCGCGTCGACGCGCTTCCCAGGCCCCGTTCCAGCCATCCGTCTATCCGCGGTTCGCCGGAAAAGGTCATTGTAACGTTCCGGCCCCGGCGGGCGCAGCGACTTAGATTGAGTAAAAGCCCGTCCATCCCGCCCAGCCAAGACGCCCTAGCAAGGGCTGGGAAGACGGGCGAACCTCAGGAACGGGGCGGTCGCGAGCGCGCCCAGGAGCGCACCCGCGACGAGGTCGATGGCCACGTGCTGCTTGGTGGCCAGGGTGGAGTAGGCGATGACCCCGCACCAGATGAGGTTGAGGGCCTGCCAGGGTCTGGGAGCTTTCACCGTCTTCAATACGTATCGCAGCCACAGCGCGCCCGACACCGCGTAGGCCACGTGCAGTGACGGGCAGGCATTACCGGCTGCGTCGATGGATTTGAGGAAGGCGATGTAGGGGTAGCGGGACCAGTCGATGTCGGGTGCCGGCACGCTGCTCGGCCAGAAGAGGAAGATCAGGAAGCCCGCTGTCGCGAGCAGCACGGCCGAGGCGAGGTAGAGCATCCCCGTGCGCCGGGTATCGAGCAGCAGCGGCGCGATGGAGATGTACACCCACAGGCTCGCGTAGGGCAGGAGGCTCCAGGGCTCGAAGCCGATGAGCCGGTCCAAGGACGTGAGCGGGATCACGGTGATTGGGAACAAGGGGTGTCGCAGCAGCAGGAAATAGATCGCCATGAACAGGCCGATGGCGCCGGTGATGGCGAGCGCCTTGAGGGGCAGGTGCGCGTGGAAGCGGCGCGACAAGTCCGCCCTCCACGACGGGTGCGCGGCGGCTCCTCTCACGGCCTCGTAATCGAGCGACATGGGGCGATTGTATGCCATCCGGAACGGGGGCTTGGGCTAGAATGGCCCGGCAAAGGCGGGAGACCGGCGTGATCGTCAAACCCAGGATCTGGGGTTTCATCTGCACCACGGCCCATCCCCAGGGCTGTGCACGCAACGTCGCGGAGCAGATCGAGCACACCCGCCGCCTCGGCGCCGGGGGAGCGGGTCCCAAGCGTGTCCTCATCGTCGGTGCCTCCACCGGTTACGGCCTCGCGGCCCGGGTCACCGCCGCCTTCGGTTTCGGTGCCGCCACCCTCGGAGTGTTCTTCGAGAAACCGGGCCGCGATACCAAGACCGGCACTGCCGGCTGGTATAACTCCGCCGCTTTCCAGGAAGCCGCCAAGGCCTCCGGCCTGGCCTGCCCTTCCATCAACGGCGACGCCTTCTCGGACGCGGCACGCGCGCGTGCGCTGCAGGCGATCCGCGAGGAGCTGGGCGGCCCGGTCGACCTCGTCATCTATTCCCTCGCCTCGCCGCAGCGACGGCTGCCGGGCACCGATCGGATCGCGCATACCGCCCTCAAACCCATCGGCGCGGCTTATTCCGGCAAGACCATCGACACGGACAAGGACCGGCTCGCGGAAGTGCGGGTGGCGCCTGCCACGGAACAGGAGATCGCCGAGACCGTCGAGGTCATGGGCGGGGAGGATTGGGCCTTGTGGGTCGCGGCACTCGCCGGGGCCGGCCTCCTCGCGCCCGGCGCGAAGACCCTCGCGCTCAGTTACCTGGGCCCCGAGGTCACCTGGCCCATCTACTGGCACGGCACCATCGGGCGCGCCAAACAGCATCTTGAGGAGACCGCCGCGATGCTCCGCGGTCGCCACGGTCCCCTCGGCCTCGATGCGCGGGTGGCGGTGATGAAATCCATCGTCACCCAGGCCTCCGCCGCCATCCCGGTGATACCGCTGTACGTCTCGTTGGTGTTCCGCATCATGAAACAGAAGGGCCTGCACGAGGGCGCCATCGAGCAGATGAACCGCCTGTTCCGCGAGCATCTGTATCCGCAGCATGGAACCGCCCCCGCTCCGGATGCAGAGGGGCGGCTCAGGCTCGACGACCGGGAGCTGCGCGCGGACGTGCAAGCCGCCTGCCAGGAGCTCTGGCCGCAGGTGAACGACGCGAACCTGTCCGAACTCACCGACTATGCGGGCTACAAGCAGGATTTCCTCAGGCTCTTCGGCTTCACGCGTGTAGACGTGGATTACGAAGCGGACGTGAAGGTGAACCTGCCCACCGGATTCATCCAGTTGTGATACGGGATCGCCGCGCCAGAGTGGCCTTGCTGTTGCTCATGCTGTCACCGTTTGCCGCGAGGGCCGACGGGGACGCGACGGCTTCCGGCACGGATGATGCAGTCCACTTCCGGCTCGGCGTCGGCCTGGGTTCTGTGCGTTTCCCGGACTACCCTGGCGCCATCGAGACCCGCAGCCTCACCCTCCCTTTCCCCTACGTGGTGCTGTACCACGAGCATCTGAAGGTGGACAACAACCGGGTGCGCGGCATCGTGTTCGCCGGCAGTCACTGGTCCCTGGACGTGGATTTCAGCGGTCAGCCTCAGGTGGAGTCCGACCGCACCCGGGAGCGCCTGGGGATGCCGGACCTGGGTTGGCTCGGGGAGGCGGGACCGGCGCTGCGCTACAACGCCTGGCGGGACGAGGCGGGCGAGACGGAGCTCGACCTGGTGCTGCCGGTACGCACGGCGGTGAGCGCCGAGGGCCTGACCCTGACCCATCGCGGCAATGTGTTCGCGCCGCGTCTCGAGCTCGATCACGATCTCTTCGACGTGGACGGCCGCTTGGAGTGGGACGCGAGCCTGACGGCGGAATACGAGGACCGGGACTACACCCGTTACTACTACGGGGTGGCGCCCCAGTACGCCACTGCCACCCGCCCGGCCTACACGCCGCCGGGAGGCTACGCGGGTTACCGGGCCGAGATGGGTTTCAGCCTGCATCAGGGCGAACTCGTCTACGGCGCCTTCATCAACTACACCAGCCTGGACCGCGCGGCGTTCCTGGCGAGCCCGTTGGTGGGGCGCCATGAAGGCTTGAGTTTCGGTTTCTCCTTCGCCTGGGTGATCCAGCACCAGGATTGAGGCGCGGTCGATGGTGCTTGACCCCCGCCTGCATCGGCCGAACAATACCCGCCCGCGAGCGGCCGTCATGTCAGGTAGGCCGTAGCGGTTCTGGAAATCACTACATATCAAGGAGACGAGACGTGGAAAGACGCTTGGGGGTGATGCTGTCGTTGTTCGCTGGCGCGCTGTTGATGGGCTGTGCTCCATTGCCGGTGGTGAACGTGGATCACGAGCAGGTGCAACGCGAAGATGGCAAGCAGCTCTCTCTCGACGACATGGAGCATGCCATACGCATGGCGGCGCTCATGGAGGAATGGAAGCCGGAGGTGGTGGCGCCCGGGCACATCGTCGCGACGCGGCGCGATGACGACAACGCCTGGACCCTGAGCGTGGACATCACCTATAGCGCCACCGAGTACAGCGTGGACTACAAAGACAGCCACGGCCTGGACTACAACCCCGTCAAGCACGTCATCGCCCATCATGCCCACGGCATGATCAGCGACCTGCAGGATCGCATCCGGGATGCGGTCAAGGACATCGTGCCGGCAGGCGCGGGGAACTGAGATCGGGATGCGTCCGCCGGCGCGGTCCGCCGCGCTGGCGGTACGCCTCAGCCCTTGCGCTGGTACCCTGCCTCCTTGAGGCGTCTCAGGTAACGTTCCCAGTTCTCGGCATGGTTTTTCCCCAGCTCGTGCAGCACCGGCCAGGAGTAAAGGCCGGTGTCATGGCCGTCGTCGAACTTGAGGCGTACGGCATAGTTGCCCACGGGTTCCACTCCTACCACCCTCACCCGTTCCTTGCCGATCTGCAGGATCTCGGTGCCGTGGCCGCGCACCTCGGCGGAGGGCGAGAACACCCGCAGGTATTCAAAGGGCAATTCATAGTGCTCGCCGCTGTCGAAGCTGACGGCGACGACGCCGGCAGATTTGCGCAGCCGGATCTCGGTGGGGCGGGGCGTCGGGTTCATGAGCCGATTTTATCAGCCCGCATCCTTCTTTTTCCTGGCCCGGGGATGCGCCGCATCGTAGGTCTTGGCCAGGTGCTGGAAATCGAGGTGGGTGTAGATCTGGGTGGTGCTGATGTTGGCGTGGCCGAGGAGCTCCTGCACCGCGCGCAGGTCACCGCTGGATTCCAGCACGTGGCTCGCGAAGGAATGGCGGAAGAGATGCGGATACACCCCCTGCTGCACGCCCTGCAGGAGGCCCCAGCGCTTGAGCCTGACCTGCAGGCTGCGGCGCGACAGCGGCCCACCCTTGGGTCCCACGAACAAGTACTGGTCCTCCGGCTTCGCGAGCTGCACGCGCACTTTGAGCCAGGCGGCGATGGCCTTCAGGGCCGCGCGGCCCACGGGCACGATGCGGGTCTTGCTGCCCTTGCCGGTCACGGTCACGAGTCCCTGGTGCAGGTCCAGGTCGCTCAAGGCGACCGCCAGCAGTTCCGCGAGCCGCAGGCCCGAGGAATAGAGGAGTTCCATGATGGCGCGGTCCCGCACCGTCTCGGGCTCGTCTCCCTCGATCTCCAGGAGCCGCGCCATCTGGTCCGCATCCAGGGTATCGGGCAGGCGCTTCGCCGCCTTGGGGGCACGCACCCCCTCGGCGGGATTGTTGCGGGCCGCGCCCTCTTCCCGCAGGAACTCATAGAAGGAGCGGATAGAGGCCAACAAGCGTTGGATGCTCTTGGGCGCGAGCCCCTGGCGATGGCGCGCCGAGACGAAGGCGCGGATGTGATGCACATCCAGTGCACCCCAGTCCTTGAGACCCTGCTTACCGCAATAGACCGTGAGCGACATCAGGTCGCGGGCATAGTTCTCTTTGGTGTGGGGAGAAAGGTTGCGTTGGGTGAGGTGGGCGGTGAAGCGTCGAATCCAGTCTTGCAGCGTGTCGCTCATTTCGGCATGAGCGGGTGCAGGGCGGCAGTGACGAGTTCGCTGATGCGGGTGAGGAAGGCGGTGCCGAGGGTGGGGCTGAAGCGTTCCAGGTCATGGCTACCCACGGCCAGCAGGCCCAGGCTGCCCTTGTCTCCCAGCGGCACCAGTGCCGCGGAGGCGATGCGCTCCGCTTGTTCGCCGAACAGGAACTCGAGCTGCGGCGGGCGCAGCCGTCCCACGTGAGGCTTGCCGGACTTGAGGAACTCGCGGAACTGTTCGAGTCCGGAGTCGTCGGTGGTGAGCCACCGCGCCGGGCCCGCGTCGGCATCCTGCGGTCCCGCATGCAGCAGGAACATGCTCACCTCGTCGGCGCCGAAGCGCTCGCGCAGTTCCTCCTGCAGGGCGTAGAGCCGGTCAGGCAGGTTCGCGCCTTCCAGGAGCGCGAGCGCGAGACGATGGATGCGCTCGATCAGGGTGTCGTTGGCGCGCGCGACCTCGATGAGATCCACGAGCTTGCGCTCCAGCTGGCGGTGCTGCTGACGCAGCACTTCCACCTGGCGCTCGATGAGCGAGACAGCGGAGCCGGTGGGATGAGGGATCTTGAGTTTGGAGAGGAGTTCGGCGTGGGCTTCGAAGAACTCGGGGTGGCTGAGAAGGTAATCCACCACGCCGTCGTCCGGCAGCGCGCTCTCGCCCTTAGTCTTGTGCTCGATGCTCATAGTTCCACCTGCCCCTCGTAGACGGTGACGGCGGGCCCGGTCATCCACACCGGTTCCCCCTCACCGCGCCAGCTTACCACCAGCCGGCCACCCCGGAGTTCCACGGTGACGCTCTCGTCCAGCCAGCCGAGCAGCCGGCCCCAGACCACGGCGGCGCAGGCGCCGGTACCGCAGGCCAGGGTCTCGCCGGTGCCGCGCTCCCAGACCCTGAGGCGCATGGCCTTGCGGTCCTGCCAGGAGGCGAAGCCCACGTTGGCGCGCTTGGGGAAGCGTGGGTGGTGCTCGATACGCGGGCCGAGTTCCGTCACCGGCGCGGTGGCGACGTCGGGCACGTCCAGGATGGCATGGGGATTGCCCATGGAGACCGCGCCGATCTCCACGCTGCGGCCGTCCACGTCGAGCTCGTAGACCATGGCGCGGGCGGCGGCGGTGAAGGGGATCTCGGCGGGCTCGAGGTGGGGCACGCCCATGTTGGCGCGCACCAGACCGTCGGCCGTGAGTTCCGCCTGCACGGGGCCGGCGATGGTGCCGAGGCGCACCACGCCGTTCTTCACCACGCCGTGGTTCGCGAGGTAGCGCGCCACGCAGCGCACGCCGTTGCCGCATTGTTCCACCTCGCCGCCGTCGGCGTTGAAGATGCGGTAGTTGGCGTGGAATTGCCCGGCCTTGGGGGCTTCGAGCAGCAGCAACTGGTCGAAACCGATGCCGGTGCGCCGGTCCGCGAGCTCCCGCACCCGGGGCTCGTCGAGTTTCACGGCGGCGTCGAGGGCGTCGAGCACCACGAAGTCATTGCCGAGGCCGTGCATCTTGGCGAATCTGAGTTTCAAGCGCGTCCTTCAGTCCAGGTAATGGACGTAATCTTTATATATGCAGCGGTCCATGACCACCATGATCCCAGCGTCCCGGGCGCGCTCCGCGGCCGCTTCGTTCACCACCCCTTCCTGCAGCCACAGGGCGGGCAGCTTATGGGCGATGCACTGGGCCACGATCGCATCCACGTGCTCGGGCGCGCGGAACACGTCTACGATGTCCACCGGTCCCGGCAGATGATCGAGGTCGGGATAGGCTTTCTCGCCCAGCACCGCGTCCACCGCGGGACGCACCGGCACGATACGGTAACCGAAGCCTTGCATGGCGGCCGCCACGCCGTGGCTCGGCCGGTCGGGCTGGGGTGAGAGCCCCACCACGGCGATGGTCTTGGCGTCCGCGAGCAGGCGTCCGATCGCTTCGCGGGAAGGGTTCTTGAAGGCCATGGGACCATTATAGGCGCGGCACCGCGCGGCGTTCAGCGTTTCCCGGCGCGGCGCAGCTTGGGCTTGGCGGGTTTGTAGGCCTTGACCTTGCGGCCCAAGGAGATGGCCAGGCCGTCGCCGTAGGCGCGCAGCGCATCTTCCGGTTCTTCCAGGTGGCGCAAGAGCTTGCCGAGTTCCTCGTAGGCCTCGGCCTTGCCGCCCAGCACGATGCTGGATTCGAAGTAGCTCCGGGCCTTGCCCCAAAGCTTGGCTTCCACGCACAAGCGTCCGGCGGTGAGCAGCAAGGCCGCGCTCTCGCCGTGTTCGCCGAGCCATTCTTCCGCCCGCGCCAGTTGGCGCTTGGGGTCGTTGCCGATGGCGAGACCATAGAGCGAGAGCATCTCTTCATCCCAATGGCTGCGCAGCGCGTCGCGCAGCACCGCCTCTGCCTCCACGCCCTCGCCAAGGCGGATGAGCGCCCGGGTGTAGGCGCGCACCAGCTCCGGCTCCGCGCGCAGGCGCCGAGGCAGCCCTTCCCAGAGTTCGGCGGCGCCGGAGCCGGCCTTGCCCTTGGTGTCGATGTGGTCCAGCAGGGCTACGGTGGCGCGCGTCTCCAAGCGGTCTATCTCCCGGCGCGACAGCGCCTCGTGCTCGCGCAGCGGCGGCAGGAGCGCACGCAGTTGCTCCCAGTCGCCGATCTTGCGGTACACGATGGCGAGCAGCTTCAAGCCGAAGGCATGGTGGGGGTCCAGTTCCTGCAGGTGGCGCAGGGTGGCGAGCGCCTGCTCATACTGGCGGTGCGCGATCTGCAGCTCCGCCTGGGTGAGCAGCACCGCCACGTGTGCCTTGGGGACTTCCTCGAAGGCCATGCGCAGGTAGTGGTCGCGGCGCTCGTGGGCGCCCTGTAGCTGGGCGGCACGGGCAGCCGCGATGTAGGTGACGAGCGGCATCTCGCTCTCAGCGGCGTGCCGCATCAGGTTCTTCTCGCTCTCGCTCCAGCGGCCTTCCGCGAAGTCGATCAAGCCGCGGTTGGTGGCGCGCCGCGCGCGCAACTCGCGCTTGCGGACCAGCGCCTCGCGCAGGCGGCGCGGGAAGGTCCAGAGCCGCACCGCGAGGGTCGTTAGGATGTAGAGGCCGAAGAAGACCGCGAGCACCAGCACCATGAGCGTGCCGAGCGACATCTCCACGCTCAGGTCGCCGTAGGCGAGCAGCGCATAGCCGTTGTTCACGTGCAGCACCCCCGCCACCACCACCGCGGCGAGGAGCGTCAGCAGCAGGTAGAAGGCGTACTTCACGGGGCGGCGTTCCGTGGCGTCTCGAGCTGGCGGAGCAGGTTCAGGGAGGCGGAGAGGTCCGGCAGCTTGGGCGCCACCGCCTGCTGGCCCATGGCGTCGAGTTGTTGCATCGCCGCTTTGACCGCCGGGTCCTGCAGGTCGAAATAGGATGCGAGCCAGGCGCGGGCACCTGTGACGCTGTCATGGAAGGCCTGTCCC
>DASSIS010000149.1:0-23173 GCA_035691665.1 Gammaproteobacteria bacterium | reverse complement strand
ACTTCATCCAGACCGACGCCTCCATCAACCCCGGCAACTCCGGCGGCGCGCTCGTCGACCTCAACGGCAACCTGGTGGGCATCAACACCGCCATCCTCTCCCGCGGCGGCGGCAACATCGGCATCGGCTTCGCGATCCCGGTGAACATGGCCCGCGACGTGATGGACCAGATCGTGAAGTACGGCAAGGTGGAGCGCGGCGTGCTGGGCGTGACCATCCAGAACCTCACCCCCGAGATCGCCAAGGGCCTCGGCATCAACGCCGACTCGGGCGTGGTGGTGACCCAGGTGCAGTCCGGCTCCGGCGCCGACAAGGCCGGCGTGAAGGCCGGTGACGTGATCCTCAAGGTGGACGGCAAGCCCGTGGCCAGCAACTCCAGCCTGCAGAGCACCATCGGCACCCTGCGCCGCGGCTCCGAGGTGCACCTGCAGCTCGCCCGCAACGGCCAGATCCTCAACCTGACCGCGACCCTCAACAAGGCCAGCAGCGGCGCGGAAGAGGACAACGGCAACGGCAGTGGCCAGACCGAGAGCGAGACCCACGGCCTGCACGTGGCCGACATCGGCAAGGACTCGGACCTCTATGGCAAGGTGGCGGGCGTGGTGATCACCGGCGTGGATCCGGACAGCGACGCGGCCCTCGCCGGGCTGCAGGAAGGCGACGTGATCACGAGCGTGAACCGCAAGCCGGTGAAGGACGTGGCGGAGTTCCGGGAAGCGGCCCGGGCCGGCAAGGGCTCACTCTTCCTGGCGGTGCGCAGAGACGATCAGTTGTTTTATGTGTCTTTAGGCGAATAGATCAGTCATAGGACTGATACGGAGAAGGCCCCGAAAGGGGCCTTCTTTTTGTGAGAGGCCTTAGCACTGCCCCATCCCTGGTGTGCTGACCCGCCCGCACATCCATGTGCGGTCGTTCGCGGCGGTGCCGCGAACCCCCGAAAGGGGCCTTCTTTTTGTGAGAGGCCTTAGCACTGACCCATCCCTGGTGTGCTGACCCGTCCGCACATCCATGTGCGGTCGTTCGCGGTGGTGCCACGAACCCCCGAAAGGGGCCCTTTCTCTTTTCTGTCATCGAAACTGCGATACGCCCTGACTGGCGGCTCCCGGATTATGTCTTGAGTTCAACGCAATCCCATGGAAATAGCCTATAAATAGTGTTCGCGCCGCGGTCCTGGAGACCCGGCACGACTCTTTACCGCTTCCACAAACCATCCGTATCTAGGGAGATTCTCATGCAGAAGATCAACAAGACCCTCCTGACGCTCCTGGCCGCGGGCCTGCTCTCCTGCGGCTCCGCCTTCGCCGCGGACGCGCCGGCCGCCGCCAGCGCCGCTCCTGCCGCCCCGGCTGCAGCCGCGGCTCCCGCCGCTGCTCCTGCCGCTCCGGCCGCCGCCGAGAAGCCGGCCGCCAAGGGCAGCGCGAACAAGCTGACCTTCACCAGCGCCGTGAACAACCACGAGCCCGCCGACGACCTGAAGACGCTGGACAACAGCCACACCCGCATCTACTTCTACGCGGTGCTGAACAACCTCCAGGACCAGGAAGTGACCTTCCGCTGGAGCTACAACGGCGTGACCCAGGCGGAAGTGAAGCAGACGCCGAAGTACGCGCACTACCGCACCTACACCAGCAAGGAGCTCGACCCCTCCAAGCTCGGCACCTGGACGGTGGACGTGCTGGACAGCTCCGGCACCAGCCTCGGCAGCAAGACCTTCGACTACACGAAGGCTGAGGGCGGTGCCGCGGCCCCGGCGGCGACGGCCGCGCCGGCGGCTGCGACCAAGTAACCGCACCTGCTGTCTCTACAAGGGGCTCGCCGCCACGCGGCGAGCCCCTTTTTCATACGCAGGGGAGATCCTCATGAAGATCCTGAAAAGCATCGGCGCGGTGGCGGCGGGTTTCGTGGCGGTGTTCGTGCTGTCCCTGCTCACGGACGCGGTGATGATGGGCCTGCACCTGTTCCCGGCACCGGATCACCCCGAGCTCTGCACCGACTTCCATTACCTGATCATCACCCTCTACACCGCCGTCTATTCGGTGGCGGGAGGCTACCTCACGGCATGGCTGGCGCCGGCCAAACCCATCCAGCACGCCCTGGCCCTCGGCGTGCTCGGCTTGCTGGCGAGCCTGCTCGGCTCGGCGGCGAACTGGGGCAAGGCCGCTGGACATGAGTGGTACCCGATCGCGCTGATCGTAATGGCCATCCCGACCTGTTGGCTGGGTGCGTGGCTGTACCTGAAGCTCAAGAGATAGAGAGGGTCTTCACGTTCACGAACTCGTGGATGCCGTGGTGCGAGAGTTCGCGGCCATGGCCAGATCTTTTAATACCTCCAAACGGGAGGCGCTGATCGCTCTTGACGAGTGCGTTCACGAAGGCGCTGCCGCATTCGAGCCGGCGGGCGAAGGCTTCGCCGCGCTTCACGTCCTTCGTCCATACCGCGCCCCCTAGGCCGAAGCTCGTGACGTTGGCGACGGCCAGGGCCTCCGCCTCGTCCTTGACCCGGATGACGCTCGCCACGGGGCCGAAGAGCTCTTCGCTCCAGGCGCGCATGCCGGGTCTCACGCCGTCGAGGATGGAGGCGGGATAGAAGGCGCCCGGGCCCTCAGGCAGGGCGCAGCCGACGAGGGGCCTGGCGCCTTTCTTGAGAGCATCCTCCACCTGGGCGTGGAGGCTGTCGCGCAGATCGACCCGTGCCAGAGGAGCCAAGCTCGTCTTGGGGTCCCGCGGGTCGCCGCTCACCAGGGCCTCGGCCTCTGCCCGGAACTCCTTGAGGAAGGCGTCGGCGATCTTCTCCACCAGGATGAAGCGCTTGGCGGCGATGCAGCTCTGGCCGGCGTTCTGGTAGCGGGACTTGGCGCCGGTGGCGGCGGCGAGCTTCAGGTCCGCGTCCTCCAGCACCACGCAGGCGTCGGAACCGCCGAGCTCCAGCACGCATTTCTTGAGGGTCTCGCCGCTGGCGCGGCCCACGGCGACGCCGGCCCGCTCGCTGCCGGTGAGGGTCACCGCCTGCACGCGCGGGTCGCGGATCACGGCGTCCACTTCCGGGACGTGGATCATGAGGGTCTGGAACACGCCCGCCGGGAAGCCCGCTTCCCTGAACACGGCCTCGAGCGCCACGGCGCAGCCGGTGACGTTGTCGGCGTGCTTCAAGACCAGGGTGTTGCCGGCGGCGAGCGCGGGTGCCGCGGCGCGGATCACCTGCCAGAAGGGGAAGTTCCAGGGCATGATGGCGAGCACCAGGCCCAACGGCTGGTAGGCGACCAGGCTCCGCTTCGCGTCCGACTGGATGACTTCATCCGCCAGCATCGCTGGCGCTTCCTCGGCGTAGTAGAGGCAGGCCCTGGCGGACTTCTCGATCTCGGCCCGGGCCTCGGCCATGACCTTGCCCATCTCGCGGCTCATGAGCAGCGCGTAGTCGTCGCGGTGCTGCTGCAGCCTCTCGCCGGCGCGGCGCAGCAGGCTGCAACGCTCTTCGATACTGCGGGCGCTCCAGCCGGGTGCGGCGCCGCTCGCGGCCGCGAGGGCCGCTTCCAGGCGCGCCGCTCCCCAAGCCGGGTATTCCTGCCAGCGTTCGCCGCTGGCGGGATCGATGCTGGAAAATGTCATGTCCTGGCTCCTACGCAACGCGCGTTTTGTCTGCAAATCATAGCCCCGCCTTCCGGGCCACGGTAATCTATTGGCCATGACCGGCGTCCGATATCTCTCGCTGTGCGCTGCGCTCACAACCATGTGTGCGCTGGGGCAGAACGCGGACGACTACACGCAGCAGCGCGCCGAGTTCAAGCTCGCCTGGAGCTACGCGGTGAAGGGCGACGCGCGCGATCTCGCGCCGTATCTCAAGTCCCTCAAGGGCTATCCGCTCCGGCCCTACCTCGACTACGCCTACCTCGACGCCACCCTCGACCAGCAGCCGGACGCGGCGGTGGAACAGTTCTTCATGGCGAACCCGGACATGCCGGTGAGCGACGCGCTGCGGGAGGACTGGCTGGTGGCGCTGGCGGAGCGGCAGGAATGGAGCAAGGTGCTCGCCTATTACCGGGACGAGACGGACCCGGCGCTGCGCTGCGCCGCGGTGAGCGCGCATCTCCTGAAGCAAGACGAACCGGACCGGGACACCTGGCTGGTGGCGGCGCGCCACCTATGGCTGACGCCGGCCATCTCGCTCGACGGCAGGGTGCAGCCGGCCATGAACCCGGCCACCAGCCTGACGCCGCCCATGAGCACGGCCTGCACGCCGCTCTTCCAATACCTCGACGCCCACCGGCTCATCAACGCCGACATGCTGCGCAAGCGCGCCGAGCTCGCGCTGCAGTCCAAGGACTACGACACCGCCCGCACGCTGCTGCCGAAGCTCTCGGCCTACGACCGGGACTGGGTGCAGGACTGGCTCGACATGGCGGCGGACCCGGCGGTGTGGCTCGCCAACACCCAGGCGCCCGACGACGAGGCCCACCAGGAGATGCTGCTGGCGGGCATCAAGATCGTGGCGCGCAGCTCGCCGCTCAAGGCCCAGCACCTGTGGAGCACGCTCTCGAAGCAACACCATTTCTCGGCGGACGACGCCCGCGCCATGCGCACGCTCTTGGTGCTGCAGCACGTCTGGCACATGCTGCCGGACGCGCGCAGCGAGCTCGGCCGCCTGCACGACGCCACCGATCCGCAGGTGCCGGAGTGGCGCGCGCGCCTGGCGCTGCGCGACCAGGACTGGCGCGCTCTGCTGAAGGCGCTCCCGGGCCTGGGCGCGGACCAGGACTCGCCGGAGTGGCGCTACTGGAAGGCGCGCTCGCTGGAGGGCCTGGGGAGACGCAGCGCGGCGGACGCGCTCTATCTCTCCCTGGTGCGCACGCCCGATTACTACGGCTTCCTGTCCTCGGACCGGCTGCACGAGGGTTACCGCATCGTGCAGCAGGTGAGCAAACCCGAGGAGGAAGTGATAGAACAGCTGGGCGAGCGTCCGGACTTCGTGCGCGCCCGGGAGCTCGTGGCCGCGGGCCTCTATCCCGAGGCGGAGGCGGAGTGGGCCGACGCCACCCGCGGGCTCTCGATCCCGGCCCGCTGCCAGTCGGCGCTGCTCGCCGAACGCTGGGGCTGGCATGCGCGGGTGATCCCGACGCTCGCCGGCGGCGGCTGCTGGCAGGACCTCGCCCTCACCTACCCGCTCGCCTTCGAGCAGACCCTGGTGCCGAAGGCGGCGCAGCTCAAGCTCGACCTCTCCTGGATCTACGGCCTGATCCGCGCCGAGAGCGTGTTCAAGCCCAACGCGGTATCCCATGCGGGCGCCTACGGGCTGATGCAGCTGATGCCGGCGACGGGGCGCGACATGGCCAACCGCCTGGGGCTCACCCTCAACGACGATGACAGCCTCCTGGACCCGCCCACCAACCTGATCCTGGGGAGCTCGTACCTGCGCGAGGTGCTGCGCCAGTTCGACGGCAGCGAGCCCCTGGCGACCGCGGCCTACAACGCCGGCGTGGCGAAGGTCTCCGACTGGCTGCCCCAGGACGGGGACATGCCGGCGGACGCGTGGATCGACAGCATCCCCTACACCGAGACGCGCAACTACGTGCACCGGGTGATGGGCCACACGGTGATGTTCGACTGGCGCATCAGCGGCAAGCCGCAGCGGCTCTCGGTGCGTATCGGCCGGGTGGCGGCGCCCGCCGGGGCGGACCAGGGCGCCGCGGACCTCGGGTATAAGATGGATCCATGAGCAGGGTCACGCTCCTGGGTGGCACCGGTTTCGTGGGACGGCACCTGGCCGCCCGGCTCGTGGCGCGCGGCCATAGCGTGCAGGTGCTCACCCGCTACCGCTTCCGGCACACCGACATGCTGGTGCTGCCCACCCTCACCCTCACCCAGGCGGACGTCTACGATGCCGGCGTGCTGCGCGAGGCCTTCGCAGGCTCCGAAGCGGTGATCAACCTGGTGGGGATACTGAACGAGCGCGGCCACAAGGGCTTAGGGTTCAGAGAGGCCCACATCATGTTCACGGAAGGCGTGATCGAAGCCTGCCGCGGCGCGGGCCTGCGCCGCCTCCTGCACATGAGCGCGCTCAAGGCCGACAAGCAGGGCCCGAGCCATTACCTGCGAACCAAGGGGGAGGCGGCGACGGCCGTGCTGATGACGAAGCAGCTGGAGGCCACGGTGTTCGAACCGAGCGTCATCTTCGGCCCCGGCGACAGCTTCCTGACGCGCTTCGCGGGATTGCTGAAACGCCTGCCTCTGATGCCGCTCGCCTTCCCCAAGGCGCGCTTCGCGCCGGTGTACGTGGGGGACGTGGCGGCGGCCTTCGTCCACTGCCTGGAGAAGCGCGAGGGCATCGGCCGGCACTACGCCCTCTGCGGGCCGCGCATCTACAGCTTGCGGGAACTGGTGACCTACGCCGGACAGCTCACGGGGAACCGGCGCCTGATCCTCGGCCTGCCCCGCCCCGCCGCCTGGCTGCAGGCGGCGCTGATGGAGTGGATGCCGGGCAAGCCCTTCTCCCTCGACAACTACCGTTCCCTCACGGTGGACAGCGTGAGCACCGAGGATGGGCTGGGGGCGCTCGGCATCCAGGCCACGCCCCTGGAAGCGGTGGCGCCGACGTATCTCGGCGGCGCCAGACCTCAGGCCGCCTGACGCTGAGAGCCGGGGGCGACGTCCCGGACCACCGGCCAGTAATCCCGGGGCTGCACCGGCCCTTCCACCAGGGCCTTGAGAGCGGCGAGACCCTTGTCGAACTCGCGGCCCTGGATCGCATCCAGGTCCAGGAACACGCTCACGAGCTTCACGAAGAAAGGCCGGGCGCCGTCCATCTCCCAGCGCACTTCGGTGCCGCCGCTCACGGGCGTGAGCGAAAACTCCACCAGGCAGTCGGCCTTGAAGGGCCGGAAGAACTCCAGCTCCGAGATCACGCGCTTGGCGGGGGCGGTGTCGATGATCTCCATGCGGCCGCTGCCCAGCTTGTCGTTGCCGTCCCACTCGTACACGGCGCCGGTGCCGCGGGGGCTGCCGCTGAAGCGGCGCTGGGCGGCCGGGTCCAGCTGCTCGAAGGGCGACCAGGCGCCGAACAGGCGCAGGTCCTCGAGGAACGGGAAGATGGTCTGGGGCGAGGCCTGGATGCGGATGCGGCGCGCCACGGTGACGTAGTCGGGACGGCTGTGGGCGTAGAGCAGCAGGCCGCCCACGAGGGCGGCGAGGCTGGCGATGACGATGAGGGCGATCATGAGAGGCTCCTGATTCCGATTCGCTTTATAGGGTAGTGACGGAGACGCCGGCATCCATGTGACCGGGGCGCGGCCGGCGGCGCGCCGAGAGGCCGAACATCATCACCAGCACGCTGGCGGCGGTGTTGAGGCCGGAGATGAAAGTGAAAGGCAGGTCGTGCACCACCAGGGAGGCGTAGCAGGTGGTGACCAGTGCGCCCAGAGACCAGGAGGCCCAGGACAGCACGGCGATGCCCCGACGGGTGGCGGGCTCGCGCCAGTACAGGCTCAATTGCGGCCAGTAGCTGAGCGCGATGCCCACCCCGCCGGCGAGGTAGCACCAATGGATGAGGGTGGCGAAGGAGCTCATGGGCTCAGAGGGCCTGCATGGCCCCGCCGTTGATCATCCAGGGGGTGCCGAAGCGATCGGTCACCATGCCGAAGGTCTCGGCCCAGAAGGTCTTGTCCAGGGGCATGGTGACCTGGCCGCCCTCGGCGAGCTTCTCGAACACCTGCTTGGCTTCCGCCACGCTGGCGTAGATCAGCGACAGGCCGAAGCCGTGCTTGCCCTGGTAGGGGTGCTGGCGGGTGGCGTCGGAGGCCATGAGGGCGCCGCCGCTCGGCAGGGCCAGGCGGGCGTGGAGGATGCGGTCCGCCTCGTCCTTGGGCGTCTGAGCCGCGAAGGGGGAGTCGGCGAAGCGCATGAGCAGCTCGAGCTTGCCGCCGAGGGTCTGCTCGTAGAAACGCATGGCGTCGGCGCAGTCGCCGTCGAAAACCAGGTAGGGGTTGGGCGTGGACATGGCGTTTTCCTCTTGAAAAGGGGTGGCTACAGCCATAGTTGTACTAAATAGTACAATGTTTGTCAACACTATTTACAGCTTAAATACGGACTATGTGCTACAATATGTACCGCATAGAACATCTATTATAGGTAAGCGATGACGGCGAAACCCGACACCCGCACGCGGATGATCGAGGCGGCCCTGGACCTGTTCCACCGCCAAGGGGTCAACGCAACCAGCATCGACGAGGTGCTGGAGCTGTCGCATACCGGCAAGAGCCAGTTCTCCCACTACTTCAAGACCAAGGACGGGCTGATCCACGCGAGCCTGGAGTACCTCAGCAAGATGGTGCGCAGCGGCGAGTCGGACTCGAGCTACGAGATCAAGACCTGGGAGGACATCGAGGGCTGGTTCCAGAAATACATCGACTACCAGCGCGCCGTGAACTTCGAGCGCTCCTGCCCGCTCGGCACCATCGGCAACGATCTCGGCAACGACCAGCCGATGCTGCGCATGGAGGTACGGCTGTTCCTGGAATGGGCCCGGGGAAAGCTCGCACGGTTCTTCGCCGAACGGCAGGCCGCCGGCGAACTCGCCCTCCAGGCGCAACCGGAAGCCCTGGCGGACTTCTGCTTCGCCATCATGCAGGGCGGGATGCTGCTCACGAAGATGAAGCGCGACTCCGACATGTTCGAGAACGCCGCCGCCCAGGCGAACGCCTACATCAAATCCCTCCGGGTAGCGGTGCCCCACGCCTAGCCGCCGAGCACCGGCGTCTGGGATAAGATGCCCCCATGAAGACTTATCTCGTGGGCGGTGCGGTACGCGACCGGTTGCTGGGGCTGCCCGTCAAGGAGAGAGACTGGGTGGTGACCGGGGCCACGCCCGCGGAGCTGAGCGGGCTCGGCTACCAGCCGGTGGGCAAGGACTTCCCGGTCTTCCTGCACCCCCAGACCCACGAGGAATATGCCCTCGCCCGCACCGAGCGCAAGACGGGCCACGGCTACCACGGCTTCGAGTTCATGAGCGCGCCGGGGGTAACCCTGGAAGACGACCTCAAGCGCCGGGACCTCACCCTCAACGCCATCGCGGAGGACGCGGACGGCAGGCTCATCGATCCCTACGGCGGCGAGCAGGATCTCAAGGCGCGGGTGCTGCGCCACATCTCCCCGGCTTTCTCCGAAGACCCGGTGCGGGTGCTGCGCGTGGCGCGCTTCGCGGCCCGCTTCGCGCCGCTCGACTTCAAGGTGGCGCCCGAGACGCTCAAGCTCATGCGGGGCATGAGCGACGACGGCGAGGTGGACCATCTGGTCGCCGAGCGGGTGTGGCAGGAGACGGTGAAGGCACTCGCCTGCGAGAGACCCTCGGTGTATTTCGAGACGCTGCGGGCCTGCGGCGCGCTGAAGAAAGTGTTCCCGGAACTGGAGCGGCTCTACGGCGTGGCCCAACCCGCCAAGTGGCACCCGGAGATCGACACCGGGGTGCACGTGATGATGGTGCTGGACCAGGCGGCGCGGCTCAGCCCCGACCTCACGGTGCGCTACGCGGCGCTGACCCACGACTTGGGCAAGGGCACGACCCCCAAGGACATCCTGCCCCACCACTACGGCCACGAGGAGCGCAGCGTGAAGCTGGTGGAGGAGCTCTGCGCCCGGCTCAAGACGCCGCGGGAGTTCAAGGAGCTGGCCCTGGTGGTGGCCAAGCACCACGGCCTGGTGCACAAGGCGGAGGAGATCCGCTCCGACACGCTCCTGAAGCTCTTGGAGAACGTGGACGCGTTCCGCCGCCCGGAACGCTTCGAGCTCTTCCTCACCGCCTGCGAGGCGGACCACCGGGGCCGCACCGGCCTCGAAGGCACGCCCTTCCCCCAAGCGGATTACCTGCGCCGCGCTTTCGCGGCGGCCCAGGACGTGACCACGGAATCGCTGGATACCTCGAAGCTCTCGGGAGCGGAGATCGGCGCGGAACTGAAGAAGAAGAGACTGGACGCGGTACGCGCCGTGACCGGCCGCGATTAGAGGGTATGCGCGAGGTCGCGCAACGCGAACCCGCTGAGTGTCTGCTCCAAGTCCTTGCTGAAACCGATGACCTTGAAGCGCTCACCCATCTCGTCCGGCAACGTGAGCAGCTTCACCTGCTGGGCCGCCTGCAGGCTCGCCATGGCTTCCTCGCTGATGCCGAGGGCCAAGAGGAAATGCGCCTGGGTGGTGTAGCCCGCGAGCTCGAGACCGCCGGCGGTGCCCGCCTCGGCCACGGCGCTGAAGTCCACGTGGGCGGTGATGTCCTGCAGGCCCGGATACAGGAAGGGGTCGCCATGGGCCCGCTGCCGGTAATGGCACATGAACGTGCCCATGCGCCGCTCCGGGTGGTAGTAGGCGGCGCGCGGGTAGCCGTAATCAAGGAACAAGACGGCGCCGCGCTTCAATGACGCGGCGAAGCTCTGGAACAGCGCCGGCAGCACGGTGCAGATCTCCGAAGCGTAGCCGTGGGCGAGCGGCGCCTTCAGGGTCTTGTCCAGCGCGGTGAGCGCCGCGGTGAGCTCACGCCCCGGTTCGCCGAGCGTCCAGGCAAACCCTTCGCCCTTCTCGATGACGCCATACTCCTCATAACCCTTGCTCCCCTTGCGGAAGCGCGCCACGGGCAGCGCGTCCAGCACTTCGTTGCCGAGCATCACGCCTACGAAGCGCGCCGGCAGGGTGTCGAGCCAACGCACCCGTGGCAGGAGCTCCGGCACCCGCGCCGCGAGACACTCCTGTTGCCGTGCCTTCAGGTCCGCGCTCACTTCCAGGATCAGGTATTCCTTGGGCAGCCGGTCCAGCTGCTGGAGTTCCAGCAACATGTCCGCCGCCATGACGCCGGAACCGGCACCGAGCTCCAGGAGGCTCCCGCCATCAAGGGCCTTCAGCACCTCGGCACACTGGCGTGCCACGCAGCGGGAGAAAAGCGGCGAGAGCTCCGGCGCGGTGACGAAGTCTCCGGCAGCGCCGAACTTGCGGGCACCGGCGCTGTAATAGCCCAGGCCCGGGGTGTACAGGGCGAGCTCCATGTAACGGGCGAAGGGCAGGCTCCCGCCCCCGGCACGGATCTCTTCCTGGATGTGCGCCGCCACGCGGCGGCTGTGCTCCAGCGCGTCGGCGTCGGGGACCGGCAGTTCCTGCGGGGCTTGGCTGATAGGCAGCACGGATTTCTGCTTTAATGAGCGGGGGCGAAACCCGCGGGACGATCACGATGCAGAAGGATAACCGAAACCTGGAGGGCCGCACCGCGCTCGTGACCGGTGCCGCGAAGCGCCTGGGCGCCGCCATCGCCCGCGCCCTGCACGCGGAGGGCATGAACCTCCTGCTGCACTACAACAAGTCGGAGCCGGAAGCGGCAGCGCTCTGCCAGGAACTCAACAAGCTGCGCAAGGACTCCGCGGCCATCGCCCAGGCGGACCTCGCCAACATCCAGGGCCTGGAGTCGCTGGTGAAGGCGGCGTTGCAGTGGCAGGGCCTACACGTGCTCGTGAACAACGCTTCCAGCTTCCGCCCCACGCCGCTCGGCAGCGTGGGCGAGGACGACTGGGACGAGCTCATGGCGAGCAACCTGAAGGCGCCCTTCTTCCTGGCCCAGGCGGCGGCGGTGCACCTCAGGAAGACCCACGGCAGCATCGTGAACATGGTGGACATCCACGCCAAGCGCCCGCTCAAGGAACACACCGTGTACTGCGCCGCCAAGGCGGGGCTCGCCATGCTGACGCTCTCGCTCGCCAAGGAGCTTGGACCTGAGATACGCGTGAACGGCGTGGCCCCGGGGCCGGTGCTCTGGCCCGAGCAGGGGCTGGATGCGGCCACCAAGAAGTCCATCCTCGAAGCCACGGCCCTGAAGCGCAAGGGGTCGCCAGAAGACATCGCCGGCGCGATCCTCTACCTGGTGCGGGACGCGGAATACGTGACTGGCCAGATCATCGCCGTCGATGGCGGCCGCAGCATCGGTTGGTAAGATCGCCGCAGACAATAAGGGGTAGCTTTTCATGGCAAGCAAAGTAAAAGACACCTTGCGCGAGCTCCTGTCGCGCATCGAGAGAGAGCACAGAGGTTCGTCGATCGGCGTGGGGCCGGGCAGGCCGGGTACCGACACGCTGTTTTTGGGGTTACTTACCCTGCTCCCGCTCGCTGGGGTGCTGGCCTGCGCCTACTTCGCCGCCCACTATGCCTTCTGGCGTCCCGACACCTGGGCCTACCTGGGTTCGCCTCACAACGAGTTCGAATATAACCAGCGCTGGCTGTTGCCGGCATTCTTCTATGCCTTGAGACGCATCCCACAATTCGCAGCCTGGCTGGTCGCGGTGTTTCTGTTCGGCTGGCTGGGTTACCGTGTCACGCGCACCTACCTCGCCGGCTCCCCGTTCGAGAGCCGGGCGCTCAGCATCGGGTTGGCTTCGCTGTGCGTCATCATGCCAGGCTTCCATAGCCAACTCGGTTGGGCGAGCCACGCGATGTCGGCGACCTTGTTGCTGGCGGTGATGGAGGCGCTCTCGAGACGCTTGCCGCGCATCCCGCTTGTGCTCGTCGGCACGCCGATCGTATACGGACTGCATCAGTCCTTCGCGCCCATGACGCTGCTGTTCCTGATCCCGAGCTACGACCGGCTGTGCCAGCAGTCCCTGGCCGACAACATGCGCGATACGATCAAGAACCTGGTGGTCTGGGCCATCGCCTTCGCGCTGGGTTGGGGTCTTGCCGAGACCATACTGCGCATCGCCTTCGGACAGATACCGGTACTCTCTCCCTACCGGCATCCGCATTTCGCGGCTTCACTCGGCGGGCTACTCGACAACCTGGTGCGCAACTTCGCCCTGCTCGGCGAGGATTTAGGCACCTTGTATTACGTGACCGGCATCATCCTGATGCTGCTCCTGGTGCTGACAATGCTCATATGGCGTGCGCGTAAAAGCACCCAAGGCGGCCGGCCCTGGATACCCATGCTGGCCTATAGCGGTGCGCTATTCCTCTCTATATACGTCTTCACGGCCCCCGACGGAGTCGATATACCCATCAGGGCCACGCTGGTATTCGGCCCGGCGACGCTGCTGCTAGGCCTCGCGCTGCTGGGCCTGATACAGCGCCCGGTGCCCACGCTGTTGGCCGTCTATGCGTTCTGCTTCTACCCGTGCATGATTTCCATCGTGAACAACCAATGGTCCGCCGAGTACAGCTCGGACGTGAGATCGGCCATCGTGGAGATCAGCCCGGCGGACCCCGGCAGATTTAAAGGCGTCATCGTGCTGGAGGGGGCGGCGTTCGACAAAGACGACGGCTACGGCTGGCCAAAAGACTATGCGGGATCGTTCGAGGTCTTCCCACAGGTGTTTTGGCCCGGGAGGGTGCTTCATCCTGCGTTCCATGAGGCCGGCTACAGGAAGACCGTAGAGTGCGGCACAGGCGCCAAGGGTGAGACCGGCGTCTGTGCCCAGCTTGATACGCTGACCCCGCGTTTCACGCACTGCGCCACGATCAACCCCGAGATCTGCAGTGCGGGCGCGACGCCCGACGGCTATTGGCTCGTGCGCTTGTAGGACGGCGTGCAGTAGGGCGGACGATAGCTCTGCTCCAGCATGGTGCACATGATGGCGTGATCCGAAGGCAGGCTGCCGTAGCTGCCAGGCCGGTAACCGGAGAGATCCGTGCCTTTGGGGGCCAGCTTCTGCAACCACGGTTGTTGGAGGATATAGGCGTCGCCGTCTTCAGTGTAATAAACCAGGATCAGATGTTCGTAAGGCACCACCAGCCCGCTATTCATCAGCCGCGCGGCTTCGATCCTCACTTGTCCCGGCGTGAACGAGAACGGCGGGATGGTGAGGTCCACGAAACCGGCCTGCAGGTTGGCATCGCCATACATCATGTGTAGCGCCTGTTCGAAGGCGGCCCTACGGTTATAGAAACCTGCGAGCGTGAACCTCATATAAGGCTTGGCGAGATACACGATGATCGTCGAACCCGGCGGCGGGTCTGGGATCGTGGTCGCCAAAGCCGCGAGTAGTCCCTCTTCAGTACGGTATTCGGACATCCACTTCACGCGCGCCTGCAAACCCGTGACGGTTACCAGCACCGCGAGGACCGCCACGACCAGCTCCCCCACGTACCGACTTTTGAAGCGAGGCAACAGCACGAAGAAAACCGGCAGCAGCAGGGTCGCATACAGGAAAAACCCGGCAGCGAGCAGCTGGCGCTCATTGTTGAACCGTAGGGTAGACACCGCATACGGCAGATACGAGGCTGCGGCGAGACACAGGAAGCTGGATACGGTAAACGAGGCAGAGCCTACGGAGACGTGGGTGGCCTCCCTATCATCCTCGGGCTCTGCGACGAGGGCCGCCCCCGCTGTCACGTAGGCGAATACTCCCGGCACCAGAGCCACCAGCAGATAGGTGATGGTGAACGTCGGCCGGCTATGCAGCCAGACGCGCACCACATACTCGTAGCCCGCAATGATCCCGCGCAGGCTCAAATCAATGACCACGCCTTCGCGACCGACCCCGCGGGATGCCAAGTAAGCTTGGAACACGATGAAGACGCCCACCAGCACGCTGGTCTTGAAGAGATAGAAGGCGCGCGTCCTGGGATCCTTCAACCGCCGTACCAGCCAGATCAACACCGGCGCCATGATGACGAGCGGCAAGAATGCGGTGTAGTTGAAACAGGTGAGCAACTGCAACGCGTACATAGCAAGTAGGGAAGCGCGGCTGCCGCTCTGCAGATGCAGCATCGCTGCCAGGATGGAGGCTAGCGCGCACGCCAATCCGCAGGGTATGCCCACCGCATCCAGCCAAAAGTAGGAGTTGTCGGCCGGGTGATAGAGCGCAATCAGTCCGCAGGCGACCGCAAAGAGAGCCCGACCGGGGAATAATCTTTTGATGATCTCGTATGCCAGTACTCCGCGCAGCACAGTCGCCACGAACAACACCGCCTCCCATCCCAAGAAGCTGTTCGACACGAGATGCATGCCGACGTCCCGGAAAAAGAAGGAGTTGAACACCCGCGTCTTGAATTGGTCGGGCAGGATATTATCGGCCCCCAATCCTATCCAGCCATCGTTGACAGGGCCGATATTGAAACCGTCCGGCCACCATACGGCGAGCGACACAACAACGAATAAAACCCAGGGATGTAGCAGCAACTTGAATGCCGAGACGGCAGTGTCGGGAATCGCCCGGCGGAGTGCGAGAAGATTAGGTTGCATCCTCAGATTCTCCGGACAGGGCGCCAGCACCCGCTGGTGCCGGGCTTCACGAGACGGATCTCTTGTCTGCTTTGGAGTTGCCCAACGCGCGCATCACGGCATCGCTCACCTGCGCCGTGTCCTCCCGCGTCATATCGGGCCAGAGGGGAAACCGGATCAGCCGCCGCCACACCTCGTCCGTGACCTTGAGTTCGCCGTGGCTGCGCCCGAACCGCCGCCCGGCGGGCGAACTATGCAGCGGAACGTAATGGGGGATCGCGCCTATGCCTTGCGTCTTGAGTTCATCGAGCGCCGCTCGCGCCTGCGCCGCGTTACTCGCCAGCGTGTAGTACATATGAGCGTTATGTGCCCGGCCATCCGGGATGACGGGCCCCTGGATACGGCCAGCATCACGCAGCGATTTCAGCGCTGAGTGATAGTCATGCCAGATCTCGAGGCGTCGCGCGCAGATCTTCGCGGTATCTTCCAACTGCGGCCACAGGAACGCAGCAATCAACTCGCTCGGCAGGAAGGAGGAGCCCACGTCCACCCAGGTGTACTTGTCCACCTGGCCCCGGAAGAACTGGGAACGGTTAGTGCCTTTCTCCCAGATGATCTCGGCACGCTCGGCAAGTTGCGAATCGTTGACGAGCAGCGCGCCGCCCTCGCCGGATATCACGTTCTTGGTCTCGTGGAAGCTCAAGGCCGCGAGGTGGCCGATGGAGCCGAGCGGCTTCCCCTTGTAGCTGGCGTGGATGCCCTGGGCGGCGTCCTCGATCACCATGAGTTTATGGCGCCGGGCGATGTCCATGATCACATCCATCTCACACCCGACGCCGGCATAGTGAACCACAGCGATGACCTTGGTGCGCGGGGTGATGGCCGCCTCGATGAGCCTCTCGTCCAGGTTCAGAGTATCTGGACGGACATCCACGAACACCGGGGTGGCGCCGCGCAGCACGAAGGCGTTGGCGGTGGACACGAAGGTGTAGGACGGCATGATGACTTCGTCGCCCGGACCCACGTCGGAGAGGATCGCGGCCATCTCGAGGGCGGCGGTACAGGAATGGGTGAGCAGCGCTTTGTGGCTGCCGATGGTCTTCTCGAGCCAGGCGTGGCATTTCTTGGAATAAGGACCGTTGCCCGAGAGGTGCCCGCGCTGGATCGCGTCCTGGATGGCCTCGATCTCGCGGCCGGTGGCATGCGGGTAGTTGAAGCGTATGTCTTTCATGTATCCCCACCTCGCGTCGGCCTGTGGGACCGGCGCGATCCGTCTCCTCCAGTCGCTGGAATGGTCATTTTACCGTAGCGATATCCCGAACCGGATGCTTATATGCACACGCTCACATGCCCGGTAGAGAGACTGCATCCATCCCGTCCTTGTTGCCGGGGTAGCGGGCCCAGAGCTCGGCATAGGTCGAGTCGGTACCGGGGTGGCGGAGCTGTGGCGCCAAGTCCGCCAGGGGTTTGAGCACGAAGGCGTACTTGAGGACTTCCTGGCGCGGCAGCACCACGGGCGTCCGGCTGACGCGGTCGCCGTAGAGCAGGAGGTCGAGGTCCATGGTGCGGGGCGCGAAGCGCGCGGCCCCCCGCTCCCGGCCGCAGGCGAGTTCGATCTCGTCCAGGGCGGCGTTGAGGGGCGTCACTTCGAGCCCGGTCCCGAAGGCGACCACCAGGTTCAGGAAATCGTCGCCCTCGAAACCAACGGCAGCGTTGCGGTACAAGGGGGAGAGCCGGATCGCCCCGAACCGCTCCCGCAGGAGCTTCACCGCCTGGCGCACGCGCCGCTCCGGCTCCACGTTGCTGCCGATGCCGATGAACGCTTCGACGCTCATCATTTCTTCCCGCGTTCGATGATCACGCCCACGGATCTGGAGCCACTGACCGCGCCCGGTTTGTTGAGGGTGATCTTGATCCAGGGCACCTTGAACTCCTGCATCACGAGCTCGGCCACCTTCTCGGCCATGGTCTCGACGAGCTGGAACTCGGAATCGCGCACGTAGCCCGCCACGCGCTTGGCCACGGCCTTGTAGTCGAGAGCGTCCTCGATGCGGTCGGTCCTGGCGGCGCGGGCGATGTCCGAACCCATCTCGATGTCCAGCACCACGCTCTGGCGGATGCGCCGCTCCCAGTCGTAGATGCCGACGACGGTGTCCACCTTGAGCTCGCGGATGAAGACGATGTCCATGGGCTTCCTGTTCAGGCCGGGGTCAGGGAATCGAGGGGCCAGCGGGCGCGCACCGGGGTCTCGGTGACGGCCCCCGCCGCGAGCCGGCAGCAACCGGCGTAGGCGATCATGGCGCCGTTGTCGGTGCAGAACTCGGGGCGCGGGTAGTAGACCTCGCCGCCCAGGGCCGCGGTCATCTCCTTGAGGCGCGCGCGCAGGCGCCGGTTCGCGCCCACGCCGCCCGCCACCACGAGGCGGCTGAGGCCCGTCTCCCGCAAGGCACGCTCGCACTTGATGGCGAGGGTGTCCACCACCGCCTCCTCAAAACCACGGGCCACGTCGGCCCGGGTCTGCTCATCCTGGGGCGCGTTCTTGAGCACCGTGAGCACCGCGGTCTTGAGGCCGCTGAAACTGAAGTCGAGGCCGGGGCGGTCCACCATGGGCCGCGGCAACTTGAAGCGCTTGGGATCGCCCTGCTCGGCGAGCTTGGCGAGGGCAGGTCCGCCGGGATAGGGGAGCTTCAGGAGCTTCGCCACCTTGTCGAAGGCCTCGCCGGCGGCATCGTCGATGGATTCGCCCAGGGTGCGGTAGCGACCGATGCCCTCCACTTCCACGAGCAGCGAGTGGCCGCCCGAGACCAGGAGCGCCACGAAGGGGAACTCGGGCCGGGGGTCCTCCAGCATGGGCGCCAGGAGATGACCCTCCATATGATGTACCCCCAGGGCCGGCACCCCCCAAGCCATCCCCAGGGAGCGGGCCAGGCAAGACCCCACCAGGAGGGCTCCCACGAGGCCGGGGCCGGCGGTATAGACGATGCCATCCAGGTCTGTGGGAGCGGTCCCCGCCTCTTTCAGGGCCCGGTCCACCATGGGCAGCAGCTTCTGGACATGGTCCCGGGAGGCCAGTTCCGGCACCACCCCGCCGTACTCGGCATGGAGCTTCACCTGGCTGTAGAGGGCATGGGCCAGGAGGCCCCGGGCGGTGTCATAGACCGCCACGCCCGTCTCGTCGCAGGAAGTCTCTATGCCGAGGACACGCATGGGAGGGGGTCTTGTGGGGGGCAGACTTTGCAATTCTACACGCCGGCCAGTACAATTCCGCCCCTTTGCCGGGGCCGTAAACCCCTGAAATCCCTAACAAGGTGACCTGCGAATGCCCAGCGTACGCGTAAAGGAAAACGAACATTTCGACGCCGCCCTGCGCCGCTTCAAGCGTGCCTGCGAGAAGGCCGGCGTCATGACCGAGCTGCGTCGCCGCGAGTTCTACGAGAAGCCCACCCAGGAGCGCAAGCGCAAGCAGGCCGCGGCCGTGAAGCGCCACATGAAGAAGCTCTCGCGCGAACAGGCCCGCCGCACGCGCCTCTACTGATCGTACGGTTCATCTCGGTTCGACGATGAGCGGCGCTTTCCCACAGAAAGCGCCGTTCTTATTTACGAGGGCGAGGTTGGAGTTTTAAGCAGACAGCCGGTGGCTGTCTGCTCCAACCGAGCGCCTTGCCAGGGATGGCAAGGCTGGAAGGCACACCAAGGACGGTCAGCAGGAGTTTCCTGAAGGAATATGCCCATGACACTTAAAGACCAGGTCACCAGCGACATGAAAGAGGCCATGAAGGCCGGCGCCAAGGAGCGCCTCGCCGTCATCCGCCTGATCCTCGCCGCCGTGAAGCAGAAAGAAGTGGACGAGCGCATCACCCTGGACGACGCCCAGCTGCTCGCGGTGCTGGAGAAGATGCTGAAGCAGCGCCGCGAGTCCGTGACCCAGTTCCTGCAGGGCAACCGCAAGGACCTGGCCGACAAGGAAGAGGCCGAGATCAAGGTGATCCAGGCCTACATGCCGGCCCAGCTCTCGGACGCGGAGCTGGACAAGCTCGTGGCCGAGGCCGTGGCTCAAAGCGGCGCCGCCTCCGTGAAGGACATGGGCAAGGTCATGGGCATCCTGAAACCCAAGGTCGCCGGCAAGGCCGACATGAGCGCCGTCTCTGCGAAGATCAAGGCGAAATTAGGCGGCTAAGCCCCCGACCCTCGTCTATCCTTCCTAGACGCACGGCCAGAATGAGCAATTTTGGCCGAGAACGAGGCGCGGTGTTTTTTCGAGGAGGGAGTTACCAAACAGGTAATGACCGGCTCGAAAAACCGCCGCAACGAAGTTATCGGGCAAAAGGGCCATTCTGGTGCCGCGAATCCCCCAACAGTTCATAGAAGAGCTGCTCAGTCGGGCCGACATCGTCGAGCTCATCGACAAGCGCGTGCCCCTGAAGAAGCAGGGGCGCGAGTTCGCCGCCTGCTGCCCCTTCCACAACGAGAAGAGCCCGTCCTTCTTCGTGAGCCCGGTGAAGCAGTTCTACCACTGCTTCGGCTGCGGCGCCCACGGCACCGCCCTCTCCTTCCTGATGGAATACGAACACATGGAGTTCCCGGAAGCGGTGCGGGAAGTGGCCTCCATGGTGGGCATGGAAGTGCCGGTGGAACAGGGGGAAGACCGCAGCAGCGCCCTCGCCCCCCTCTACGAAGTGCTGGATAAAGCGGCCAATCACTACCGCGACCAGCTCAAGCAATCCCAGACCGCCATTGACTACCTGAAGGGCCGCGGCCTCACGGGCGAGATCGCCAAGGAGTTCGGCCTGGGTTACGTGCCCGCCGGCTGGGACAACCTCCTCAAAGCGATCGGCAAAGACGAAGCGGCAGTGAAAGCACTGCTCGCTGCCGGGATGCTGATAGAAAAGCAAGGCGAGCACCGCTACCACGACCGCTTCCGGGAACGGGTGATGTTCCCCATCCGCGACGGGCGCGGCCGCATCATCGGTTTCGGCGGCCGGGTGCTGGGCAAGGGCGAACCCAAGTACCTGAACTCGCCGGAGACGGCGCTGTTCCACAAGGGCCGGGAACTCTACGGCCTCTACGAAGCACGCCAGGCGCTGCGCGACATCCCGCGCCTGCTGGTGGTGGAAGGGTATATGGATGTGGTGGCGCTCGCCCAGTACGGGGTGCGCTACGCGGTGGCGACGCTCGGCACTTCCACCACCGAGGAGCATCTCAAGAAGCTCTTCCGGGTCGCGCCCGAAGTGGTGTTCTGCTTCGACGGTGATAGGGCGGGACGCGCCGCCGCCTGGCGGGCACTGGAGAACGCGCTGCCGGAAGCCCAGGACGGCCGCCAGATCCGCTTCCTGTTCCTGCCGGAGGGCGAGGACCCGGACACCCTGGTGCGCAAGGAAGGCAAAGCCGCGTTCGAGCGGCGCGTGACGGAGGACGCCCTGCCCCTCTCGAACTATCTGCTGGACAGCCTCGCGACCCAGACGGACATGAAGACCGCCGACGGCCGGGCGCGCCTGGTGAGCCTGGCCAGCCCCCACCTCAACCGCCTGCCCAAGGGGGTGTTCCGGGACATGCTGCGGGAGGAATTGGCCCGCCGCGCTCAGGTGGATTCCGGAAAGTTGACTATGCTTAACCAGACTCCGGGGGGCCATGAGGCCGGGACCCCCAAGCCCCCCGGGAGGCCCCAGCTCAACAGTCCGGTGCGCAAAGCCATCGGCTACCTGCTGCACAGGCCGGCCCTGGCTGCCCTAGTGGATGACCCCGGGTCACTGACCGGGGAACCGGGCCTAGATCGGCTGCGGGAAGTAGTGGAATTCGCCCGGGGGCACCCCCATATCAACGGGGCCGCCATCCTGGAACATTGGCGGGGTACGGACACGGGGGCCCAGCTGGAGAAGCTGGCCCAGGCTGAGATCGTGACGCCCGAGGAGGCCCTGGAATCGGAGTTCCGGGCCATCCTCTCGGATCTGACAGGCCGGCGGCCGGCAGAGCAGCGGCGGGATGAACTCATCGCCGAAGCCCGTAAAAGGACCCTGAACGCCGCCGAAAAGGCCGAATTGACGCGACTTCTGGCCCAAGGGGCCGGGAAGTCGGATACGGATAGTGCCAAAAGCAGTTGATTTACCTGGAAAAAACCCAGGTTTCTGATAAACTAGAGCGTTTCACTCCGGCTTTCGCCTTGCCATAAGGCGGGGGCCAGTCTGCCAGCCGCGAGACACCATGAACCAGAAGACGGACGACCGCCAGTCGCAGCTCAAGCTCCTCATCGCCAAGGGCAAGGAGCAGGGCTATCTCACCTACGCCGAGGTGAACGACCACCTGCCGAACGAGATCGTGGATCCCGAGCAGATCGAAGAGATCATCGCGATGATCAACGACATGGGCATCCCGGTGCACGAAGAAGCGCCGGATGCCGAGCAGCTGTTGCTGGCCGAGAACACGGTCACCGGCGACGACGACGATGACGCGGCCGAGGAAGCCGCCGCGGCCCTGGCGCTGGACGCCGAGTTCGGCCGCACCACCGACCCCGTGCGCATGTACATGCGCGAGATGGGCACCGTCGAACTCCTCACCCGCGAGGGCGAGATCAAGATCGCGAAGCGTATCGAGGAAGGCCTGAACCAGGTCCTCGGTTCCGTGGCCACCTACCCGGCCACCACCGCGCTGCTGCTCTCCGAGTACGCCGGCATCGCCGAAGGCCGCACCAAGCTCACCGACATCATCGCCGGCTTCATCGACCCCAACGCCGACCTGCAGATGGCCCAGACCGCCAGCAACGAGGTCACGGTGGACGGCGAAGCCGTCGCCGAGTCGGAAGCCGACGAGGAAGGCGAGCTGGAAGTCCCGGCCGCCGCCGCTGCTGCCGCCAAGGGCAAGGGCGCCAAGGCGGCTGCCAAGGGCGGCAACGAAGAGGAAGAGGAAGGCGGCGACGGCGAGGCCGAGAACCCGGCCGATACCGGCCCCGATCCCGAGGAGGCCGCGCGCCACTTCAAGGCGCTGGGCAAGCTGCACGACAAGGCGGTGAAGTCGCTCGCCAAGAACGGCAGCCAGCACAAGACCACCATCCGCCTGCGCAAGCAGCTGGCGGAAGAGATGATGACGCTCAAACTCACGCCGCGCATGACCGACACGCTCACCGGCAACCTGCGCCGGCTGGTGGACAATATCCGTACCATCGAGCGCCAGATCATGGTGCTGTGCGTGCAGAAGGCGGGCATGCCGCGCAAGGACTTCATCAAGAGCTTCCCGGACAACGAGACCAACACCCGCTGGCTGGACCGGCAGATCAAGTCCAAGCGCAAGTGGTCCTCCGCGCTCGGCAAGCAGCGCGACGAAGTGGTCCGCATGCAGAACCGCCTGCGCGCCACGGAGACCGAGACCCATCTCTCCATCGGCGAGTTGAAGGAGATCAACCGCCAGATGTCCATCGGCGAGGCCAAGGCCCGCCGCGCCAAGAAGGAGATGGTGGAGGCCAACCTGCGCCTGGTGATCTCCATCGCCAAGAAGTACACCAACCGCGGCCTGCAGTTCCTGGACCTGATCCAGGAAGGCAACATCGGCCTGATGAAAGCGGTGGACAAGTTCGAATACCGCCGCGGCTACAAGTTCTCGACCTACGCCACTTGGTGGATCCGCCAGGCCATCACCCGCTCCATCGCGGACCAGGCGCGCACCATCCGCATCCCGGTGCACATGATCGAGACCATCAACAAGCTGAACCGCATCAGCCGGCAGATGCTGCAGGAGATGGGCCGCGAGGCCACTCCGGAGGAGCTGGCGGTGCGCATGGAGATGCCCGAGGACAAGGTGCGCAAGGTGCTCAAGATCGCCAAGGAACCGATCTCCATGGAGACGCCCATCGGCGACGACGAGGACTCCCACCTGGGGGATTTCATCGAGGACGTGTCGGTCACCTCGCCGGTGGACGCGGCCACGGTGGAAGGCCTGCGCGAGGCCACCCACTCGGTGCTGGCGAGCCTGACGCCGCGCGAGGCCAAGGTGCTGCGCATGCGCTTCGGCATCGAC
>DASSIS010000148.1:0-6649 GCA_035691665.1 Gammaproteobacteria bacterium | reverse complement strand
GGTCCAGTCGTCGGGCTGCACCGTGAGATCCGGTGGCGAGCTGGCGCAGGCGGCGAGCAGGCAGGCGGACAGCATGGCGGCCCCGGCCTTGACCCCTCTCCCCCACGAAATCGCCGTCACTCGCTGCATCGACCTCATGCTCCACTTGGGTCCGGGCGCGCCCGGGCATCGAACACATGTACGCACAGCGGCGACGATGGGCTCTTCGCCCATCGCCGCCGTGTGCGCCCATCCAGTCGGCGCGGGCGTCGCCGCCGCGCCGCGTTCTCTTGGCTCAGCCCTTGCCGCCGCGGGTGCGCCAGTCGTCGCTGCCCTCGGTGCCGGCCACCTGGTGCGTCCAGGTGATCTTGCGGTAGGTGAACGACACGTCCTCGAGGTGCGTGAAGTGCGCCTTCTCCGGATCCTGGGCGTTGGGCATGTAGGAGAGGATCTCCACGATCACCGCGTCCTCGAGCTGCTGGGTGAAGTAGTGCTCGTGGGTGCCTTCGGTGGAAGTGCGGTACCACTCGATGGTCACGGTGAGGCGCTCGCCGGTCACCAGCGCCTGATACAGCAGCGGCGACGACTTGTCGAATACCTTGGTGACCATCAACGGATGGTGCACGCGGGTGCCCGTGGGCTGGCCGCTCTGCGGGTCGCGCGGGATGGTGATGTCGTGCCGATAGGCCTGCACCAGGACTTCGTCTTCGTGCTCTTCCTGATACACGTTACCGACGCTCTCCTCGGAGTTGGCGCCCTCGGTGATGTTGCCCTGGGTGACGCCTTCGATCTTCATATAAGCTGGGACTGGCATGGGCTGCTCCTTTGGTTACCACAGACGTTGATTGCTACACCCCGAAGCGCCGGCGCCGCCCCCATGGCGGCGCCGGCCGACGCGGATGGGTTATGCCGGTGCGGACTTGCCCCCGGCGCTGAACTTCGGCAAGAACTCCCCTTTCTGGTCCATATCCAGGTCGAGGGCCGTGAAACCGGCCTCCGAGCCGATCTGCTCCAGGATGCGCGTCGCCAGGAGCGGCAACAGCGCACCGTTGATGATGTGGTCGATGGCACGGGCGCCGGACTCGACTTCCGTGCAGCGCGCCATGATCTGGTCCACCACCTTATCGCTGTACTTGAAGGTGATGTCCTGGTTGGCCTTGAGGCGCTTGCCAACCTTGTCGAGCTTCATGCGGATGATGCTCTTCAGGTTCTCGCCCACCAGCGGCATGTAGGGCACCACCTTCATGCGCGCCAGGAGCGCCGGCTTGAAGTAGCGCGCAAGCTCGGGACGGATGGCCTCACCGATCTGTTCCGGGGTCGCGGGCTTGTCCGCGGTGCCCAGCTTCACGATGGTGTCCGAGGCCAGGTTCGAGGTCATCAGGATCACGGTGTTCTTGAAGTCGATGAGCTGGCCGTCGCTGTCGCTCAGCATGCCCTTGTCGAACACCTGGTAGAAGAGGTTCATGATCTCGGGGTGGGCTTTCTCCACCTCGTCCAGCAGCACCACGGAGTAAGGACGCTGGCGCACCGCCTCGGTGAGCATGCCGCCCTCGCCGTAGCCCACGTAGCCCGGCGGCGAGCCGATGAGGCGCGACACCGCGTGCTTCTCCTGGAACTCGGACATGTTGATGGTGACCATGAAGCGGTCGCCGCCGAACAGGAAGTTGGCGAGCCCCAGGGCGGTCTCGGTCTTGCCCACGCCGCTCGGCCCCACCAGGAGGAAGATGCCGATGGGCTGCTCGGGGTTCTGCACCCCGGCCTTGGCGGCGCGGATGCTGGAGTCGATGGCGTCCATGGCGTGATCCTGGCCGCGCACCCAGGCCTTGAGGTCGGCGTTGAGCTTGAGCAGCGAGGCCGCCTCGTCGCTCACCATGTTGCCGATGGGGATACCGGTCCAGTCGGAGATGACCTTGGCCACCACTTCCGGCGTGACCTCGTGGCTCACCAGGGCGCCGGCCTTCTGCAGGGTCTGCAGTGCCTTGGAAGCCGCTTCCAGATCCTTGGAGAGAGCCGCCTTGTCCTTGTCGGAGGACTCGCCGAACTTGCTGCGCAGCGCCACCAGCGCCTCGACGGCCTGCTTCTCGGCAGCCCAAGCCTTCTCGGTCACCTTTACCTGCTCGCGCAGGGCCGCGATCTCGGTGTCGATCTCCTTGAGGCGGGCAGGCGCCGCGATGCGGCCGCTGTCGGCGTCGCGGGATATGGCGTTGCGTTCGCGCTCCAGCACGCTGATGCGCCGTTCCTGGTCCTCGAGCTTGTCGGGTTTGCTCGCCAGGCTCACCTTGACCCGCGCGCAGGCGGTGTCGAGCAGATCCACTGCCTTGTCCGGCAGCTGTCTCCCGGAGATGTAGCGGGCCGACATGTTGGCGGCGGCGAGGATGGCGGCGTCGGTGATGTAGGTGCCGTGGGCCTTCTCGTAGGTGTCGCGGATGCCGCGCAGGATCACCGCGGCTTGTTCCGGCGAGGGTTCGTCCAGCTTCACGAGCTGGAAGCGCCGCGCCAGGGCCGGATCCTTCTCGAAATACTTGCGGTACTCGCTCCAGGTGGTGGCGGCGATGGTGCGCAGCTCGCCGCGCGCCAGGGCCGGCTTCAGGAGGTTGGCCGCGTCGCCCGTGCCCGCGGCGCCGCCGGCGCCGATGAGCGTGTGGGCCTCATCGATGAACAGGATGATGGGTTTCTGGGAGGTCTTGATCTCGGTGATCACGGCGTTGAGGCGGTTCTCGAACTCGCCCTTCACGCTCGCACCCGCCTGCAGCAGGCCGAGATCGAGGCCCACGATGTCCACGTCCTTGAGCGAGGCCGGCACGTCGCCCGACACCACCTTGAGCGCCAGGCCCTCCACCACGGAGGTCTTGCCCACGCCCGCCTCGCCCACGGCGATGGGGTTGTTCTTGCGCCGGCGCCCGAGGATGTCCACGATCTGGCGGATCTCGGGGTCGCGGCCGAACACCGGGTCGATCTTCCCTTCCCGGGCCCGGGCCGTGAAGTTGGTGGTGAACTTCTGCAGCGCGGTGCCGGACTCCGGTGCCGCGCGTCCCGCGGCGCTCGGGCCGGCGCCGTAGCTCGCGGTGCCGAGGGGCTCGTTGGCCTCCTCCGACACCGCGAACACATCGTTCTGCACGCCGAGCAGCTTGTCCTTGGAGAGCTTGTCGAGGTCGGCGAGCTGCTCCAGGCCGTAGCGGGCCGGGTTGTCGGCGAGCGCCGCCAAGAGCGCCAGCGAACGCACCCGCGCCTGGCCGAGGTCGAGGGAGCTGACCATCCAGGCCTCCTCCAGCCACGACAGCAGCGCGGTGGCGAACACCGGCCGCCCCGGGTTGCCGCTCTTCAGGCCTTCTATCTCGTGCTGCAGCTGCTTGCTCCAGCGGCCGGGATCGACCTCGAAGTGCTTCAGCACCAGCTGCACGTCCGCTTTCGGCTCTTCCAGCAGCTGCAGCAGGAAGTGTTCCGGCGCCACTTCGTAGTGGCTGCGGTTCACGCACAGGCCCGAGGCCGCTTCCAGCGACTTGGTGCACTGATGGTTGAGGCGTCGTACCAGGCTCTTCAGATCGGCTTTCATGCTCTGCAGAGGCTCCCCGTCCCGAGGTTATATATAGGTGGTTTAGGTGACGATCAGGCCTCTGCCCCGCCGTCACCGCCGCCCGCGTCGGCTCCGGCATCGCCGCCGTCGTCGCCACCGCCGGCATCGTCGCCGCCTCCGCCGTCGCCCTCACCGCCACCGCCTTCCTTCTCCATCTTGCCGACCAGCGAGAGGGTGAAGGCCGCGCCCATGTACTTGAAGTGCGGGCGCACCGCCAGCTCGACCTTGTACCAGCCGGCCTGGCCCTCGATGTCGCTCACCGTGACCTTGGCCTCGCGCAGCGGACGGCGGCTGCGCACCGACGCCGGCGGGTTGTCCTGGTCGGCCACGTATTGGCGGATCCAGGCGTTGAGCTCGCGCTCCAGGTCGTTGCGGGTCTTCCAGCTGCCGATGTGCTCGCGCTGCAGCACCTTGAGGTAATGCGCCAGGCGGTTGACGATCAGGAGGTATGGCAACTGCGTGCCGAGGCGGAAGTTCATCTCCGCCTCCTTGCCCTCGGGGCTGCTGCCGAAGTGCTTGGCCTTCTGCACCGAGTTGGCGGAGAAGAACACGGCGTGGTCGCTGTCCTTCTTGGCTACCAGCGGGATGAAGCCCTGCTCGGCCAGCTCGAACTCGCGGCGGTCCGAGATCAGCGCCTCGACCGGCGACTTGGTCTTGGCTTCGCCCTTCTCCTGGTAGTGGTGCACCGGCATGTTGTCCACCATGCCGCCGCTCTGCGGGCCGATCACGTTCGGACACCAGCGGTACTGCTTGAAGCTGTCCGCCAGCCGCGAGCCGAAGGCGAAGGCGGTGTTGCCCCACAGGTAGTCGTTGTGGCCCTTGACGCTCTCGACGTAGTTGAACTCACGTGCCTTGTTGGCCTCACCATAGGGCGCGCGCAGCATGTAGCGCGGCGCGGTCAGGCCCACGTTGCGGGAGTCATCGGACTCGCGGAAGGAGCGCCACTTGGCGTACTGCGGACCCTCGAAGGTGGCCTGCATGTCCTTGATGGCGGCGAGTTCCTCGTAGTTGTCCACGCCGAAGAACTGCGGGGCCGCGGCCGCCACGAACGGCGCGTGCGACATGGCACCGACGCTCGCGATGTTGCGCAGCAACTGGATGTCCTGGGCGCCCGGACCGAAGTCGTAGGCGCCGATCATGGCGCCGTAGGGCGCGCCGCCGAACTGGCCGAACTCCGCGGTATAGACGTGCTTGTAGAGGCCGGACTTGGCGACCTCGGGCGCATCCTCGAAGTCCTGCAGCAGCTCGTCCTTGGACACGCTCAGGAGCTCGATCTTGGTGTTCTCGCGGAAGTCGGTGCGGTCGATGAGCGACTTCAGGCCGCGCCAGGAGGACTCGAGCTTCTGGAACTCGGCGTTGTGCAACACCTCGTCCATCTGCTTGCTGAGCTTGCGGTCGATCTCCGCGATCATCTCGTCCACCAGCTTCTGCTCCACCTTCTCGGTCTTGCGGGCGGGCTGCAGCAGCTCGGAGATGAAGGCCTCGACGCCCTTCTTGGCGATCTCATAACCCTCTTCGTTGGGCTTGAGCCGCGTCTCCTGCATGATCTGGTCGAGCAGGGATCCCTCGGTCGCTTGCGCGGCCTGCGTCTCTTTCTTCATTTCGCTCATGGTGGTCGCCTCTCTGAAACTGTGTGGTTCGTGTGGCGCGACGGCGCGGGGTTATTTCTTCCCGCCCTTGTCGTCGATGCCCAGTTCCTTCATGACCGCGGCGCGGGTGGCGTCGTCCTTCAAGAGGTCCTGGATGGCGCGGCGGAAGGCCGGCACGTTGCCGAGCGGGCCCTTGAGCGCCATCAGGTTCTTGCGCAGCTCCAGCAGCTGCTTCAGCTCCGGCACCTGCTCGGCCACGCGGTCGGGCGAGAAGTCCTTGAAGCTGTTGATCTTCAGGTTCACGTCCATGTCGCCGCCCTGCTTCGCGTCGAGCGTGTTCTTGACGGTCATGTTGAGGCTCAGGTTGTGGCCCTTCACCACGGCGTCGAAGTTGTCCTTGTTGATGTTGATCGGCGCGCGTTCCTCGACCGCCTTGTCGCTCTGCTTGCCGGTGAAGTCGCCCAGCACGAGCATCTTCAATGGCAATTCGACATCCTCGGCGTTGTCGCCGGTTTCGGACTGGTAGACGATGTTGACGCGCTCCTTGGGAGCGACTGAACCTTTGTCTTTGTCGGCCATGATGGTTTCCTCCGTCTATATCTTCACGTTCAGGGCAATCGCGGGATCCAGGCTGCTCAGGGCGGAGAACGCATGGGCGGCGCGGGCCGCCGCCTCCGGTGCGCTCTTCACCTTGCCGGTGGACTTGTCGTAAGCGGTGAGCAGGAGCTTGTAGACGCGCACCGCGAGCTCCGGCTCCCACTCGCGCAGGCGGAACTCCTCGATGCGCGCGGTGAGCGCCTCGAGCAGGGGCGCCGCCACGTTGGCGTGACCGCTCTGCACCAGGAGCTGGGCCAGGGCCAGGCGCCACATGAATTGGTCGTGGGCGCTGGCAGTGGCGTTGAAACCGTCGGTGAGCTGCTTCACGGCACCGTCCAGGTTGCCGGCGGTGGCCGTGGCGCGGGCGTTGTTGAAGGCATCGTCCCAGGGCGCGGCCTCGCTCTTGGCGCGCTTGCTGCGGGCGGGTTGGGCCTCGCCCGAGGCCTGCTCCGCGATCCAGTCGCGGGTCGTGTCCTCGGCGAAGGGCTTGCCGCCCAGGAACTTCAGTTCCGACAAGCCCGTCACCGTATTGAGGAAGTTCGCGAGCTCGCGCAGCACCGTCTTGCGCGCGGCCGTGCCGCGCTCGCCGAGCGCCTCGAGGACATCGGCGGCGAGCTTCTGGCCATCCAGCCAGTAAGGGGCCTTGGAGAGGGTGGACTCGAGTTCCGGCAGCAAGGCTTCGAGCTGCCCTGCCTGGCGCTGGGTCTCGAACTGCTTGATGCGCTCCGGCGCGGGTCCGGGTATCTGGGTCTGGCCGTCGGTCTGGGCGGGAGCGGATTCCACCGTCAGCCAGCCGGCAGTGCGGTTGAGGCGGTAAGCACGGGGGTCGGCCACGTCCTTGCTGAGCCAGTACTTGCTGACCTTGCGGGCCAGGTCCTGCATCTGCCGCAGCACTTTCTTGGCATCGGCG
>DASSIS010000147.1:0-8592 GCA_035691665.1 Gammaproteobacteria bacterium | reverse complement strand
GGTATGGCCACGAGCCCGCCCGCTGGCCGGAGTTCCGGCGCCGCTACGCCAGGGAACTGAAAGCACATCCCGACGATTTGAAGGAATTGCGGGCCCTGCTCAAGGCCCACGCCACCGTCACGCTGCTGTTCTCCTCCAAGGAGGAGAAGCTCAACAACGCCGTCGCGCTCAAGGCGTATCTGCGCAAGTGAGCGGCCCTTTAGGACGAGCGGGTCCGAAAACAGCGAGCGCCGTCCTGCCCCTGGTCTTAGTCTGGCTCCATCCCACCCGGAGGCCGGACCATGCGTATCTTCCTACTATCCCTGATCACGCTCCTGAGCCTGGGGTTCACCCCATTTGTGCAGGCTGCGCCGCGCTGTGCCAACAACGTAGCGGCCCTGGACACGGAGTTCCAGGCAGCCACGGGGCGCAAGGATGTGGCCGCCATCGACCGGCTGCTGCCTGACGATTACATCCTGATCACCAGCAAGGGTACCGTCGAGACCAAGGCGGGCCTCTTGGCGGAAGCCCGCGATCCCAAGGTGCTGTATACCCATCAGGAAGACAGCCAGCAGACGGTGCGCATCTGGGGCGACACCGCGGTGATTACAGCCCTGCTCTGGGCGGCCGGCACAGAAGATGGCAAGCCCTTCGAATACCGCGTCTGGTTCAGCGACGTGTACGTGTGCACGCCCCAGGGCTGGCGCTACAGCTTCGGCCAGGCGGGAGCCCGCGCCTGATCAGGGCTGGACGGTGACGCCTCTCCAGAAAGCGAAGTAGCCGCGGATGTTGTCCGCGGCCGGTTTCGGGTCGGGGTAGTACCAGGCGCCGCCGTCGCTGACCTTGCCGTCCACCACCACGTCCTTGTAGCTCGCGGTCCCTTTCCAGGGGCAGACCGTGTGGCGGTCGCTGTCCTTGAAGTATTCGGTCTTGAGGGCGGCAGGCGGGAAGTAGTGGTTGCCTTCCACCACCACGGTCGCCTCGCTCTCGGCCACCACCTTGCCGTTCCAGATCGCTTTCATGGGCGCGCTCCTGCCGGGTTGCCGCTCCATGTTAGCCCAGGGGGTGCGTCGGTACCTCCTCGGGGCGACGAATGCATATCCGAATGAAAATCAGGGGGTTATGGGGCGTCGAATTCGTGATGCCCGCCCGCGGGCGCAGCCGCCGGCCCACCGGTTGCACTACGGCCACAGATGGGTTAACACATACGCCGCGGATTACCCGTCACATACGAACTTGCGGAGTAAGCATCATGAGAAAAGGTGGCTTGGTGGTGGCTGGCCTCATGGGGGCCCTGGTGCTGGCGGCGGCCGGCTGTTCCGGCGGCGGCGACACCTATGTCCTGCGTGGCACGCCCACCCCGCGGTCCGGTACCGATACCGGCAACTTCATGATCTCGGGCAAGACCTGCAAGTACGTCACCATGGTGGGCTTCTATTCTGACGCCCAGGTGCTGAGCTATCCCTGCAAGGTGCTGTCCGACGAGGAAGACGCCCTGGGCGATCCGCACACCCATGTGACCATCGAGATCACCACCTCCAAGGGCCCGGTGACCGCCAAGATCGACGGTACCCCCTCGGGCATGACCGCCACCCAGGCTCCGGACCTCGGCAACCAGTATCCCTTCCCGCCGAACTGGGCCGTGGCCCCAATGGCGCCTCCCATGACCCTGCGCAACAACGACGGTAGCGCCACCCAGGTGACGCTCCAGGTACAAGGTGCCGAGTGTGCCATGCGCATCAATACGTCCGACGTGAACTGCGGTCTCGCCTTCTGGTCCGACGGTTCCTATTCCATCTGGGTACCCGGCCTCCTGGTGAACGCGGACTATGCGAGCTACGTCATCGGCCTGAGCTTCGGCAAGACCTCGCCGGGCCAGTGGGCCATGCCGCGGCCTCTCCCCGGCTTCCCCGCCACCTACGGCGAGGTGCAGGCGAAGAAGTAACCCGAGCGGTACTGGACTGTAGAGACTGAAACGGCGCCGCGAGGCGCCGTTTCTATTTGCAAGTTCGCAGCAGGGTCTAAGCGCTGCGGACCAGCATCGGTGCATGGTGGTGATGGCGCTTCGCGCTCGCGGCCGGCTGCGGGATGTGCTCGGCGGTGAAGCAGGGCGGGCTACGGCGCAAGAGAGACCAGTCGTTATGGCGGATCACCTGGTCCAGGTAGCGCATGTTGTTGCGCACCGATTCCATGTAGAGGCTGTGGCCCCCGAAGTGGTTCGCGGCGTAGGCGTGAGCGCCGGCAAAGGTGCCTTCCAGCCGGTCGGAGATCACCTTGGCATAGAAGCCCGGGGTCTTCTGCAGCAGGTCCTGGGGCGAAGAGTAGAGCACCTGCATCTTGCCGTCGGGCAGGCGGCGCACCGCCATGCCTCCCATGACGAACTCGTCGTAGAGTCGGTCACGGCATTTCTCGAGGTAGCAGCGGTCCGCCATCTGGGCGGTGAGGTCGGAGGTGCCGAGCAGGTGCCCGAGGCGCGTGTAGCGCTCGTCACCGAGGTCGATGCGGTTGATGTCCCGCTCATAACCCGTGTAGTGGATCATGTGGCTCGCGATCTTAGCTTCGCTGCCGAGGCCGACATGGTCCAGGTAGTCGCCCAGGAAGTGGCCGCCGCGGCTCACGTGGGTGAGGGTGTACTCCGCGCCGTGGCGGTGGCGCCGGTCGCGGGTGCTGCGCAGGTAGCCCACGTCGTGGTAGAGGGCGGTGATCACGCCCACGGCGGCGCGGCGCGCACCGAGGCGCTTCGAAGGCGCCTGGGTGCGCTCGAAGCCGTCGATATGGCGCATCAGCGCCAGCGTCACGTCCAGGCTGTGCTGGGTGTCGTGGTAGGTGGTCTCGCAGCCGTGGAAGCGTGGGTCTTCGCCACGGTACATGCGGGTGAAGTCGGCGAAGGCGGTGGTGAGGGGCTTCAGGCTCTGACGTGGATAGAGCTCCCCGTAGAGCGTCAGTACGGCGTCGCCCACAGCCAGGGGGTCACTCACCCGGACGCGGTTGGTGACGTCGTAGTCGCTACGGCGCGATAGCACGGCGCTCATCTGAACCATCCCTTTAATGTGCCGCCCAGCCTATGTTGGCCGCGTCGGCTTCCCCTGCGGGCAGCTGTTCCGGCCGGAGCATACGCAGAAATGTCACACCCTCCAAGGGTCATTATTATGTTAAGTATAAACCATGAAAGTCCGGCGTTTACAGGCCCACCAGGGCGAGCGGGAAGGCAGGCCTAAATCGGGCTGTGGTTTTCCGCCAACGCCCTGTAAGGGCTTAAGGGCAGCCCTGGAGGGTCGTGGGCGTCAGGGCAGGGTGAGCTCCGCCAGCACCGGGGTATGGTCCGAGGGGCGCTCCCAGGTACGGGGTTCCCGGTCTATCCAGGCGGCGCCGCAACGCTCCGCCAGGGGCAGGGAGAGCAGGACATGGTCTATCCGCAATCCCAGGTTGCGCTGGAAACCCGCGGCCCGGTAGTCCCACCAGCTATAGTTCCCGCCGCCGTCGTTCAGGAGCCGGAAGCTGTCCTTGAGGCCGTGGCCGAGGAGCGTCTGGAACGCCTGCCGCTCCGGTCCGCTCACCAGTACCTGGCCTTCCCAGGCGGCGGGGTCGTGCACGTCTCTGTCCTCGGGGGCGATGTTGAAGTCCCCCAGGAGCACCAGTTTCGGCTGTTCCTTCAGGAGCTCGGGGATCCACAGGTTCAGCTGCGCGAGCCAGTCCAGCTTGTAGCGGTACTTCTCCGAATCCAGGCTCTGGCCGTTGGGCACGTAGAGGTCCAGCACGTAGACGCCGCCCACCTTGGCCCCCAGCACCCGGCGCTGGCTGTCCTGGAAGTCCGGTAACGCGGTCACCACCTCGTCCGGCTCGTCGCGGGCGAGCAAGGCCACGCCGTTGTAGGTGGGTTGGCCCGAGCAGATGGCGTGATAGCCGACGCGGTCGAACTCCACCGCCGGGAAGTCCATGTCCGTCATCTTGATCTCTTGCAGCGCCAAGACGTCGGGCCGCGCCGTATCGAGCCACTGCAGCACGTGAGGCAGACGGACACGAAGACTGTTCACATTCCAGCTAGCGATCTTCATCTATAAGCCTCACTTCTTACCCGTCCCTGGAGCGACGTCCAGCCCAGCCATCACTGGTCGGTCGTTAGCAGCGCGAAGCTGTGCTTTACGCCGCTAGCCCGTTTAATCTCAGGAATGCATCCAAGGTCGGTTCACGGCCCCGGAACTCCACGAAGAGTTCCATGGCCTTGCGGCTGCCCCCCTGTTCCAGGATGCTCGCCATGAAGCGCTCGCCCGTGGCCCGGTCGAAGACCCCGGCCTCTTCGAAAGCCGCGTAGGCATCCGCCGCCAGCACCTCGGCCCAAAGGTAGCTGTAGTAGCCGGCCGCATAGCCACCGGAGAAGATGTGGGAGAAGCCATGGGCGAAGCGGTTCCAGTCGGGCGGAATCACCACCGCCACCTCGCGCCGCACTGCGTCCAGGGTCCGTTGCACGAAGCCGGCATCTATCGCCGCGGTCTGGCTGTGCAGCCTGAGATCGAACAGTGCGAACTCGAGCTGTCTTAAGAGGAACAGCCCGCTGTGGAAATGCCGCGCTCCCTGCATCTTCTGGTAGAGCGCCTCCGGCAGCGCGGCGCCCGTCTCGTAGTGGCCGCTCACCAGCGCCAAGCCCTCCCGGGTCCAGGCGAAGTTCTCGTGGAACTGGCTCGGCAGCTCCACCGCGTCCCAGGCCACGCCGTTGATGCCGCCCACGGAGAGGTAATCCACCCGCGTCAGCAGGTGGTGCAGGCAGTGGCCGAGCTCGTGGAACAGGGTCACCACGTCGTCATGGGTGAGCAGCGAGGGCCGCTCCTTCAGGGGGGGCGGGAAGTTGCAGTTGAGGAAGGCCACCGGCGTCTGCAGGCCCTTCTCGGTGGGCCGGCGTCCCAGGGTCTCGTCCATCCAGGCGCCGCCGCGCTTGCCGCTGCGGGTGTAGAGGTCGGTGTAGAGGTGGCCGCGCAGGGTGCCGGATTCGTCGTGCAGGGCGTAGAGCCTCACGTCCGGATGCCACACCTCTGCGTCCGGCACCTCGCTGAAGCGGATGCCGTAGAGTTTCTGCATCACCAGGAACAGGCCGGCGGTGGCCTTGGGTGCCGGGAAGTAGGGGCGCAGCATCTCCTGGGAGATGTGGTAGCGCTCCTCCTTGAGCTTCTCGCTGTAATAGGCCAGATCCCAGGGCTCGAGCTGCTTGAGGCCGTCGCGTTCCAGCGCGTATTCCGAGAGTTCCAGGCGCTCGTGCTGGGCGAGGGGCTTCACCCGCTGCACCAGGTCATCCAGGAAACGCAGCACCTCCTGGGGCGAGGGCGCCATCTTGTCGGCGAGGGAATAGGCGGCGTAGTCGGGGAAGCCCGTGAGCGCCGCCGCTTCCTGCCTGAGGCGCAGGATCTCCCGCATGACCTCGCTGTTGTCCCAGCGGCCCGCCGCGGGGCCCTGGTCCGAGGCGCGGGTGGACTAGGCCGTGTACATCTCGAGTCGGAGGTCCCGGTCGTCCGCGTGCACGGTCACGGCGGAGTAGGAGGGGTAATCGAGCGTGAACACCCAGCCCGGCAGCTTGCGGTCCACGGCGGCCTGGCGCGCCTGGGCCATGTCCGCCGGCGTCACGCCCGCGAGCCGCGCGGCGTCCTCCACGTGCTTGAACCAGTCCTGGGTGGCGTCCAGGAGGTTCTCCTCGAAGCGCGCATCGAGCTTGGAGAGCGCCTGCATGATGTCGCGGAAGCGCGCTTTCTTCTCCGCCGGCAGGTCCACGCCCGCGAGCCGGAAATCCAGCAGCGCGTCGTCCACCAGTTTGCGCTGCGCCGGCTTGAAGCCGCTCCAGGCGCCGCCGTCCTGGATGGCGCGGTAGGCGCGTTGCAGGCGCTCGTCCTGGCCGAGTTCGGTGTCGTAGTCCGCGAGCTTGGGCAGGCAGGCGTTGTAGGCCGCGCGCAGCTCCGGCGTGCTCATGGTGGCGTTGAGATGCGCCACCGGCGCCCAGGCCCGGTGCAAGCGGTCGCCCAGGGTCTCGAGGGGTTCCACGAAGTCGTCCCAGGAAGGCGCGGCCAGCGCGCCGAGCTTGGCGAGCACCGCGCGGTTCTCCGCCAGCACCGCGTCCACCGCGGGCTCCACGTGCTCGGGCTTGATGGCGGCGAAGGGCGGGAGGCTGTCCCACGCGAGCAGGGGATTGGGCATGGTTGTATACGGCGGCGGTGACGTCCGCATCTTAGCAGAAGGGGTCTACACTCCGTCCCTCAGGCGCGGCTGCCGGCGTAGACCGCGCAGGCCGCCAGCAGCACGAAGCTGCCGAGCGCCATCACCGCCTTGAAGCGTAGCCGCTTGGCGAGCAGGTCTTCCCGCATCGTGGACAGCACGTAGTGCCGCCCGTCCGGCGGTTGGGTGAGGGTGTTGGTCTTGGTGCCGCCGTTGTCATGGGTCTGGAAATATCCCCGCGCCACGATGCGTTGGTGCAAGTCGATGCGCTCTTCCACGAACCGGAAATCGTCGTTGGCCTTGCGCTGCTTCCGCAGCGCGCTCACCTCGAAGGAGCTGCCGTACCAGACTTCCCGGGTTTTGGCATGGATCGTCGCTTCGGCGGGATCCACGAGGCAATCTCCGGTGCCGTCCTTGAGCAGGAAGGGTTCGGTGCTGAAGTGCATGTTGAGGGCGTCCGGGTTGGGAGCCAGGCGGGTGTCACCGCCAGGTCCGAGTGCGAGCAGCGACTCCACCTGGCTTGACCACCATAGGCAGGGTGTGCCCGAGAACGGCGCTGTGATGCTGCGACCCGGCATGAGTGAGCCCTCGCCCTCGAGTACCACATAACCCTGGGCGGCGGAGCGGATGTAGGAGGTGGCCGTGGCGGTCAAGGCCAGGGCCCGCTTCAGGTAGAACGTCCCGGCGAAGAGGCTGGCGAGACTCGCGGCTATCAACAGGAATACGAGCATGAGGAGTCCGTGCTACGGGTCCGGATGGATATCTTAAGGGTGGCTTTGATCCGTGGTGCTGCCGCTGAGGCGCACGTGCACGAGGTAGCTGCCGAGCGCGCCGGCGCAGAGGAAGCAGAGCAGGCAGACGGCGACATACAGCCGCAGCCGCGTCTCCAGCTTCCCCTGCGGCAGGGTCGAGAGGATGAACTCGCGGCCGTCGGGCGGGCGGCCCAACACGTCCACCGGCGGGCGCTTCAGGTTGTCGCGCTCCTGCTCCAGCACCAGGCGCCGGGCCTCGGCGCGCGCCGCGTCCCATTCCTGCTGGTCGACCACGCCGTCGTGGTTGGCGTCGAAATGCTGGATGAGCCAGGCCTGGTCCTTCTTCCAGGCGGCGAGTTGCTGGCGCACTTCTTCGTCGATGTCGCCGGCGGAGACGGGCCCCTGGGTGTGGAAGTAGCCCAAGGCGTAGAGCGGGGCACCTTCGTCGATGCGCTCTTCGGTATAGCGGTAGCGTCCGCCGAAGCTCCCCATGCCCATGCGCGGAGCGGTGTCGGGGGTGGCAGTGCTGCCGTACCAGACGTCCTTGGCGGAGGGGTAGACCACGGCGTGATCCGGGTCGATCACGCAGCGTCCGGTGCTGTCTTCGATATGGAAGAGCTCGCCGCTCCTGCCCTTGCTGACGTTCTCCCAGCGGGAGTTCTTGCCGGAACCCACGTGTTCCTCGACGCTGTAGGACCACCACACGCAGCGCATGCGCGTGAGGGGGCCGAGGATGGGGTCGCCGGGCATGAGACGGCTGACGCCGGAGAGCTCCACGTAGCCCTGGGGCGCCGAGCGGATCAGGGACTTGGGCGTGTCCTCCACCGTCTGCAGGCGGCGGAAGTGGCGCCAACCCAGGAACAAGCCGCCGAGGCACACGGCCCAGACGGCCGTCGCCGCGAGCCAGAAATGGCCGGCGTCGGCGCTGCGGATCAGCTCCGGGTCGAGCAGCGACACCCGGTCGGCCTCAGTTGAACAGGGCTTTCACGTCCACGTCCTTCTTCTCCTCCTCGCCGAACTCCAGCAGGCTCGCCGGCTTGAAGCCGAAGTTGTTGGCGAGGATCAGGTCCGGGAACTGCTGGATGCGGGTGTTGTAGAGGTTGACGCTGTCGTTGTAGAACTCGCGCCGGTCGGCGATGGCGTTCTCGAGGCCGGTGATGCGCCCCTGCAGCTGTTGGAAGGACTCGTTGGCCTTGAGCTGGGGATAGGCCTCGGCCACCGCGTACAGCTTGCCGATCATGGTGCGCATCTGCGCCTCGGCGCTGCCCAGGGCCTGCACGTCGCCCGATTCGCGCGCCTGCTGCACGCCGGCGCGGGCCTGCATCACCTTCTCGAGCGTGTCGCGCTCGTAGTTCATGTACTGCTTGCAGGTTTCCACGAGCTTGGGCAGCTCGTCGTGGCGCTGCTTGAGCAGCACGTCGATGTTGGCCCAGGCTTCCTTGACGTTGTTCTTGAGGGACACCAGCCCGTTGTAGAGCATGACGAGATAGATCACCGCCACGGCGATGACCGCGATGACTACGAAGCTGCCCACTCCCATTTGAATACCCCATCCCTATGGTTGGTTATGACGAAAGTATACATCGGGGTAACTGCTGCCATTTCAAGGCCTGCGGAGCAGGACGCGGTGCCTTTTGGGACGCGTTAGAATGTGGTCGCGCCGACA
>DASSIS010000146.1:0-45621 GCA_035691665.1 Gammaproteobacteria bacterium | reverse complement strand
ATGTATTGGTGTCTAGTTGAGTGATGCGCGAATCTGATTCGCCGGCAAAATCGGCAGTTGAAGGGGCTTTCAATTGCTTCTCGGAAAACTGTTTGCACATTTCCCACGCAGAGAAGGAGGTAGGAACAAATGGCTTGTTAGCTGCCTCCTGAACGCTGGAGGTGCAAGAACGTATGCCCCAGATAATCAGCAGCGTTGGAATCGCAAGAATTGCAAAGGCAATCACATTGGAAATGACCTTGATATTGCGGAGCTGACTATTCGCCGCAGGCCCGCCACTGCCAGTGACTTTATGCAGATTCGACTTAACGAACCCCTTGATTGACTCTGGTACTTCGCACTGACAGTGCGGACAGACTTCTGCCGTAACATCGACCTGGCCTTTGCAGAACGGGCACTTAAACGTAGCCATCTTGTCCTCCCGCATGTGGCAGAGGTTTTTGAAGGCCATAGGTGTGCGTGTCACGGCTGCTTATCGTGGCTGCGTGTCGGGCATCCATTTCTTACCCCCTAGACTCCCTATCGGAACCGACCCCACACGTATTTGACCATATGCAGGCCCTCTGATAGACTTTCCCATTAATGGTTCTTATTCTATTTGTTGAGAAAACCCCATGAGCAATGTCGTGGCCTTGAAGACCCCCCGGCACGGTCGGCCAAATGCCCAAAACGGGAAAGTTAACCCTCCCCGCCGCCGTAAGAACTCGGACAGCCGCTCTCGGGAATACCTTGAGACGGACGAAGTAAATGCCGTTATGGAGGCCGCAGCCAGGTTGGGACGGCACGGTCATCGTGACCAGACACTCATCCTATTGGCCTACAGGCACGGCCTTAGGGTGTCTGAATTGGTCTCTCTGCGCTGGGACATGATTAACCTCAAACAGGGGCACTTGCATGTAACCAGATTGAAGAATGGCACCCCTTCGACACATCCTCTCCGTGGCCCTGAATTACGCGCCTTGAGACGATTGCAAAGAAGCTACCCAAACAGTCCCTACGTGTTCATGACTGAACGCGGAGGTCCGGTGACTACAGCTACAGTACGGAAAGTTGTGGCGCGTGCCGGAGTAGTCGCCAAACTCCCCTTCCCCATCCATCCCCATATGCTCAGACATGCGACGGGCTACAAGCTTGCCAACGACGGGCACGATACCCGGGCGATTCAGCATTACCTGGGGCACAAGAATATCCAGCACACAGTTCGCTACACGGAACTATCACCCCAGAGGTTCAACAAGTTCTGGAGCGACTAAGCGCCACCCAAGCCGTTAGGGTCATTTAGTCGGCGCATGCGACTCTTCGTACTGGAGCTTCGCAAACTTTCCGATGTGATGATTATCAACTACTACGACGAACTGAATTCCATCCATTATCGCGTGTATGACCACAGCGGACTGATTCGCGTAGCAGGTGTATTTGGTAAGTGACGACAGGTTGTACATCTTTCCAACTAGGCCCTGCCAGTCAGTTGTATCTGGCGTTCCATATGCCGCCGCCAGTTTCGCCTCTAACGCATTCCATGAATGGATAGTTACCGGGGCTTGATACCATGACTCGCCAGCAACGAGCCCGGTCTCACCGAACATGAACCTTCTCGTTACCATCCCCTCGCCAACGTCCGCCCGATAATGAAACTCCATACTGTCGTCTGTTACGGCACTGGCGTTTGTTGTATTCAAAGATGAGAGTTTTGTCCCCCACGGGATGGTGTCAAACCCCGTCTTCGTATACGGGTTATCGGCGAAAGCGACACCCGAGAACACCAACAAGACGGCACCGATTAGAACTCGTGGATTCATGGTTTACTCCCTTTGGCCTGCAAGAATGTGGCCCATGAATGACCGGGCCACGTAGGGGTTAAGTATATATCCCAAGATGGGATATTTCAGCCCGTCCAATACGCTCCGGGAATGGCAAAATTTGTCCCCCGGGTTCAACAAGACGCCTTCTTAAGGATGCTCAAGCAGGTCCGTGAGGACCGTGGGCTCACTCAGTCTCAATTGGCCGCAAAGATTAAGCGCCCTCAATCCTTTGTCAGCAAGGTCGAGTCAGGCGAGCGTAGGCTCGATGTGCTTGAACTTCGGCTTGTCTGCAAGGGTATTGGTATAACGCTGTCAGAATTCATTGAACGGCTGGAGCGACAACTCAAATAGGCCGTCACCCGCGAATAGGTATATCTGAAATAAATATCTTGCTGTCGGGGTTTTCGACCTTTGCCTCCTTTAACGCCTTGCTCAATGCCTGAGCCGTACTAAGCGCGTACTGTGATGGGCCGATAATCACCCTGTCGAGAAGTTCGGGCAGTTCAATCTTTGTAATTAACTGCGCGGGTTTGTTCTCGAACACGACCTTGTGGATAACCTGGGGTATCCCACTTATCGTCCGTGTTTCTTCGAGCACGTGGTCCGACTTGCTGTGCATAGGGAAATAGCACAAACGCCATTCCCTCTCTTCATGGAAACCCTGATGCTTTAACGTGACGGCAGTCAAATGGAGCATCTGATACAACGCTACAACGACTTGGCTTGGGTCAAGAGTTTCAAGATAAGCGTGATTGCTATTGACGTTCGCAACCACTTTCTGAAGCTCATGGTCTAGCCAGTCTGGGCGGTCCATGTAAATCACTGGTCTAAGCATTGCCTTGAGCGGTAACGCGGAATACTTTTCGGGACATCGTATGACTATCGCAACACCCGCAATGTTCTTTCCGAAAGCGCGCCACATGGACAAGCGTCCGTATTGGTCTTCGCTTGAGCCGTGTTCTGAGAAGCAAGTCATGAAAGTATTGGTTTGAATATGCCCCCACCATTGGTCAAATAGCTGTATAGCCCTTTGAACTATGTTTGCATCTATACCATCGAAGGTTGTGGAAAAACGATTCCGTTTTGCTTCGTCCTGAAAATAGCCACTTAGCTGGTTGAATCCATACCTGACTTCACTAAAGTCACTCATGCCCATCGCGTTTCGAAGCCATATCGATTTGGATTCGATAATGCTTAAAGCGGCTTCTGCCGTTGTGTAATGTGCGAGTCGGCCATTGTCTTTAATGAGCTTTTCAATGCGCGCATCAGCGGTCGGCATAAATATCCGCTGTAGCTTCTCGTCATCTTCGTGCCCGCTGCTCATAATAAAGCCGAGTAGTTTTGCTGGCAGAAGTATGCCATGTTTAAAATGGCGCCTTTAAGACGGGTTAAGCCTATAGGCTCTACTGTATGGAAGTTATGCGCGCATACCTGCTTCAACCTTGCCAGCAGTGCTGCTGCTGTAGCAAAGCCCTTAAGGATATCGGAGGGCTAAGGGTTATCTGCGCTCACTTTAACGGGCTAACTGTGCGCTCACGGACCCTGGTTGAGACATGGCGCAGCTGCTGGACTGAGAAAGCGCAGCGTCTGGCGGAAGACACGCTCAGCCTTGGGCAACATCCGTGGATATGCCAGAGATGCGCTCATGTAGGGCTATGCAGGTTGTGTGGAAGCTTGAACAAGTACGTAGGAGGTATAGACACACTTCACGATGATGGTACTTATTGGCATTGCCCAATATTGCCTATTGGGAATCTCATGTGTACGAATCTGGGGTGTGCCGAGAGTATTCGCGGTGTACTTTAGAGAACCGTAAGAAATGAGTGAGTCAGTAGAAGAACCTACAATTCTCTATTGAATAGAACGAGTCCGGAGAGGGTTATGGTGTTTCAGAATTGGCGTTCTAATTCGAACTTCATCAGATTGGATAGCGCCGTGGTTATAGCTCTGCCGGTTTTGTTAGGCAGAGTTCGAGCCGAAATTCGAACTACATTCGTAATCCGATGAATCATCCTCAAAGAAGCTTGCTTGAACCATGACCCAAGCCGAAAGGCCGAACAGCGAGGAACGAAGTGACGAAGCTGGCGCGTAGCGCGTTCGGCTAAATCGAGTATCTACTTGTACTGTCGCTTCGCTCCTACCGCGTCGGCGCGTTGCGCCTCGCGGTCTCCCCATTCGGGGTTTGTCATGGTGCCTTGTTTTATTTCTAGTTTTATATTTTCTCGAATTTCTTAACAAAGCATTTGAATTAAATTCGAGCAAGCCCGTACCTTTACCTGCGTAAATTCAACTACCGTGAAAATATATCCACAGGTTTCATCGAACCTGAGAAAAACTATTCCAAGCCATTAGTGATTTGAAACAACTTCACGCGAAGTCTGAATCAGAACGAATGAAGTTCCGATTCAGGTTTAAGCGATGGTCAGCCGGTTCGCTTTTGAGTTCTTCTTATTGCTGACGGTACAACCACGACTCGAAATCACACAAGACTTGGTTGTCTCAGGTTGTCTACTCAACCGCCTTGGTAGGCGGAGTGATTAATGCGTAGGCAGAGCCTGAATCATGGGTTGGTTCATTTGACTCATTCGAGTCTGCGATATAGACAACGGCCTTTTAGGTCCGGCCAAAGCATCACTACCTTGGACCCCTTGCTGGATATTGCTTCTTACTCCCCCGCCGGATTGCTCCGGGTTAGGGTCTGACTTCCGCTTCTTTTGGCCACGCCTGGGGCACCTACGGCTTGTCACGTTGACGTTTCAGCGTCTTGCAACTCCAAACACTCAATCGCATCGCGGCTTACGCCACGTCTAACTAATATTTACTTGCTCTCTTTCTTTCTTACATTTGGAGAATCAGAGTTCTCAATACTTCTTAATTCTCACTGTCCACCGTTTACTGAAACTTAGAAATAGATTCCGAAATAATGCTTTCAGAAGCCTCAATTGAAACGAAGTGCTCAGATTGCCCCGCTCTAGATGCGGCATAAAAGCTGTCAATTTGGACGAAACTTGGTGAAAAGCTGATAGAAACAATTAGGCGGCATAACCGAATTACTACTATCGTAATTATCCTTACCCCGTCTTTTTCGACATGCTCTCTTCGAGTTTCAAATCCAGCGTATCAGTAACGTACTGGATTATCTCTTCTTTTGACCATCCATATTTTATCATAGAGGTCAAAACAAAACCCAACATCTCAACTGAGATATCACTTGCCATCAACACTTCTTTTAATTTCATTTTATATTTTCTCTTTTATTGATTAATATTTTCTTCTGCTCTACCCATTCGACTAAATCCGAAACTCGATACCTAATCGCTCTTGAGCCTACCTTGTAGATAGGAAGCTCGCGCCTTGTTGCCATGTCACGAATCGTCCGTGGGGACAGACCAACAATCTGTGAGGCGACCGCGCTATCAACGCGCTCGTCGTATCCGTAGGTTCTGTCTGCAATGCTGACTTGTCTATTCACGTGTATCGCTCCTATATGAGGTATTTAGGGCGCTGACTCACGTGTTTCCCGCCGTCGTTGAAGTATTTTTTTCTAGATTGAGATTTCCAGCAGTCCCCGTCAGCCGTAACGCTGTCGGTTTGAAGGCTCGTTGGGGGTACATTTGGGGGTATCTACACGGTGCAGTTCAGCAGAATCTCCCCTGTATCTCCCCTGCCCACATGCTTACTTATCAAGACTGTTCCTGCCAATCTCGATGCTATTGACTAAGCCCTTGATTAGCAGATAATTGCGGCCCGAGTATTTTGAAAGTTCTCAGGTAGTCGTTGATGCCTCGGAAGGACTCAAAATCCCGTTCCCCTTAAAGGAGTGTGGGTTCGATTCCCTCTCCGGGCACCAATCAAACTAAAACGCCTATCACAGACCCGTCCCTGGTGTTATGACCAGCCGCCGCTTCCCTGCGGCGGCGTTCACACGGGTGCGAGCTTTGCTCGCACAAAACACCGTGCTCACCCTCTCCGGGCATCAAATCGACTTGGACTGACCTGCTCCCTGACTACTTCTCCACGAACGCTTCCATGAAGGCGTCCATCACGTGGCGCGTCATGCCGCCGGTGACGTGGCGCATGTCCTCCTCCCAGGCGATGTCGCGACCGGAGTTCATCACGATCTCGTAGCTGGGGAAATACTGGGTGTTGTCGTGGGCTTCGGCCCAGTCCTGGGCCACGGCGCAGAGCGTGGCTTTGGAATAGTTGTTGGCCACCACCACGTCCTTGCCCGTGTAGGTCGCGACCATGGGCACGGGCGAGGTGGTGACGATGATGTGCAGATCGGGGTGCGCATGGGCGGTCAAGAGCTCGTGAAGCTTCTCCATGTTGTCCATGTTCTGCAGGTAGCTGCTCCTCACGAACTCGTAGCGCTTCGGGTGCAGGTCGTGCATCTCCTTGATGGGCGTGGCATTGAGGTGCACCTCGGCCCGGGCGTCGTACCAGGTCTCTACCAGGCCGAGCGTCAGGAACAGCACTCGGCAGTCTTTGATCCGCCGGGTCACGTCGGTGATGATGCGGCGCCGCTCCAGGGTGCCCTCGCGGCCCACGAGCTTGAGGGCGGGGCTCACGTGCGGATCAATGCAGCGCCCGGCGTCCAGATCCACCAGGCTCGCCTCAGGGAACATGGCACCGGGTTGCAGGGCCCAGGTCAGCTCGTTGAGGATGGAATAAGTGGTGTACTTGTTGGTAAAAGTCAGGGGGGCGAGCTTGCGATCATCCGCGACCTCGAAACGGTCGAAATCCCGCGCCGCGCTCTCCATCTGGAAGCCGGACTTCTGTAACACCTGCTCGATCCCGCGCGCGAAGCAGGAACCGACGGCGAACATGCGATCGGCCTTGCTGATGCGGAAGCGCGGTTCGACCGCGGGCACGAACAGGCTCCGGCGCAGCCGCTGACAGGCATAGGGGCCACTCGCGTCGTGGGCGTCGATGCCCGCCTTATACCAGCGCGAATGCTCCTGGGCGAAGTTCTTGACCGCCGTCGCGCCCAAGAGCCGCGCCCCGCGGCGCAGCAGCGCCGATTTCAGGCCCGGCCGCCGCTCAAGCGCCTTGTCTATGAATCCCATCGCTCAGACTCCGTTCCGCGCGGGAACCTCGCCGCGCCTCCGACCGATTCTAGCAGCCGGGGAGTGAGGCCGAGAGCGCCTGATATAATCACGCCCGGAATCCTCTCCTCCCCGACCGTCGAACCCATACTTGGACATGAACTACTGCTCGCAATGCGGCAAACCCGTGGTGGTCGCCATCCCCCCGGGGGACAACCTGCCGCGCTTCGTCTGCGAGGCCTGCGGCACCATCCATTACCAGAATCCGCGCATGGTGGTGGGTTGCGTGGCCGAGTGGCAGGGCCGTCTCCTGCTCTGCCGCCGCGCCATCGATCCGCGCAAGGGTTTCTGGACTCTGCCGGCAGGCTTCATGGAGAACGGTGAGACCACCGACCAGGCCGCGGCGCGCGAGACCGCCGAGGAGGCCCTGGCCGAGGTGGAGGGCCTCGAACCCTTCGCGCTGGTGAACGTGCCGCACGTGGACCAGGTGCATCTCATGTTCCGGGCGCACCTCAAGGACGGGAAACACGCCCCCGGCACCGAAAGCCTGGAGACCGTGCTCGCCGAGGAGCGGGACATCCCCTGGGGGGAGATCGCCTTCCCCAGCGTGCGCTACACCCTGGAACGCTACCTGGAGGACCGCCGCAGCGGCCGCTTCGGTTTCCACATCACCACCTGGGAGAAGCCTGCGGGGCGCTGAGCCCCGGGGAATGTGGCAAAATCCGCTTACGGCATCGCGTTGGAGTAGCCCCATGGCATTCGTGGTCACGGAGAACTGCATCAAGTGCAAATACACGGACTGCGTGGAGGTCTGCCCGGTGGACTGCTTCCACGAAGGTCCGAACTTCCTGGTCATCGACCCGGATGAGTGCATCGACTGCACCCTGTGCGAGCCGGAATGCCCCATCAACGCCATCTATTCCGAGGACGATCTGCCGGAGGATCAGCAGCCGTTCAAAAAGCTGAACGCCGAGCTGGCCCAGGAATGGCCGGTGATCACCCGTCAGAAGCCGGCCCCCGCCGATGCCAAGGAATGGGAAGGCAGGCCCGGGAAGCTGGACCTGCTGGAGAAGTGAGCCTCAGTCGGCAGACAGGGCCAAGGCCGCCGGATCGTCCAGCAGCGGCACCAGCTGCGCCGCCGGCACGTAACCGTCGATCAGTTGCCCCGTCTCGGTGATGATGACGGGCGTGCCAGTCCCCCCGAGGCGCTGGGCCAGGTCATAGCCCGCCGCCACCGGCGCCTCGTCGCACTTGCCTGAGGTCACCGGCTTGCCCGCCATGGCGTCCCGGTAAGCGGCCTGCCGATCCTTCGCGCACCACACTGCCACCGCCTTGTCCCAGGACGAAGACCCCACCCCCGCTCGCGGGTAGGCGAGGTAATGGAGCTCCACGCCGGCGGCGGTGAGCTCGGGCATCTCCCGGGCGATGGCCCGGCAGTACTGGCAGTCGATATCCGTCAGCACTGTGAGCACGTGCTTGGGATGCGCCACCGGGAACACGATCATGTCCTCCCGGTTGAGGCGGCCGATGTAGGCGAGTCGCGCCTGATCCCGCTGCTCGCGAGTGAGGTCCTTGCCGCTCTTCACGTCCACGATGTCGCCGCGCAGCAGGTAGCGCCCGTCCGCCGTCACGTAGGTCACCTCGGGGCCGAGGGTCACCTGGTAGAGCCCCGCCACCGGCGCGGGATGGATGTCCGTGACTTGCACCTTGAGCTGGGCAGCGAGCCGGGTCACGGTATCGTCCGCCCGGGCGCCGGCGCTCATGGCCAAGAGACCCAGCAGTGCGAAGAGACAAGAAGATCGGCGCATGAGCTGAAGTATCCTGAAACGAAAAGGGCCGCGTCTTTCGACGCGGCCCTTAAGATGATACACCCTGGGAGCTTCAGCCCCGCGGATGGTGCTTGGAATGCACGTCCTTAAGACGCTCACGGGCCACGTGGGTGTAGATCTGGGTGGTGGACACATCGCTGTGCCCCAGCAGCATCTGCACCACGCGCAGATCCGCACCGTGGTTCAGGAGGTGCGTCGCGAACGCATGCCGCAGGGTATGCGGCGAGAGCGTGGCGGAGATGCTCGCCTGCTCGGCATAGCGCTTGATGATGTGCCAGAAAGCCTGGCGCGTCATGTAATCGCTGCGGCGGGTCGGGAACAGGAAGTCCGACTGGCGGCCGCCCAGGATGTCCAGGCGCGCATCGGTCTGGAACTTCTCGATCCACTTCTGGGATTCCTCGCCGAGCGGCACGAGGCGCTCGCGGTTGCCCTTGCCCACCACGCGCACCACGCCCTGCTTCAGGTTCACCTGGGACAGGCGCACGCTCACGAGCTCGGAGACCCGCAGGCCCGTAGCGTAGAGCAGCTCGAGCATGGCGCGGTCACGGATGCCGAGCGGTTCGGCCACGTCCGGGGCGCGCAGCAAGGATTCCACTTCACCCTCGCTCAGGGACTTGGGCAGCGGACGGCCCAGCTTCGGCATGTCGATACGGGTAGTCGGATCCTCCGCGAGGCGGCCTTCACGTAGCATGTGGCGGTAGAAACGGCGGATGCTGGAGAGCTGACGCGCGGTGGAGCGCGGACGGGCACCCTGCTGCACGCGCCAGGCCAGGAACGCCAGGAGGTGTTCGCGCTGGGCCAGCATGAGTTCCACGCCCTGGCTGTCGAGCCAACGGGCGAGTCCGGAGAGATCGGCGCGATAAGCGGCGAGGGTGTTCTCGGAGAGGCCGCGCTCGCTCCACATGGAGTCCAGGAAACGTTCGACTTCCGGCTGGCTCTGGCCCGCATCGGGCACATGCATCACCGGCGCCGGGCGGCTGCCTGGGACGACGCTGTCTATCTCGCGAAGTCGCTTGTTGTCGCTCATGGTTATTTCCTGTTCATTTCGTATGCTAATAAAACCCGAGGTCCATTCCGGGCCGATGCAGTCTGGGCGCTTTCCGCCTTACGCACCGTGATGAGGTTCACATTTATATGTCAAATATACACCCTATTTTGACAATATGCCCGACCTGATACGGGTAAACTTGTCCTCGCCCCCCTTAAACCCGATACTGCCGTCCTCTGGCTTAAAGGCGCTATCTCCTTGAAATACCTGGTCCCTTTCAGGGGCTGGCTCGCGGCCCTATTGCTGGTCCTGCCTGCCGCCCTGCTGATCATCGCCCTGCCGGGCCAGGAACGGCGCCGCCGGGCGGCCCGCCGGGCGGGTCTATGGGCATTCCGGTGCTCCGGGATACCCCTCAAGGTTAGCGGACTCGAACGGCTGCCGCCGGAAGCCTGCATGGTGGTGGCCAACCACGCGAGCTACCTGGACGGGGTCATCCTCACCGCCGCCCTGCCCCCGCGCTTCGGCTTCGTGATCAAGCGCGAGATCACCGCAGCGCCGCTCGTGGGTTGGCTGCTCAAGCGGCTCGGCTCCGAGTTCGTGGACCGCTTCGACAAGAAATCGGCCCAGGGCACCGCCTCGCGGCTGATCCAGCTCGCCCGCAACGGGGCCTGCCTCGGCATGTTCCCGGAAGGCACGTTCAAACCCGAAGCGGGTCTGCGCCCCTTCCACCTGGGCGCCTTCATGACAGCGACCCGCGCCGGGATGCCGGTGGTACCCATCGCCATCCGCGGCGCACGCGCGATCCTGCCGGCACACGTCTGGTGGCCGCGTGCAGGATCGCTGGAAGTGGAAGTGCTGCCGGCCATCAGCCCCGCGGGCAAGAGCGGCGACGATGCCCGGGAGCTCCGCCGGGCGGTGCGCACCTGCATTCTCGCTGCCTGCGGTGAGCCGGAAGCGGCTTGAGGGACTTCAGCCCGCTCCGCGGCTGCTGAGGTAGCGCAGCCAGGCTTCCGCCTGGGGACGGCTCTCGTCGTACTTCAGCGCCTCGCGCAGGGCGGCGGTACCGTCGTCGACCTGACGGTTCTGTATCTCGGCCACACCCTGCAGCAGCCAGGCTTCGCCAGGACGTTTCAGGTTGCCCTTGGCGAGCGCCTTCTTGGCGGTGTCGATGGCCGATAGCCATTCATGACGGGACTCGTAGATCTGCGCCTGAGCCACATAGGCGTCACCGCCCTTCGCCACCTTCACTGCTTCCGAGAGCGCCGCCACGGTATGCTCCATGTCGCCGGCGCTCTGCCAGGCGGAGGCGAGCAGCATGTAGTTCGCTTCCGTCGCCGGTAGCGCGCCCGACTGCAGGCCTTCCTGCAGCACGCCCGCGGACTGGAACGGCAGGCCGTTGCGCATGTAGAGCGTCGCCAGCGACAGGTAGTCCTGGGCCTGGCGTATCAGCCCCTGGCTGTGCATGAGCGCGTAGACCGCGAGCGCCTTGGAATTGTCGCCGGACTGGGCATAGGCCTCGCCGAGCTGCTGCCAGTACTGCGCCTGGTCGGGGAACTTGCCGAGGGTCGCCTGCAGAGCTTCGGCCGCGCCTGCGTAGTCGTGGATGTCGTACTGGCAGGCGATCCAGAGCTGGAACCAATCCTGCTGGGGATCGGAGGCCGCTTCGATGGCGCGCTTCACATAGGGGATCGCCTGGCGGCACTGCCCCGTCTGGGCATAGGCCTGGGCCAGGGTGACGAGCGCATCCGGGCTCGGGTTCTGTGCCCCCTGCAGCCAGCTGCGCATCGCGTCCAGGCCCTGCTGATACTGGCCGTTGCCCACCAGCAGCTTGCCGTAGGTGAGTTCGGCATCGTGCTGCTCGTTTGGCGGCAGGATGTTCTGCTGCATCACCGGCTGCAGGGCATTGAGCGCATTGGCATAGTCGCCGCGGGCGATGTAGTAGTCGGCGTAGAGCTCGCGCACCACCGCCGCCTCATAGCTGCTGGTGGTCACTCCCTGCAGGTAACTGAGCTGGCTCTGGGCGTCGCTGTACTGGCCGCCACGGATCATGTTCTGCACGCCACGCATCTTGCGGAAGATGGAGCTGGAGATGAGGCCCTGGTTCAGGGTCGTGTCGGCAGAAGCCTCCGCCGCCAGGCCGAGCAATAGACTCGAGAACACCGAAACCAGGATCAGGCGGCGCGCATCCATCAGCCGCCACCGTTACTGAAGTCCACGGTCACCGCGGTGTCGCGGGGAGCCGGCAGCGGCTTGAACTTCCACTTCGCCACGGCGCGTAGCGCCGCGTCGTCGAAGATGCCGCGGCGCGGCTTGGCGTCGGTGACCGTCGGGTTGGAGACGCTGCCGTCGGTCTCCACCGTGAACTTGATGGTGACCGAGCCCTGATCGATGCCTTCGCGTACCGCCTGGACCGGGAACTTGGGCTCCACGCGCTCGACCAGTACGATGTCGCCCACCGCCAGCACGGGTTGCTGCTGGGCCGCCTGCCCACCCGCCGTCTGCGAGTTCTCCGGAGCGGCCTCTTCCTCCGGTTGCGCCGAGGCTGCCACGGCCGCGAAGGGTGGCTTGAAACTCGGCAGCGCCATGGAGGGCGCAGGGATGTCCGTCTCCACCTGCCCGAGCGCGCCTCCCCCCGGCAGCGGCGGCGTGCGGACGGTACCGGGCTTGTCGGGCAAGGCCGAGATCTGGGCGGCGAGGGAGTTCTGGTTGTTGAGGTTCACCACGCCTCCGCCCGTATCGGCGGCGGCACCGAGGTTCTGCTGGAACTGGCGCCCCACCACGAAGCTCTGGATGGCCACGAACACGGTGAGCACCGCGAGCAGGCCGAGCGTGAGGGAACCGGCGTAGCGGAGCATGGATCGGCCTCTAGCCGCGCCGCAGCCGGTCAGCGAGGAGACGGGTCTCCACGTCGGCGCGGTCGCGCAGGGCGCGGTTGAAGAACAACGCTGCCACCACGAGGGCGCCGGAGGCGACAGCCGGCACCGCGGCCGCGGCGATGCCCCGGGCCACGAGCTGCTGGCCGGCCGCGCCGCCCACGGGGAAGGCGTCCAGCACCCGCATCAGGCCGCCCACGGAGGCATACAGCCCCAAGAGCAGGATCACCAGGATGAGGGTCTCGATGAAGCTCACCGAACGGTGGGTCTCGGCGAACACGTCCGCCACGATCTGGCCGCGGGCGCGACGCGCGGACTTGATATCCCCGCCGGCATGCCGCTTCCAGCGACGCAGGGCGATCTCCTGGGCCGCGGGGAAGTCGAAGTAGAAATACCAGTAGCGCTCCACGATGAGCGTCCACAGGAGCACGGCCAGCAGGAACAGCAGCCACAGGACCCCGCCCGCAGCAAAGAGATCTCCGAAGCCGGAGAAGAATCCCATTACTTGGCGCCCCGCATGGCAGCGAGCTTCTCGGCCCGTGCCGCCAGGATGGAGGCGCTCTGCTGCTCCAGGGTGTGCATCAGCTCGTCGCTGCGGCTCGCGAGCAGGCCGTGGCAGAACAAGAGCACGGCTGCCACGATGAGGCCGAGCCAGGTGGGCACCAGGGCCGTGGCGATGCCGCTCGCCACCAGGTTACTGCCCACGCCGAACAGGTTCATGGCCTGGAAAGTGTTCATGACGCCCGCCACCGTGCCGAGCAGGCCGAGCACCACCGACACCAGGGCGAGGATCTTGAGCAGCCCGATGCGCGCCGCGATCACCGGCCGTTCACGCAGCAGCGATTCGTCCAGGCGCAGCCCCAGGGTCTCGGCGTCGTCGGCCTTGCTCTCGTTGAACACCGAGAGGATGCGGCCCAGCGGGTTGCCGAGGTCCGCCTTGCTGGAGTTCATCTGCACCTTGATCTTGCCGCCGACGCGGATGATGTAGGCGCCGCGTTCCAGGATGATGAACAGGCCGATGGCGCCTAGCACCAGGATCAGCCAGCCGATGGTATGGCCTTGGCCCACGCGCTCGAAGAAGCTCGCCTCGCCAGCGAGGCTGCGCAACAGGTCGCCGCCGCTCGGATCCACGGCCATGGGCACGACGCCCGAGGTGGCCGCAGTCAGGCCGGCCGCGAGACTGCGCCAATGGCTGGCAGGCTGGCGGTCGGGCTGCACCAGAGCGCCGGTCTCAGGCAGGTAGCGCAGGAAACTGTCGCCGTTGACGGCATCGAACACGCCGACGCGCACCACGTCCACCTTCTCCTGGGAGCCGTCCTCGTGGGTCACGGTGGCCGGGAACTTCGCCACCTGGCCTTCGGCGATCATCTCCTGCTGCATCTGGAACCAGAGCTTGCGCAGGTCGTCCAGCGCCGGCAGGTCGCGGCTCTCGGCAAGCCGCGCCAGGAACACGCCGCGACCCGGGTACTGGGCTGAGACCAGCGAGTCGTCCAGCGTGACCTTGAGGTCGCTCGCCACCTGGCGGGCGTTGTCGAACACCTGGCTGAAATCGCCCTCGCGGGTATGCAACTGGTTGATGAGGTTGTCGAGCTGCGTCTTGTTGGCGTCGAATTGCGCCTGCAGCTGCTGGTTGCGCGTCTGCTCGGCGGCGAGGGCCTCCTTCGCGGTAGCGAGGATCTGCGCCTGCTGGGCGGCCTGGGCATTGAACTGCTGCTCGCGCTGCTGGCTCAAGGCGCTGTTCTGCTGCGCCGCGTTGCGCACCTGGTCGAGCAGCTGGTCGAGGTTGCCGGCGGCCTGGTCAGCGGACCAGGCGGCCGTGGCGGTGATGAGGCCGAGAGCCAGGCCGAGGAGGTGGAGGGAGGTCTTCATTTGCTCACCTCCGGGGCTTCCACGGGCAGTTGCATGAGATCCGGCGCCGCCTGCTTGTTGGCGATGGCGAGGGCCTCAGCCACGCCGCTCTTGTAGTCGTTGTCCACGGTCCATTTGCGGCCGGCCTTGTCCCAGTAACCGGTCACGCTGCCGTCCAGGGTCTGGTAGGCGAGCAGCAGGTGGCCGACGCGCAGGAAGTTGACCGTCAGGGTCTTGCCCTCCTCCGACAGTTCACCGCGATAGGCTTCCACCGTCTTGCCGGCGGCGATCTCGTCCTTATAGGCCTGCACCAGGCGCTGGAACTTGTCGGTGATCGCCACCGAAGGGTTGCTGAGGAGCGCATGCAGCTGCTGCATCTTGGCGCTGCGCTCGTCGGTGCGGTAGGGGATGTCGAGCTTCACGAACTGCGCCAGGCTGTCGGCCATCTGCAGCATCAGCGGCGGCAGGTTCTTCTGCACGTCGCCCACCTGCGACATCTGGGTGTTCAGGGAGTTCATCTCGTCCGTCTGGGCCTGGATGATCTGCTGCAATTGGTCGTCGTAGTTGCGCATCTCGTCGTAGCGCTGGGTCACGTCCAGATACTGGTTCAGCATGTCCTGGTTGCCGGTCGCCACCTTGTCGATCTTCTTCTGGGAGGCGGCGGCGGCCTTGTCGGCCTGCTCCTGGCTGTTGACGGCGTTCTGCACCTTGTTGGCGGCCGTGTTGGCAGCGCCTGCCCCGAGGGCGGCGGCGGCCAAGGCGGACGCCAGGAGCGCGGGGACGAGGGTCTTGTTCATGGCTGGACCTGCCTGGCTCTGGGGTAGGGAGAGGGAAAAGTACGGCCGCCTGGGCCCTCTGGCCCATGGCTCCCTGCCATACATATCCTCATGCGATGAATTTAACAGACCTGACATAAGGTTGAAACCTCATGCCGGGGAGAGCCTATAAAGACCGTGCCCCGTCGCCCCTGATAGGGGCGACGGGGCCGAAAGCCTCAGTGCATGCGTGTCATGCAGCGGACGTTTCCATGGGGCAGTCGACAGAGATATCCGGACGGCGTCCTTCAGGAGCCGCTCCCGGCCGGCAACTTATATTGGGCTCGCAACCGCGTCAGCAACGCGGCTATCTCTTCGGCGCCGTCACCACTGTCCTTGGAGAAATGCACCGAGAGCACAGCGGCGTGGGCCGGTGTGCCTCCACCGCCGTTCGAACCCGTGGGCAGACTCCCACCTCCACCGTAGCTCCCCGTCCCGCCGCCGTACATGCCCATACCCATGCCCATGCCCATGCCCATTCCGGAACCCTGGGTGGAACTGGCGTCACCCAGCGCCGCATAGGCCCCGCTGCTGCGGACCGAAGCCACCATGATGGTGCCGCTCTTGTCCTGCTTCACGCGCAAGTAGCGATAACCCGCTGCCGCCCCGATCTCCGCCGCGCGCAGCAGTGCGAAATCCCGCGTCTGCTGCAGGGAGGTGGCGCTGTTCGCCACGAACACCACGTCACAGGCGTCGGCGGCGGCCTCCTGGTCCACATAGCCGTAGCCGTTGGCGTTGACGGGCTGGTAAGGGGTGGCCGCGCAAGCCCCCAAGAGCAGCAACGGCAGACAGAAGATGAAGCCTCGCATGGGACCTCCCCGGCAGAGCTCTGCGCTCAAGCGATATCCAAGATGACCGGCTGGGACCGGCCGCTATTCCCACTCTGCGGTGATCCGCCAGCACGGGACTCACTTAAACTACACCCACAAAGGCTAAAGCATCCATGGCCAAGACAAGCGCTTCCGAAAACGGCGATTCGCTGCTCCGGCACCCCGGGTTCGTGAGGTTCTGGTGCACGCGCGTCGCCTCCAGCTTCGCGTACCAGATGGTATCGGTGGCGGTGGGCTGGCAGATCTACGCCCTCACCCACCGGGCGCTGGATCTCGGCATCATCGGCTTGGTGCAATTCCTCCCGGCCCTGCTGCTGGCCCTGCCGGCGGGTCATATGGCGGACCGATACGAACGCCGCCGCATGGTGATCGCCTGCCAGGCACTGGAGTGCGCCGCCATGGTGGCGCTCGCGATCGGCAGCCTGTTCCGCTGGTTCGACGAACCCGCGATCCTCGCCATGATCCTGGTGATCGGCTGCGCCAAGGCGGTGGAATTCCCCACCATGCTGGCGCTCTTGCCGAGCCTGGTGCCACCCACCGTCTTCCCACGGGCGGTGGCCGCGAACTCCGGTGCGTTTCTCGCCGCCACCATCATGGGGCCGGCGCTGGGTGGCCTGCTGTATGTGGCTGGCGCCGACGTGGTGTACGGCCTCTCCGCGCTGCTGTGCCTCGCCGCGGTGCTGCTCATGTGGCGGCTCAAGACCGAGGCGCCGCCCCAGAAGCGCGAACCCGCCACCTTCCGCACCCTGTTCGCGGGCATCGGCTTCATCCGCCAGCGACCCGTGATCCTGGGGGCCATCTCGCTGGACCTCTTCGCGGTGCTACTGGGGGGCGCGACGGCGCTCCTGCCGGTGTTCGCCCGGGACATCCTGCACACCGGCCCCTGGGGACTCGGGCTCCTGAGGGCCGCGCCGGGGGTGGGCGCGCTCGCCATGTCCGTCTGGCTCACGCATTATCCGCTGGTGCGGCGCGTGGGCCACACCATGTTCTATGCGGTGGCGGGCTTCGGCATCGCCACCATCGTCTTCGGCCTGTCCACCTCGTTCCCCCTGTCCCTCGCGGCGCTCATCGCGCTGGGGGCGCTTGACCTGCCGAGCATGGTCATCCGCGGCACCCTGGTGCAGCTCGAGACGCCGGACGAGATGCGTGGGCGCGTGAGCGCCGTCAACTCCATCTTCATCAATGCGTCGAATCAGCTGGGGGAATTCGAATCGGGCGTCACCGCCCAGTGGTTCGGCGCCGTGCCCGCCACGGTCATCGGCGGCATCGGTACGCTCATCGTGGTGGCGCTGTGGATGCGCTGGTTCCCGGAGCTCAGGACGCGCGAGCGGCTCGAGTCCGGGCAGGCGCCGGCTTAAGAGCGGATCAGCCCTTCAGGCCACGCGACGTGGTGATGTCGGGATGACGTGGCCGCGACTGGCGGCGTTTGCGGCCCACGCGGCCCGCGAGCCAGAAGAACGCGGTGGCGAGGCTCACCGCAAGCAGCACGGCACCCACGGCCATGTTCCAGGTCTCGGTGGCACCGTATTCGATGTAGGGGATGGGCATCCCGAAACCGCGCGACAGGAGGAAGATGCCCGCCACGCCGGGCAGGAGTATCAGCAGGAGCTGGACGAAGACGATGGACCGTTTCACGACTGCCCTCCCTGGAGCCATCCAGAACATCTATATATATCCGGTATCTCCCTGACCGGAGTCGCCATGGGCGCTGGACGGATTATAGCCCCCGCCCCCAGGAGCGTTCTGTAGGGGAATCCCTACACCTGAAGCCCTGCCACCAGCCGTTTGGGGCGAGACCGGGGCTCCCGCCGATATGCCGGTGGCATATCGGCCCGGTCGAGCGCCCCCACATGGATGTGGGGGCTGGTCAAGACACCAGGGAGGGTTAGAAGACGATCTTTAAAGTCCTGCGACTAGACGCTTGGGAGCTATGGCCTTGTAGCTCTCTTCTATCCAGCTCTTCAGCACGTCGAAAGGCGGGTAGTCCCCCTTCCGGAACGAGGCTGTCACCCACCCGCTTTTCCCGAGACCATAGTGCGTGGGTTTCGCGAAAGGCGCCAGCAACGCCGCCCCGTAGGACTGGGGCAGCTTGGTGGTGACCCGCAAGGTCTCCCGGTCCCCATGCAGGGACACAAAGATCTTCTTGTTCACCTTGATGACCCGCTCGCCCCAGGGGAACTCTTCGTAGGCTCCGGGATAAGCAAGAGCGTGCTTGCGCAAGGCTGCCTCCGCCTGGCGGAAGCCCGGATCCGTCGTCTTTCTCCTGGTGGATTTTCGCTTGGTCTTCTTCTTGGCCGGCATGCTTCAGCCCGACCTGTAGTTCCGCCACCAGCCGCCGGTGAGGACGAAGCGCGGGAAGGTGATCCACTGCTCCAGGAAGAGCCGCGCGACGAAGTTCCAGGGGCCGGTGAACTTGGCCGGCGGCATGGGTTCGAGCTTGTGACCCCGGCCCTGGGCGATGAGCGGCACCAGGATGCAGACGGACCCGAAGATCAGCGGCGGCCAACTGAGGCTCAGGAGGGCCAGGAGCATGAGCACGGTGCCGGCCCAGAAGAACGGCACCGTGAAGATGTGCAGCAGCAGGTTGACACGCGTGACATGGTTACCCGGATAGGCCTGCCACTGCCAGCGCAGGAGTTCGCCCGGCCCCATCAGAGTTTCCTCCCGTCAAAGGATTTGATCTTGAGCGCCTTCAGGTCCACGTCCTGCAGGCAGCGCACGTTCACCGCCGCCATGGGATTGCCCTTCCCGTCCTGGCCCATGCCGAAGGGGGCCGAGCCGCATTCCGGGCAGAAGTAGTGTTTGATCTTGTGGGTGTTGAAAGTGTAGTAGCGCAGCTCCGATTCTGGCGTGAGGAGCTTGAGCTTGTCTCCGGGCAGGAACCAGAGCAGGTAACCCCGTTGCTGGCAGATGGAGCAGTTGCACTCCGTCACCTCGGGGGATTCCCCATCCACCTGATAGCGCACCTTGCCGCAGTGACAGCTGCCTTCATGCACCATGTTCCACCCTCCGTACCGGGCCCGGCAGTATACCCACGCCCAGACCTGCCGATATTACATATCTACCCGGGGAATCCCTTAGACGCATTTCAGGTGCTTCCCGATAGTGGGTGAACACCCTAGACGGCATCCTAGGCGCCGTCGGAATGGCCGACGACCACTGCATACTGATCGAGGATTCCATGCTCCGCAAACAGCGCCGCAACCTCCCCAGCCTGCACACGGAAGAGCTCGCCATCATCGCCCCCCTGGACATCCACGGTGAGCCCGTGGTGGAAGCCAAGATCTACGCCAAGGTGGCGGACGTCGGCCCCCGGGGCATGTACATCCGTTCCGACAACCCGGTGGCCCTGGGTGAGGTGCTGGACATCTCCTTGAGCCTGCAGGGCCAGGACGGGGCCCACAGCCTGAAGGGCATCGCCCGCACGGTCGCGGCCTGCGACCACGACTCCTGCTACGTGGTGGGCATCGAGCTCCTGCCGGAAGACCAGCCCGCCAAGTGGCGTCACCAGTTCCACTGACTTAGGATCGGGGTAGCTCCATAAAAGAAAGGGGCCGGCATGTACCGGCCCCTTCCCTTTTCCCAAAAGCGCCGTCGCGCTTCAGTTCTTGTCCTTCAAGCCCAGATCCTCCAGCAAGGGCTGGATGCTCGGGTCGCGGCCGCGGAAGGCCTTGAACATGGTGCCATAGTCCTCGGTGTTGCCCCGCGACAGGATCATGTCGCGGAAGCGCTGGCCGTTGGCGCGGCTGAGCCCGCCGTGCTCCAGGAACCAGTGGTAGGCGTCGTGGTCCAGCATCTGGGTCCAAGCGTAGGCGTAGTAGCCCGCCGCGTAGCCGTTGCTCCAGATGTGGGCGAAGTAGCTCGAGCGGTAGCGCGAGGGCACCGCCGGCAGATCCGCCCCGTCCTTGGCGAGCGCCGCGCTCTCGAAGCTGTCCACGTCGGTCGGCACCTCGGACGGGGTCAGCTCATGCCACTGCATGTCCAGGAACGCGGCCTCGTAGGCCTCGAGGCTGGCATAGCCCTTGTTGAACTTGGCGGCCTTCTTGATCTTGGCCACCAGTTCCTTGGGCATGGGTTTGCCGGTCTTGTAATTCACCGCGTAGTGGGCGAAGACCTTCGGGTACAGCGCCCAGTTCTCGTTGAACTGCGAGGGGAACTCCACGAAGTCACGCGCCACGGCGGTGCCCGAGAGGGTCGGGTACACCTGGTCGGCGAACATGCCGTGCAAGGCATGGCCGAACTCGTGGAACATGGTGGTCACGTCGTCGAAGCTCAACAGCGCCGGCTGTCCGGGCGCCGGCTTGGTGAAGTTCGCCACGTTGTAGATCACGGGCTGGGTGCCGAGCAGTTTCGACTGGTTGACCATGTTGGACATCCAGGCGCCGCCCTGCTTGTTGTCGCGCTTGAAGTAGTCGCAGTACCACAGCGCCAAGAGCTTGCCGTCCTTGTCGTGCACCTCGAAGGCGCGCACGTCCGGCTGCCACACCGGGAGGTCGTGGCGCTCCTTGAAGGTCAAGCCGTAGAGCTGGTTGGCGGCGTAGAACACGCCGTTCTTGAGCACGTTGTCGAGCTCGAAGTAAGGCCGCACCTCAGCATCGTCCAGGTCGTACTTGGCCTTACGCACCTTCTCGGCGTAGATCTCCCAGTCCCAGGGTTCGAGCTTGAAGCCGCCGTGTTCCTTGTCGATCATCGCCTGGATGTCGGCGGCTTCCACACGGGCGCGGGCCGCCGAGGCCGGGATGAGCTGACCCAGGAACTTGTCCACCGCCGCCGGGGTCTTCGCCATCTGGTCCTGGAGCTTCCAGGCCGCGTAGTTGTCGAAGCCCATGATCTTGGCCTTCTCGGCCCGGATCCCGGCGATCTTGAGGATGGTGGCACGGGTGTCGTTGGCGTCGCCGTGCTCGGTGCGGGTCCACGAGGCCTTGAAGAGCTTCTCGCGGGTGGCGCGGTCGGTGAGGAACTGCAGCAAGGGCTGCTGGGTGGTGTTCTGCAGCGGGATCACCCACTTGCCCTCGAGGCCGCGGGCCTTGGCTGCCCGGGCGGCGGCGTCGATCTGCGCGTCGCTCAAACCGGCGAGCTCGGCCTTGTCGTCCACCACGAGGCCGCCGGCCTTGGTGGCGGCCAGCAGCTGGTTCTGGAACTTGGTGACGAGGTCGGCTTCCTCGCCGTTCAGCTTCTTGAGCTGGTCCTTGTCGGTGTCGGAGAGCTTGGCGCCGGCCAGCACCGCCTCGGTGTAGTACCAGTAGAGGAGCCGGGACTGCTCGGGGTCGAGCTTCAGGCTCGCGCGCGCGTCATACAGCGTCTCGATGCGCTTGAAGAGCTTGCTGTTGAGGTTGATGGCGTCCTGGGTCGCCTGCAGCGGGGCGGCCGTGTCCTCCTGCACCTTCTGCAGGGCATCGTCGGTGTTGGCGCCGGTCACGGTGTTGAAGGCGAGCCCGACGCGGTTCAGCAGCTGACCGGTCTTCTCCATGGCCACGATGGTGTTGTCGAAGGTGGGCGCGTCCGGATTGTTGGCGATCTCATCCACCTCAGCGAGCTGCTGCTGCATGCCGGCGAACAGGGCCGGCTCGTAGTCGCTGTCCTTGATCTTGTCCCAGGGCGGCGCCTGCAGCGGCAGCGTGCTCGGGGCATAGAAGGGGTTGGCCGGCGTGAACAGCGCCACCTGGGCCGCCGCATAGGAGGCGGCGCTCGGGGCGGCCGCGGTGGCGGCCCCCGGCGTGCCGTCGGCCAGCACGGGGGAAGAGGCAGCGGCGGCTACCACCGCTGCTCCGACGAAACCGTAGGCGAGATTCTTGAACATCGCGTGATCCCTCGTGGTGTCATTTATATAGAGAGGCGGACCTAAACACGCCGGAAGCGAGCACCGGACTTTACCCGCAATCCGGCTGTCCGGCCAAGGGGCTGGCCGGACACGCCTTCTATTAAGGGACCCTGACGGGGGCCCGAGGGTTCCCGGGAAGCCGTCTTAAGGCCGGGGATCCCGGCCCACTACCCGGTTGCGGCCGCCCTGTTTGGCGAGCAGGAGCCGCTGGTCCGCTCGGGAGAGCAGCACATGGGCCACTGTGCCGTCCTCCGGGTAGATGGCGATGCCGGCGCTCAGGGTGAACTGGATGGCGTACTGGGGTGCCCCCACCACGAGCCGGCTCGTGGCCTCCCGCAGGGACTCGGCCTTGGCCAGCGCCGCCTCGGCATCGGTGTCGTGCAGCAGCAGCACGAACTCCTCGCCCCCGAAGCGCACCACGATGTCGCTCTCCCGGAGGCTTCGCTGCAAGAGGCCTGCCAGGGCTTTCAGGGAGGCGTCGCCGGCTGCGTGGCCATGGTTGTCGTTGATGCGCTTGAAGTGGTCCGCATCCACCAGTAGCACCGCGAAGCGCTGCTGGTAGCGCTTGGCACGGTCGATCTCGTAGGCGAACAGGGTGTCGAAATAGCCACGGTTCAGGAGCCCGGTCATGGGATCGCGGATGGCGCGGTTGACGAGCGTCTGGGAACGCACCACGTAGGCATAGGCGATGAAGGTGGCCGAGCCCATCAGGATGATGCGTGTCCACTGGTCCGCCACGTCATAGGCGCCGTTGTAGTGGTAGTGCGCGTAGAGCGCCTTCACGTCGTAGTGGGTGCCCACGTAGAGCGAGAGCAGGCCGTACTGCAGCACCAGGAACGCCCCCACCAGCAGGCAGATGCGCCGGTCCTGACGCAGGCTCATGGCCATGATCGCGAGGAAATAGACCTCGAAGGTGATCTTGTCGTTGACCCCGTCCAGCGGCGAGCCGGTGATCACGAACACCACGAGCGCGAGGCTCACGATGGAGCCGTCCAGGGTCGAGGTCAGGAAGCCGAACCAGGGCCGGTAGGTGTGGAAGCGCAGCCACGCGAAGATATAAACCGACAGGCCCATGGCGCAAAGCGCCACGATGAAACCCCAGAAGTTCTCCGGGTTTGGCGGGTACACCAGGAGGCGGTAGACGGGCATGACGAGCAGGAAGGCCACCACGACCACCCGTACGTTGGCCACCTGGCGCTCGCCCTCGCCGCCCGAGAGCAGCATGGCGGCGTCCGGCGCCTTCCAGAAATCCTGCCAGGCTTTCCCCAGGTCCCCCATCCATACCCCGCACAGAAGGCATCCCTGCGTGGCATCCAAAGCAGGCCCATCGGCCCCTGGCCGATTATGGGGATGCCGCCCGCGCCAGAGCAACACCTGCGTTTATGCAGCGCCGGCGTGCGCCCGACTCCTCAGGTGCGGTAGAGGCCCTTGGGTGAAGACCCGGTCTCCTGGCCCTTGAGATAGCGCAGCATCTTGGCCAGGTTGCGCTTGACGCTCTCCTCGAGCTTCAGGTTGTTGAGGTAGCGCAGGAGCTCCTTGCGGCGGGAGGGAGCGAGTGCCTGGAAAGCCGCCCGCGCCTTCGGGTCCCGGGCCAGGGCGGCGGCGAAAGCCTTGGGCATCTTCTCCCGGCGCGGCGCGGGGTCGTGGCGTAGGGTGACGTTCACCCGGTCCCCGGGGCCGACGCCCGCGGCCTTGCGCGTGATGCCGTTGAGATACAGCCGCCAGGCGCCGAGGTAGCGCATCACGTTGGCCTTGAAGGGCTTTCCCTGGACGGTGGCCCGCACCGGCAGGGACTGGTTCTTGCCGGACTCCTGGCGCAGCGCCGCCACGATGGATGCCGGCACCACCACGCAGGGGTTGATGGCCTTAGGTCCCGCGGCCCGGATCAGCACGATCACGGCGGAGAAGCGTCTGGCAGGGGCTTGGGGTGTCATACAGGACCATCCTATTAGGTAAGCGCCCCGACGGGAACCTTCGTTTCACGGCCGGTCAAAAGTTGGGTTGGGGTACCATGGCCGAGCTTCGTCCGGCACCCGGTACGCGAGCGAAATCTAATGAGGTAGGACACCATGAAATCCAGCATCCTGATCCCCGCCCTGCTCCTGGCTTCGGCCTCCGCCTCGGCGGCGGACCGCATCGTGCTCCCGGACGACGTGGTGCCCACCCACTACAGCCTGTCCATCGTGCCCGACGCGGCCAAGCTGACGTTCACGGGTTCCGTGAGCATCGACCTGGACGTGAAGCAGGCCACCAAGACCATCCAGCTCAACGCCGCGGACCTGGACTTCAAGCGCGTGAGCCTGAAGGGCGCGGCCAAGGCCCCCGGGGTCACCTTCGACAAGGACGAGGGGGTAGCGACGCTCACCTTCAGCTCACCTGTGAGCGTGGGCCACCACGTGCTCAGCATCGACTATACGGGCAGGATCAACCTGCATGCCGCGGGGCTGTTCGCGCTGGACTACGACACGCCGAAAGGCAAGCAGCGCGCCCTCTTCACCCAGTTCGAGAACTCCGATGCCCGCCGCTTCGTCCCCTGCTGGGACCAGCCCGAGCCCAAGGCCAGCTTCAGCCTCACGGCCACGGTGCCCGCGGACCTGATGCCCCTCTCCAACATGCCCGTCGCCAAGACCGTGAAGCTCGGCAAGGGCCTGGAGCGCGTGACTTTCGCCGCGACCCCGAAGATGTCCTCCTACCTGCTGTTCTTCGGCTTGGGGGACTTCGAGCGCATCCACCGGGACGTCGACGGCGTGGACGTGGGCGTGGTGGTGAAGCGCGGCGACACCGCCCAGGGGCAATACGCCCTGGATGCCGCCGCGCACCTGCTGCCCTATTACGAGGACTACTTCGCGATCAAATACCCGCTACCCAAGCTGGATCTCATCGCCGGGCCCGGGGAGAGCCAGACCTTCGGCGCCATGGAGAACTGGGGCGCCATCTTCTATTTCGAATACGACCTGCTGCTCGACCCGCGCATCTCCACCCAGGCCGACGAACGCCGCGTGTACACCGTGGTGGCCCATGAGATGGCCCACCAGTGGTTCGGCGACCTCGTCACCATGGCCTGGTGGGACGACCTGTGGCTGAACGAGGGCTACGCCTCGTGGATGGAGAACAAGGCGCCGGACCACTTCCACCCCGAGTGGGACCTGTGGCTGGATTCCCTGAACTCCAAGGAAGCCGCCATGCGGCTCGATGCCCGCACGGGCACCCATCCCATCATCACCCCCATCCATGACGTGCTGCAGGCGGATCAGGCTTTCGACACCATCACCTACCGCAAGGGCATGTCGGTCATCCGCATGCTCGAGCAATACGTGGGTGCCGATGCCTTCCGCGATGGTGTGCGCAAGTACCTCAAGGCCCATGCCTACGGCAACAGCGTCACCGACGACCTGTGGCGGGAGCTGGACAAGACCGCACCCCTGCCCGTGACCCAGGTGGCCCACGACTTCACCCTGCAGGCCGGCATCCCCCTGATACGGGTCAGCGCCACCGCGGACGGCATCCACCTGAACCAAGACCGCTTCGCGGTGGACGACTCCGGCAAGGCCGGCGGCGACTGGCACGTGCCCGTCACCGTGGCTTCGGCCTCGGGCACCGTGCTCTGGCAGGGGCTCGTGTCTACCGACAAGCCGGCGGACGTGCCCGTGCCCGCAGGCAGCCTGGCCGTGGTCAATGCCGGCCAGACCGGTTATTTCCGCACTCTCTACGACGCCGCTTCCTTCCAGAAAGTGGCCGCGGACTTCCAGGTGCTGAAACCCGCCGACCAGCTGGGCCTGCTCAACGACAGCCTGGCGCTCGGCAACGCGGGTTACGAGCCCTTGAGCGATTTCCTCGCGCTCACGAGCCACGTGACACCCGACCTCGATCCCACCGTCTTGAGCCAGGCCATCGCGCGCCTGCGCCGCCTCAACTTCATATATGAAGGGCTGCCCGGACAGACGGCCTTCCAGGCCTATTGCCGCAGCCTCCTGGATCCCGTGCTCGCGAAGCTCGGCTGGACCGCCAAGCCCGGCGAGGACCAGAACGTCACGCTGCTGCGCAACGACCTGCTCACGGGCCTGGGCGAGTTCAACGACCCGGCGGTGATCTCCGAGGCCAGGACCCGCTTCGCCGCCTACCTCAAGGATCCCGCCAGCCTCCCGCCGGACCTGCGCCACGACGTGCTCGACATCGTCGCCGACCATGCCGACGCCGCCACCTGGGATGAGCTCCACGGGCTCGCCAAGGGCGCGAAGTCCAACCTCGAGCAGAGCGAGCTCTACAGTCTCCTGGGTTCGGCCCATGACAGCGACCTCGCCGGCCGCGCCCTGGCGCTCGTGCTCACGGACGAAGCCCCTGTCACGCTGCGCCCGAGCATCGTCGCGGCCGTGTCGCACTACTATCCCGACATGGCGGTGGACTTCGTCGCCACCCACGCGGCGGTGTTCGACACCCTGATCGAGCCCACGGGGCGCATGACCTACGTCCCGGCGCTGGCCTCCCAGGCGCGCGACCCTGGGATGATCCCGAAGCTCGATGCCTACGCCGACCAGCACATCCCCGCGGATGCCCGTCGCGGCGTGGTCAGGGCCGAAGCCACCATCCGGGAGACCGCCGAGGTGCGCGAGAAGCGTCTGCCGGACGTGGACGCCTGGCTGGCGAAGGACGTCCACTGAAGGATTATGGAAACCGGCTTGGCGCGGGGAAGCAAATCCCGCGCCAAGTGGTTCCCGGATCCGGCGTCTATACTCAGCCTGCGGACGGCGAGGCCCGCCCTCGCACGGCCCGGTCAGACCGGGGCCGTCTCGCCCTCCCGGCACGTCCGACTACAGCAGTGGTGACTTACCACCATGGCCCGTCTTCCAGGCAACACCCACTCCCGGGCGTCCTGGAACCGGGTCTTCTGTGGCCTGTCACTGCACCCTGAACGTATCGTTGCTCCGGTCCGCGTCCGGCAGCGCGTGTTGCGGGTCGAGGGTGGCGGAGGCCACCGGTTTATTGCCGTCCACCACCAGGGCGAAGCTCGTGTGCTGCAGCCAGGTCTCCACCGGCACGCGCACATCCAGCTTGCTGCCGTCGGTGTAGACCACCTCCAGCGTCGCCGGCAGCGGCAGCTGACCTAAGGAAGCCACCGTCACTTCCGCGCCGTTCTTCCAGTCACCCTTCACGGGCTTCACGCCCGTCACCGCCAGGTCCGTCTTCCAGTTGTGCTGGTACCAGCCGCGCCAGAACCAGGAGAGGTCCTCCCCCGCCTCGCTGTCCATGAAGCGGAAGAAGTCCGAGGGGCTCGGGTGCTTGTAGGCCCAGGCCGCGATGAAGCGCCGGAACGCCGGGTCGAAGATATCCGGGCCCAGGATCTGCTCGCGCAGCAGCACGAGGCCGAAGGCGGACTTGAAGTAGGTGATGGGGTGCCGGTATTTCTCCGGGATCTGGTCCGCATCGGTCATCGGTGCCGGCGCCTCCGGGTCGGCGATCACCTTGGCGATCTGGTCGGCGGGAGCGATGCCCGTGTCGGGGGCATACTCCGCGTCGCGCTTGGGCGCGTACTCGCCGTGGTTGAACGCGTCGATCTCGTAGACGTCGATGAAGGTGTTGAAGCCCTCGTCTATCCAGGCGTCGCGCCGCTCGTTGCTGCCGACCACCATGGGGAACCAGTTGTGGCCGATCTCGTGGGCGATGATGAGATGCAGGATGCCGTCATGGGCGAGCTTCGGGTCCCACTCGTCGAAGGTGAGACCCGGGTATTCCATGCCGCCGGCGGAGCCGGCCTCGTTGATGGCCACAGGATAGGAATAGGGCGTCCACTGCTTCGAGAAATACTCGGTGGCGGACTTGAGGTATTCCGTGGCACGGCCCCAGGCGTGGGGGCCGGCGCTCTCCACCGGATAGGCGGACATGGCGAGCGCGGTCTTCCCGGCCGGGAGGTTGATGCGCGCCGCATCCAGCACGTAGGCCTTGGAGGCGCCGAACACCACGTCGCGGCTGTTCTGCATGCGGAACCGCCAGGTGAGGGTGCCGCTCTGCTTCGGGCGGGTGGCGGGGTCCGTCACTTCCTCCGGAGAACGGATCATCACGGTCGCATCGCTCTGCCGCGCCTGGGCGAGACGCGCCTGCTCGGTAGCGGTGTATACCTCAGCCGGGTTCAGGAGCTCGCCTGAGCCCACCACCAGCATGTCCCAGGGCACGGTCACGGCGTAGTCGAAGTCGCCGTACTCCAGGTAGAACTCGCTGTTGAGGTAGGGCTGGGTGTCCCAGCCGCGCAGGTCGTCGTAGACGCACAGCCGCGGATACCATTGCGCCATCTCGAAGATGTCGCCGTTCTGGGTGGGGGTGACGTCGGTGCGCCCGCCGAACTCCCCAGGCACCGTATAGCTCCAGCGGATGTGGAGCTTCAGCTTGCCGTCATGGGGCTTGAGCGGCGTGGGCAACACCACCTGCATGCGGGTATCGGAGATATGCCAGGGGAGGTCTTGAAGCTTGCCGCCCGGCCCCTCCAGCTGCACCGCCACGATGTGCTCGCCGTCGGTGAACTCCGTGGGGAAATCGTCGCCGCCGAAGGCGCCGCGGGCATCCCGGCGGTAGCGGTTCTGCTCCACCTGCAGCCACAGCACGTCCAGGGCATCCGGGCTGTGGTTCGTATAGGTGATCACTTCCGAACCCGTGAGCAGGCGGCTCGCAGGATCGAGCTTCGCCTGGATCTTGTAATCCGCTCGGTTCTGCCAGTAATCCGGCCCCGGCAGGCCGCTGGCGGAACGGTAGGCGTTCGCCGGATTGGGATACACGAAGGGCGCGAAGGTCTCGCGCGGCATGAAGCCCTCCGCCGGCGTCACATCGGCGGCGAGCGCGGCGGCGGAGACGGTGAGTGAGAGGAAACCGAAGACGAGTGGCCGCGGATCGAAGTTCATGGATGCTCCGGGTTCGCCTGGACGATTCGTGGATGGTTATCCCCGGTTCGACCCGTTCCAGGCTGCACGGGTCACCCCTATGGACCGTGCAGTCTGCCGTGAGTTCCAGGCAGCGACTCGCTCGAATCGGACGCGGCATCGAATCAGGGCGTGAACCGCCCTGATAAAAGAGAAGCCCCGCCGAGGCGGGGCTTCCGGATCAAGGAGCGGCAGCCTTCAATGGCCGCGCAGGCCGAAGGCGACGCCCAGGAACACGCCTCCCACGATGAAGAGCAGCTCCAACACCAGCATGACGGCGGTGAGGATGCCGATGAACTTCCAGAAGGACTTCTGCTTGACCAGGGCCTCCTCCATGGCTCGCTGCCCTTCCGCCGGGATACGCGCGATAGCACCCGCGTAGCGCAGCAGGTACAGACAGGGGAAAAAATAGAGCAGCACAAACAGCAGATAGAACACGCCTATCGCGGGACCGAAGGCCGCCATGGGTCCCGCCTTCGCCCCAGCCCCGCCCAAGAACGCCAAGCCGGCGAGCGCCATGAACGCGCAGAGCACGAAGCCCAGGATCGACAGGAACTTCACCCAAGGCCGGGTGGCACGCAGCGCATCCAGCATCCCTTCCGAGACCACGATCTGATCGGACATGACAGCTCCCCGTAATGGTTTAAGGTCAATTCACCCCGCCTCTACGATACCTGAGTCCCTCCGCGGCGACAGGGTCTCCAAGGGCTCCGGCCGGTGGATGGCGTAGCCCTGGGCGTAATCCACCCCCAGGGCCGCGAGCCGGGGCAGCAAAGCCTTGTCTTCCACCCATTCCGCGATGCAGGGGATGCCGCGCAGCTTGGCGAGCTTCGCCAAGGCCCCGATCACCACTTCCGCCGCCGGGTCCTTCGCCAGGTCCCGCACGAAGCGGCCGTCGAGTTTCACCAGAGTCACCGGCAGCTCGCTGAGATAGCCGAAGCTCGCCACCCCCGCGCCGAAATCATCGAGCGCGATGCCGAAACCCTGGCTGCGCAGCGCCGTGAGGCTCGCCACCGCCCGCGTCAAGTTCTGCACCGCCACGGCCTCGGTGATCTCCAGCACCATGCGGTCGGCCGCGAAGCCATGCTGCGCCGGGAGCGCCGCGAGATAGGCGGTGAACCCCTCGCTCTCGAGCGTCGCGGCGGACACGTTCACCGAGAGCCGCAGCCCCAAGGCACCGGTGCGCGCCAACACCTTGGCCGCTTCGCCGCACACCCAGCGGTCCACCTCGCCGATGAGGCCGTAACGGCGCGCCATGCCGAGCAGCTCCTCGATGGCACCGCGGGCGTTGGCGTCGGCGTGCTTCAGCAAGACCTCGTAGAAAGGCGTCTCCGGCCCCTGCCCCTCCAAGCGGAGGATGCGCTGGGCGTTGAGCTTGAACATCCCCGAAGCCAACGCCGATTTCAGCTGTGCCAGCTCCTGCAGCTCCGCGTGCCGGCGGTGCATGCTCTCGTCCGCCGGGCTGTAGATGTGGGTGCGGTTGCGGCCGTGCTCCTTGGCGGTGTAGCAGGCGATGTCGGCGCGGCTTAAGACGTCGTCCGCCGCCTCGCCGTCACCGGGCGTGAGGAAGGTCGCGCCGATGCTCACACCCACGGTGAAGGAGAGTTCTCCCACCTGGAAGCGGAAGTCGCGGATGGCGTCGTGGAACTTGCGCGCCGCCTCCGCGGCCTCCGCCTGGGAGGCGTCGTGCAGGAGGCAGCCGAACTCGTCGCCTCCGAGCCGGGCCAGCACCGCACCCTCGGGCGCCGCGCGCTGGATGGTGAGACCGATCTCGTGGAGCATGTGGTCACCCGCCAGATGCCCGCAGGTGTCGTTCACCAGCTTGAACTGGTCGAGGTCGAGATAGAGCAGCGCATAACGGCGGCCGCGCTCCTTGAGCGCCTGCGCCAGGTGGTTCTCGAACTCGTAGCGGTTAATGAGGCCGGTGAGGGCGTCGTGCCGCGCCCGGAAATCCATCTCCGCCGCGGCCCGCTCCCGCTCGCTGAACACCACCGCCAGGAGGTAACCGGTGATCGCCGCCACCACCAGGAAGGTGCTGCGCAGGATGTTGTCGGTGATGGTCACCGCCTCGATCCGGTCCATGGCCACGAACACCAGGGTGAGCAGCGCCGCCGCCGCGCTCGCCCCGGCCACCCTTCCGGCTACGGCAGCGGTCATCACGAAAGGCAGCAGCAGGAACAGCGAACGGTCCCGGAGCTCCGGGCGCAGGCTGAGGATGATGCCCGCCGCGATCGCGATGGCCGCCAACGCCAGGACCAGCCCGGCCCGGCGTAGCGGGCTCGCGAACATGCGCCACGAACCGGACACGAGCAACGGCGTGAAGATGAGGCAGCTGAAGAGCGAGGAGACGAAGTAGTCCATCCCGAACTCGAAGGCCAGCGCTTGCGGGTAATGGAGCACCACCCCCACGCGGAAGCCGTACACGGGCAGGGCCACGGACGAGGCGACGGCGCAGGCCAGCGTGAAGAGGCCGAACTGCCGCAGGTCGTCGAGGGCGGGCTTCACCTGCCAGCGCTTCAGGAGGTAGAGCGCGATGCCCACGATCAGCACCTGCAGCCAGCCGACGCCGGTGGCGGCGAGCAGCGGGGTGCCCACCGTGTAGCTCAGGACCGTGTTGGAGATGACGACCGCAGGCCAGTACCGGGCGCCGTGACGCCAGAGGAGCGCGAGCCCGAGCCCCCCTTCGGGCCAGATGGGCACGAAGCCCTGGTGAGGCTGGGCGCGGGCCGCGAAGTAGGCCACCAGGGAAAGGAGCAAAGACGCGACTACGAGCCGCCCCGTGAAACGGACCGGCTCGGGCACCCCATCCATCGCCCAAATGGCTCCCCTGGCCATGCTTCGAGTATACCCCGGCGCGTGAAGAACCCCTGGTCCGTCGTGGAGCCGGCGCCGCCGCCTTTAGCTCACGCGGCGCGCTTCTTTCTCCCGCTGCGCCACGAGGTCCGCACGCTCCGGGTCGAGGCTGACTTCGCCCTCGCGCAGCAGCTCAGCCACGTCCTCCGCCGACTGGGGCATGGCGAAGAAGTAACCCTGCCCCGACTCGCAACCGGCGTGGTGCAGGAACAGTGCCTGCTCCTGGTTCTCGATGCCCTCCGCCACCGCCTCGATGTGCAGGCTCGAGGCCAGCGCCAGGATGGTGCGGCAGATCTGCACGTCGCCTTCCTGCCAGGGGATCTCCTTGATGAAGTCCCGCGCGATCTTCAGGCGGTCGAGCGGGAAGCGGCGCAAGTTGTTGAGGGAGGAATAGCCGGTGCCGAAGTCATCCAGGGTGAGCGCCACGCCGAGGTCCGCGAACTTCTGCAGCACCACCTGGGTCGCGATCATGTCCTGCATGAGCACGGCTTCCGTCACCTCCACCTCCAGCCAGGACGGATCCACCCCGTACTCCGACATGGCGGCCTCGAGCACGCTCACGATGCGGGGCTCGTAGAAGGTCTGGGCGGAGAGGTTGAGGGCGATGCGGCCGAAGGGCACGCCCGCATCCTGCCATTCCCGCGCCTGCCGGCACACGGCGCCCACCACCCAGCGGTCGATGGCGCGCACCATGCCGGTGTCCGCCGCGAAAGAGATGAAATGCTCCGCCGTCATGAGGACGTTCTGGGAGCGCTTCCAGCGCGCCAGGGCCTCGACGCTCACGATGCGCCGGTCGGCGAGCTTCACCACCGGCTGGTACTGCAGCTCGAACTCCTCGTTCTTGAGCGCCTGGCGCAGCGCGCCGCGCATCACCGCCATGCTCCGGGCCCGCTCGTTCATCTTCTTGGCGAAGAAGCGGAAGGTGTTGCGCCCGGCTTCCTTGGCGGCGTACATGGCCGCGTCCGCATTGCGCAGGAGCGCCGTCACGTCCTCGCCGTTCTCCGGGAACAGCGCCACGCCGATGCTGGCGGTGACCGTCATCTCGCGGCCCTGCACCTTCATGGGCTTGGCGACCTCGTCCAGGATGCGCTGCACGCTCTGGGCGATCTCCTCGGCCTTCTCGTCGTCGTCCATGACGAGGGCGAACTCGTCACCCCCGAGCCGCGCCAGGATGTCGCCCTTGCGGCTGCAGGTGGTGAGCCGGGTGGCCACGGCGCGCAGCACGGCGTCGCCCCACTGGTGGCCCCAGGAATCGTTGATCTCCTTGAAGTTGTCGAGGTCGATGAACAGCAGCACGCCGTTGCGGAAATGGCGCTTCACCCGCTCGATGCTCCGGCCCAGTTCCTCCTCGAACACCATGCGGTTGGACAGGCCCGTGAGCATGTCGTGGTGGGCGAGGTAGTCGAGCTTCGCCTGGCCCACCTTCTGGGGGGTCACGTCGGCGATGAAGCCTTCTATATGTTCCGGGTCGCCGGCCACCGCCGTGCCCCGGTGCCAGACCCACTTCACGTCGCCGTTGGCGCAGCGGATCTGGTGCTCCAGGGTGAACTCGCCGTCGGATTCGAGGGCCGCCATGAGCGCCTCCACCGGTTCCCCATCGGGCTCGCCGTGCAGCAGCGCCCAGATCTCGAGACCCTTGCCGCCCACCAGGGTCTCGCGCTCGTGGCCCGTCAAGGCGAGGCAGCCCTCGCTCACGAACTCGAAACGCCAGGTGGCACCGTCGCGCTTCAGCCGGTAGACCATGCCCGGCAGGTTGTGCATGAGGGTATCAAGGGTCCGCTCCTGGCGGTCCAGCTTCTCGGCCGTGAGCTGCGCGCGGCGCCGGTTATCGGCCTCGGCCAGCTCGCGGCGCACGGCGGGCCCCAGGCGCTCCAGGTTGTCCTTGCGCACGTAGTCGTTGGCACCGGCCTTCATGAGGTCCACCGCCGCGGACTCACCGATGCGGCCTGAGACCACGATGAAGGGGATGTCGAGGTCGCGCTCGTGCAGCAGCTTCAGCGCGCGCTTGGCGTCGAAGGCCGGCATGGAATGGTCCGAGAGCACGATGTCCGTGGGTTCGGACAGCTCCCGCAGGTAATCGGATTGGGTCTCCACCCGCCGCGCGCGCACCTTGAAGCCGGCGGCCTCGAGGCCGAGCACGCTGATCTCCGCATCGGCGAGGGAATCCTCGACGATGAGCACCTCCAGGGCCTTGGCGGTGGAGCGGCGCTCCGGCTCGCTGGGACCAGAGCCAGGGCCGGACAGAAGATCGGATGAAGCCATTTCCAACGCCTCCTCAAGTACTCAGCGCATGACCGCGCTCCAAGCTCCCCGAGCAGGTGCGGATTTCCCCCTCCTTATATCTCATGAAGACGGTGCGCCAAACTGTGAACCGACGCAAAGAATGCGCGGATATATCGCGGCGTTTACAAGCCGATACAGTGTGACGAAATCGATTTGACTAAATCCGGAACGCCATAAATCCCAGGCGTAGTGGAATCGCCGATGAGCGGGATATCCGGGTGCGGAGTGAGCAAAATTTGCGCGTCAATCCCGTCAGGTTTTCACCTGTCATGTTTTTAAGGGTTTTACCTGAGAGCCGTGCACGGAGTTTGTCCGATGCGATCTCTCAACCCGTCTTCTGCCAGACCAGCGCGACGGTCTGTTCGATGCCGTCTTTCATGGGAAGCGCCGCGGACAGCTCGAGCCGGTCTCCCTCCAGCTTGAAGAAGCGCTCCTGGGCCGTGCCGATCCAGTTGGGGAAGAGGCTCAGCTCCACGAAGTGGATCACCTTGCCCTCCTGCTCACGGACTTCGTAGCGGCCGGCGTAGGAGGAATAGCTGTCCATGGCATCGGTCTTCTCAGGCGTAGTGCCTTCCATCAACCAGGGCGACTTGAAGGGGGCTCTTCCGGGCTTCGAGAGCACCACCGCCATGTAGCCGTCCGCGCTGTACATCAACTGGCCGACGGCGTCTTTCCCCAGCGGGTAAAAAGGCTCGCCCTTGGTGGAGCGCAGCTCCCAGCTGACGAGACGCCAGGTGCCGATGAATTGGCTCTTCAAGCGGATGCTCCTGAAGTGTCCGAGGAATGAGATGCTGGCGGAGTCCCGTGCAAATAACCAGCCCCTCCCTGATTCCAGCGGCCTACCTCGCGTCCCCGTCTCTTCAGAAATAACCGGGAACTATCACGGGGACAATCCGCAGACCCAGTGGTAGACTCCGCAGCCACACCCGCCAGAAAACATCAGAATCACGTCACGGATGAACATACTTCACCCCATGGAGCGGTCCCAAGGGCCTCGGTCTTCGCCGCAGAGACTCCGTATCCGCCGCTGGTTGACGGCTTTCGCTTTACTCTCGCTCGCCGCGTGTGGCGGAGGCGGTGGTGGGAATCCCAGCGGGGGCCCCACGCTGACCGTGACACCCCAGACCGTGTCGGTCTCAGCCAGTCTCTCTGATCCCGCGCCGACCAGCAGCCTCAGTATCGGCGCCAATGAACTGGGCACCGAAAGCGAAGTGTTCGTTCTCGTGCATCCCACCACCCTCGGCATCGCCAAGGTGACGCCGGGCCCGGGGAATACCCTTCCAGCGGTGTTCAATATCCAGTTCAACATCCCCCTCTTCATGGGGGTCGGGACGTACAACGACACGATACAGGTTTCGATGTGCTTCGATCAGGCGTGCTCGCATCCGCTGTACGGAAGCCCGCAGACCATTCCGGTGCAATACACCGTGACCAAATCGACACTGCCGCCGCTGACGCTCAATTCGCTCTCGCCTACAAGCGTCACGGTGGGTGGCTCGCCCTTCATGCTCACCGTCCTCGGCAACGGCTTCAGCATCTATTCAACCGTGCAGTGGAACGGCGTGAAGCTCACGACCACCTACGTCTCAGCCACGGAAATCGTGGCGCAGGTTCCAGCGGCCAGTATAAGTGCGGCAGGCACCGCTACGGTGACGGTGTCCGATCCGACCAACTCGCATGCCACCACCTCCAGCCCACAAAGCATTGCGATCACGGCGGCATCCAAAGACGCTGTCGCGTTCCAGAACAACGCCGCCCACACCGGCGCCGTGACCTTTGCGAACCTCAGTTTCCCCGGCATTGCGAAGTGGAGCGTGGACGTGGGCGGTACCCCGTCCTATGCGATTGTCGCGCAGGGCAAGGTGATCGTGACCGTTTCTTCTTCCGGCGGTGCGCAACTGCTCGCGCTCGATCAGGCGACGGGCAACACGGTGTGGGGACCGATCGCCCTGAGCAATGATTCGAATGCCGTCTATGACGCCGGGCGCGTGTACGTGCTGAGCTTCACGATCGGTTCGGCAGCGGTCTTGCAAGCGTACGATGCCGGCAGTGGAGCGCTGGATTGGAGTACAACCCTCTCGGGACAGTACGAATTCGAGCTCGCTCCGACGGCCGCGGACGGGACGGTATATGCCGTCGGAGCCGGTCTCGATGCCACGCTCTACGCTGTGGATGAATCCACCGGCACACTGAAATGGACTCAAGATATAAACAGTGGCATCAGTACACCGGCAGTGAGCGCGGACGGAGTCTACACTACGTCCGAATGCGAAACCTTCGATCTCCGTCCCGCGACCGGCGAGGTGATCTGGCACAACAGCGCATGCGGGGGTGGTCCTGAGGGCACGACGCCGGTGGTAGCCGGTCAGCTCCTATACGATCCAGATCAATCCAGCGGCTTTAGCGGCGATGTCTTAAACGCCGAGACCGGGGACAAGGTGGACGTCTACCTCGCTGATTCTCCACCGGCATTCACCTCGACGATGGGGTTCTTTCTGCATGATCGCACCTTATCGGGTGTGACTCTCACTGACGACAAGGCGCAATGGACCTTCACGGGCGACGGCGAACTCCAGGGATCTCCCCTGGCAGTCGATCAATACGTCTTCATCGGCTCGGCTACAGGCAATCTCTATGCGGTGGACAGCACCACAGGCCTCCAGGCCTGGAACGTGAGCCTGGGAGCCGCGGTCGACATCGGTGACGGCTCAATGCAGATCACCGGGCTTGCAGCCGGCGACGGGCTGCTGATCGTACCCGCGGGTACGAAGGTCATCGCCTATACCCTTTCCACCAATCCCTAGCCGCTTGGGCGGGCATTCGCCTGCCCCGCTTCGGAATTCCAGATTACGTGGTCGCCGGACTTGAGCCGCTTGGCTACCCGGCGGACTCCTCGCTTCTTCATCAGCGCTGCTCTCCACACCCTACCAACGTGCTTCTCATCATGCGCGCTTGGGACGTGCCCGCCCGTATCCCGGTCTTGTGACATCCGTCACGGAAGTCCCCATCACGCATCGCCGGCACGTTTCACATATACGGTGTTCACATTGGGGCTAGGGGATCGTGAGGCCCATGAATAGGGGAGACACCGTATTCACTCAGGCATCCACCGGTGTCCAAATAACCCAATCTGAAACTTTTCGGCGGTGAACACCGCAGGAAAGAAGCGACGATGGAACCGAGGGCGAGCGATCTCCGGCATACCTTGGCTTGCGCCTGCGCGGGCTTCGTGGCGGCGCTCGGTCTCGCGACCGCCCTGCTCGCCGCGCCGCCGGTCTCTGCCGCCTCCACCACCAGCCCCAACGGGACCGAGACCAGCCCACCCGCCGGTTACCTGCGCGCGGAGCAGGACAACGCCGCCGCGGCCTACAGCGGCAACTGGACCGTGCAGCCCTCGACCTCCAACTGCAGCTACAGCGGCGGCACGGCCACCGAGTCCACCGCCTCGGGGGCGCAGGTGAACTTCAGCTTTACGGGCACGGCGGTGCGCTGGATCGGCTACCAGGACAGCTTCTCCGGCATCGCCGACGTCTACATCGACGGCAACTTCCAGACCTCGGTGGACACCTATTCCCTGAGCCCGGTCTGCCAGTCCATGATCTTCGCGGCCAGCGGCCTCGCGGGCGGCCCCCACACCCTCACCATCACCGTGACGGGCACCCATAACCTGGCCTCCCTGGGCACGGGCATCTGGGTGGACGCCTTCGATTACCAGCCGCAACCCGCCGTGACCCTGACGGGGCCGGCCGGCGGCGCGACGGTCTCGGGCAGCACCACCGTCTCGGCCGATGCCTCCGAGAGCGGCGGCAGCATCGCGAGCGTGCAGTTCCGGCTGGACGGCGCCAACCTGGGTACGGCGGTCACCACCGCGCCCTACCTGGTCTCCTGGAACACCGCCACCGCGTCCAACGGCAGCCACACGCTGACCGCCGTCGCCACCGACTCCGGCGGCAACACCGCCACGGCTGCTGCCGTCACCGTCACGGTCTTGAACGACACCTCGCCGCCCACGGTGAGCATCACCGCCCCGGCCAACGGGGCCACGGTCTCGGGCTCCGTCGCCGTCTCGGCCAGCGCCTCCGATGCGGACGGCAGCATCACCGGCGTGCAGTTCCGGCTCGACGGCGCCGACCTCGGCGCGAAGCAGACCGCATCGCCCTATTCCATCACCTGGGACACGAGCACCGCGACGAACGGCAGCCACACGCTCACCGCCGTCGCCACCGACTCCGGCGGCAACAGCAGCACGGCGGGGGCCGTGACGGTCACGGTCTCCAACGGCACCTTGTCGCCCGTGGTGACCCTGACGACGCCGGCGAACGGCGCCACGGTCTCCGGCACCGCGACGGTCTCGGCCAACGCCTCCGAGAGCGGCGGCAGCATCGCGAGCGTGCAGTTCCGGCTCGACGGCGCGAACCTGGGTACGGCGGACACCACCGCGCCTTACTCGGTCTCCTGGAACACCACCACCGCCACGAACGGCAGCCACACGCTCACCGCCGTCGCCACCGACGCCGGCGGCCACAGCACCACCTCGTCGGCCGTGACGGTCACGGTGTCGAACACCACCACGGGCGGGACGCCGACGGTGAGCCTGACGACGCCCGCGAGCGGCGCGAAGGTCTCGGGCACCGTCACCGTCGCCGCCAGCGCCTCCGAGAGCGGCAGCAGCATCGCCGACGTGCAGTTCCGGCTTGATGGCAGCAACCTCGGGTCGGCGGTGACCGCCTCCCCCTATCACCTGAGCTGGGACACCACCACGGCGTCGAACGGCAGCCACACGCTCACCGCCGTCGCCACCGATGCCGGTGGCCACAGCGCCAGCGCCACGCCGGTGACGGTGACCGTGTCCAACGGCGGCGTGGATACCACGCCGCCCACGGTGGCCATCACCTCGCCCGCCGACGGCGCCACGGTCTCGGGCAGCGTGACGGTGTACGCCAACGCCGCGGATGACACCAGCGTCACCAGCGTGCAGTTCATGCTGGACGGGGGCAAGCTGGGCGCGGCGGTGACCAGCTCTCCCTATCACGTGAGCTGGGACACGGCCACCGTAGGCAACGGCAGCCACAGCCTCTCCGCCGTCGCCACCGACTCCGCCGGGAACACGGCGGCCGCGACCCCGGTGGCGGTGATCGTGGCCAACGGCACCGACACCACCACCACGCGCCTCCAGGAGACCGATCCCTCGATCAGCTACAGCGCCGGGTGGATCCAGACCACCGGCTCCTTCCTGAGCGGCGGCACCGCCAACGAATCCAACGCCACGGACGCCACCGCCACCCTGAAGTTCGACGGCGTCGCCGTCACCTGGATCAGCTACCGCTGCGCCTGCACCGCCGGCATCGCGGAAGTGTCGGTGGACGGCGGCGCGCCCACCCGGGTGGACACCTACGCCGCGAGTCCCGAGGCCGAGGCGCCGGTGTTCACCGCCAGCGGCCTGAAGCAGGGTCCCCACACCCTCAAGATCACGGTGACCGGCGACAGCGACCCGGCCGGCAACTCCGCCTACGTGGTGGTGGACGCCTTCGACATCACCGACGACCCGCCGGCCCCGCAGGGCACGCCGCCTCCGCCCAGCAGCAGCGGTGGCGGCGGCACGCTCGGCTTCCCCTTCCTCGGGCTGCTCCTGGCGGCCGCCGTGGCCCGCATCAGATCCCGTCGATCCAAGGCTTAAGACCGACCCGCCGGATCACTGTCTCGTTGCATGCTGCAACCCTGCACCAGAAATCGTGATCTGTCCCCAATCAAATCATTTTACTATGGTGAAGACCTCTGATATGGAATAGTGGGTCAGCCCCTCAGCGCCTGGTGCCCAAGCGGGAAAGACCGATTCCTGTATCGCCGTCACCAAGGCCTGATCGAGCAGCGGATAGCCGCTGGATACCGTGACATGGATGTTCTGTGCTTTCTGATCGATACAATCGAATGTCGCCGTGACCTTCCCCTGCATGTTGGCCTTGATGGCTTCAGGAGGTACGTCCTTGCGTGCATCAACTATCGAACGCATGGCATTGCCCATCTCGTCTTGGGTACCGACGGCATGGGCCGCCGCCTGCGCAAAGAACTTGTCGGCCTGCTCATGATCCTTGGGCGCATCGTAATAGCCATGCCAATAGGCGTTGGCGAGGAACACTTGAGCATCAAAGCTGCCGTGCCCGGCGGCAGCCTGATACCAAGATAGGGCTTCATGAGAATTCCGGAAACCTATAGGACCGTTCAAGTAGATATATCCGAGATCCAGCTCAGCCATCACATTGCCCTGACTCGCCGATCTTTCGAACCAGTACACCGCTTGGCGGGCATCCGGGACCACGTCCTGCCCGAATTCATACATGTAAGCGAGCTGAAGCTGCGCGTTCGCATCGCCAGCGTCGGCGAGCACGCTGAACTGCCGGAAGGCAGTCTGGAACCGGGCGGCCTTGTAGTTGGCCATCGCTTGGTCATACGTCGGGGGAGCTGACGCGCAGCCAGCAAGAACCGCGGCAGCCACCACCAGGAATCCCACCTTGGTATCGATCATCCGTTCACCCCAGGTATCGAACGAAGCCAATGCTCTACAAGAACGATCCGAATAACCAGCCCCTCCCCCTCGAGCATGTGCCGGAAGTAGCGCGGCGGATCCGCTTCCGGCTGCTCGAAGCTTATGTCAAAACTCCATCGATGCCCGCCTGACAAGGGGCGGAGCTTCCGGCTCCGGCGCCTGACAGACGCGTAATCAAGATATCTAAATCAGCCGATGCTTCCGGGCGTAGACTCATCAGTCCGGCGCCTTCGAACGCCGACATCAACGACTCTGGGGAGACCGCCATGAACAAGCTCATCCTAGCGGCCGTGCTCGGCGCCTTCGTGGGCGCCGGCATCACCGCCCTCGCCGCGCCGGAGCACAAGAACATCGACAACGCCCACGACGCCATCGTGCAGGCCCTGGGCAAGATCGACGACGCCCAGAAAGCCAACGAGTTCGACCTGGGCGGCCACGCCCAGAAAGCCAAGGATCTCCTGACGCAGGCGGAGCCGGAGCTCAAGCAAGCTGCCGATGCCGCCAGCGCAGCTGACGAGAAGAAGAAGTGAGCCCGGCGCAGCCGGTACTCCACTCAATCACTCATCGGGAGAAAACCATGAAGAAGATCATCCTCACCGCCCTGCTGGGCGCCATCCTGGGCTCCGGCCTCGTGCTGGCCGCCGAAGACCATCCGAACCTGCGCGCCGCCAAGAAGCTGGTGCACCAGGCCATGGAAGATACCACCGCCGCCCAGAAGGACAACCACTTCGACATGAAGGGCCACGCGGAAGCCGCCAAGAAGCTCATGAAGCAAGCCGAGGAAGAGCTGAACCAGGCGGTCGGCGCCGCCAACAAGAACAAGAAGTAAACCCGCCTGAGACGCAAGGCCACGCGGACCCGGCGGTCCGCGTGGCCTGTTTCATGCCTTGAGGTCACTGCACCAGCCGATGGTTTGACAAAATCCACCGCTCAAAAATCATGAATTTTTTGTGACAGCCGCGCCGCTCAGAAGACGTTGGCGACGAGCCAGCGGGTGCCGTCCACAAGATCCCGGACCTGGAGTTTCGTGGGGCCCTCGCCCTCCTTCAGGCAGCGGCCGTGGATCTCCGCGAGCCAGGCCGCCTGGCTCCAGACCGGCACATCGAACACCTGGGCCTGCTTCAACGCCTCCACGAGCTCGGCCGTGAGCGGCTTCTGCTTGCGGAGCTTCACTTCCCGCTTGGCCGCGAGCTTCCTGAGATAGACCTCCAGCACCGCCCCCGCCAGGGCGCCGGCGGCACGCTCGTCGATCCCGATGAGCTCCCGGGCGGCCTCCAGCTCCTCCAACTGCAGGCCCCGCGCCGCCTGGTCTTCCGTGTCCGGCGCCATCCACTCCAGCCGGTCGGCGATGGACTTGAGTATCGTCAGTTGCATGGTGAAGGCGCTCAGCGCCTGTTGCTGCGAGGTGACCGCATCCTCCTTCCCCTGTTCACAGAGGTAATCCTGGATCACCCGGTCGTGATACCAGTGCAACTGGATCTTGGGGTCCCGGCGGTAGTACCGCTGGAATTCCGCGTAACGGTCCGGAGCCCACTCCTCGATGAGCGGTAGGGCGCGGCTATACCAGCGCTGATAGGCGACCGCGAAGGACGGTATCTCCTTCTCTTCCACATCCTTGGCGAGCGCCTCCGCCAGCGCGTTGCCTTCCTGGTGAAGGGTATCCAAGCACCTCCTGGCGACATCGGGTGTATTCATATGAACCAGCCTCATCCATAAAAGGGATCAGATGCTGGCCGAGTGGCGTTCAAAAAAACACCCCCTCCCCTATTAGGGGGAGGGGGTTGTGCTTGAGCGGTCAGCGGAGTAACGGCGGCTGAAGGAAAAAGTTCAGGTCCCTTAACTCACTTCTGCGCGGTGTCCTTCTCCGAGGCCAGAAACTCCTCGGCCAGGGACCAATAGATGGGCGCGCGGCAGATGAGCTTGGACGCGCCGAGGGCGATGAAGGCCGCGGCCATGATGGGCAGCACCATGCTCTGGTCGTTCACCATCTCCATGACGATGACCGAGGCGGTGAGCGGCGTCTGCACTACGCCGGTGAAATACCCCACCATCCCCAGGAGCACCACCGTGCCCACCGGGGCGTAGGGCATGAGGGGCGCGAGGTCCGCGCCCAGCCCCGCTCCCGCCGACAGGGACGGCGAGAAGATGCCGCCGGGTATGCCGCTGAAGTAGGAGGTGAGCGTCGCCAGTATCTTGTAGAACGGGAACCCTAAGCCCATGTCCTTGCCGGACATGAGCACGCTGCGCGCCTGCTCATAACCGGTGCCGTAGGAGGAACCATCGGACGCGAAACCGATGAGGGCGATCAGCAGCCCGCAGCCGAAGGCGATCGGCAGGCCATACCGGCCCGCGAAGGGCCGCAGCTTGCCCATGCCGAGCACCAGGGCGCGGCTGAAACAGCCGCCCAGGAGCCCGCCGACGACGCCGCACATGGGCACCGCGATCCAGTCCCGCAGCCGCACGAAGTGCGCCGCGCTCTCGCCGAAGTAGCTGTAGTTCCCCATGAACCCCAGCGCCGCGAGCCCCGCGATGATCACCGCGATGAGCAGCATGCCGGTCGCCTTCTCCTCGTAGAACCGCGCCATCTCCTCGATGGCGAAGATGATGCCGGCGATGGGGGTGTTGAACGCCGCCGCGATGCCCGCCGCGCCACCCGCCATGATCAGCCCGTGGCGCAGGTAGTGGGGCGGGAAACGGGTGAAGCGGCCGGTGGAATACATCACCGAGGCCCCCACGTGGATGGTCGGCCCCTCGCGGCCGATGGAGGCGCCGCCCAGGAACCCCAGCAGCGTCATCAGGATCTTGCCCAAGGCTATGCGCAGCGAGAGCAGCCGCTTGCGCTGCTGGTCGTCGGCGGTGCGCAGGGCGGCGATGGCCTGGGGGATGCCGCTGCCCTGGGTGCCGGGGAACACCCGGCGGGTGAGGAACACCGTCGCCACCAGCACCAGGGGCGAGAGCAGGAAGGTCCACCAACGGGAATGGCTCAGGATGCGGTCATGCAGCCCCATCATCCAGTTGCTGGCGAGGGTGAAGAGCGCGGCCAGGCAGCCCACCGCGAGGGCTCCGGACCAGAAGACCAGCCGGGTCTTCCAGTCCCTGACCGAGAGGTATCCGAGCAGGCGATTGGGCATGGGTAATGTTAAGGCGCCGACATAGCGTTCTTTTTCTGGAGAGCCATTCTAGCGCGCCTGGACTGGTACCCATACGGGTCATTGTTCCAGTCCCTCAAAGAATCCCTTCGGAGATATGCAATGGTAATTCTGCGTATATTCGCTGTCATGCGAAATCAGATCCCAAACGATTGAGATATGAGGGCGGTATCCATGCTGCTCGAACAAAGTCTGTTGCTTTGAAAGTGCTCTCATAAAAATAGGAACCTTGCTCCAGCCACAGCGATCTTGCGTTTGTATCAGAAAACCAAAATTCCCGATATTGCTAAATCGGCGAAAACTATCGTAGTCCCTATTACCTTCATCACCCTGGTAATCCCCTTTGAATGACTTGAGTTGGAACTTCCGGCCGTTCCAATAAGGATTCCGAACTCGAGGGTCGTCCACCACGGCTGAATGCCCATCGGATATGGCGAACCCCGCGTACCCAGGCTTGAAAATACGAATCAAAGGGTCTTCTTCAGTCATGTAACCACAGCACACGGGCTCGGGCCCCCAGCCGGCAATCACAAAATGCCCGGAGCTATCGGTGACCGTTTCCGTTATTTTCGGGTCGTAGACATCTCCCACAGCCTTTGGGCCGTGTAACCACATTTCCCAATTAGCCAACACAACGGCGCCTTCAATGGGTGCACCGGTGTCGGCGTCCACAACCCAGCCTTCGATAGGCTTGGATTCATAGATCGTTGGTGTTTCTGCACAAGCCGCGAGAGGGCCCATGAGTAGAGGGAGTAATGCAATAGCTTTGATATTTTTCATATGCGGACGCGGGCGACGGCAAATTCCTCGGTGTCGGCATTGCCTGTGTTAACACCATCGATACTGTCACCACCTTCCGGATTAGGGAAAAGCCGATTGCTATCGTCAACTTCCGTAAAGCCCAAGTCGGTCAACGCACTAGTCGAACCGCCCAGGCTCGACTGAAAGATGGCATTGTCTACAATCACTGAATGAGTGAACGGTGCGTAAGCCCAAGCATCCTGGGCGCAGTAAAATGACAGGCCGCATGCAACCAGACTGAATGAGAACGTACGAACCTTACAGGTCATGGCTCCAACCCCTTAAAAAACTTTACCGGAGACGTGCAGTGATCATCCTTGACGAGTTCATCGTCTCGAGCGATTAAGACCTTGATAATCGAATCTCTATCGTGATATCCGTGTTCCTTGAAGGCGCTTAACTGCTGAAAAAGCGCCTTCATGAACCTTGGTACTTCGGCCCAGCCGCAGGGTGCTCGCGGTTTCTGTATTAGAAACCCGTACTCGAAGACATCACTGAATCTCCGGAAATCCTCAAAATCCCTGCCGCCTTCGTCTCCCGCAAAATTTCCCTTGTAAGGCTTAAGTTGGAATTTTCGGCCATTCCAATAAGGATTCCTGACTCTGGGATCGTCCACCACTGCTGAATGCCCATCGGACATAACGATCCCTGAATATCCCGGCTTAAAGATGAATATCTGCGGATCAAATTCATCCATGAACCCGCAACAGATCGGTTCCGGTCCCCAGCCTGGAAAATAAAATCGTCCCGTACTGTCGGTCTGCGTTTCAACGATCTTCGGGGTGTAGTCATCACCTTGCAGCCTTTGACCCCGAAGGCTCATCTCCCATCGCGCCAGCACGACAGCACCTTCAACAGGCTGTCCTGTATCGGCGTCCACAACCCAGGCCTCGATGGGCTTGGATTCATAGATCGTCGGTGTTTCTGCACAGGCCGCTAGAGGGCCCATGAGCAGGGAAAGCAATGCGATAACTCTGATGTTTTTCATATGTCACATCTCGTCCAGCCGCCATCCACGCCTTGGAAAAAATCCACAAGATAGAGCTATGCCTAGCCGTTACGGACGCGTGCGACAGCGTATTCCTCCGTGCCGAGGTCGATGGACGACTGCATGGTGGCGAGAAGCTACCGCGCTACGTCGAGGCCGCAAGATTCTGGCAAACATTAAGAATGCGAATGAACCCGTTATAGAGGGCTGTAGTTCAGCTTTTATGACGGCTTCAGCCTTTTTAGAA
>DASSIS010000145.1:0-13607 GCA_035691665.1 Gammaproteobacteria bacterium | reverse complement strand
CGCCCGACCCACCCCTCCTGTAAGGAACTAAAGCCAGCCCTTCTGACGTGCGATCCGCGCCGCTTCCACACGGTTCGCGGCGCCCAGCTTGCCGATGGCTTCCGAGAGGTAGTTGCGCACCGTGCCTTCCGAGAGGAACAGCTGCTTGGCGATGTCGCTGCTGCTCAAGCCCTCGCCCGCGAGCCTGAGTACCTGCCGTTCTCGGTCATTCAAGGGATCGGCGCTGTCCCAGGCCTCGGCCGCGAGCTCCGGGGCGATGGCCTTGCCGCCTCGCTGCACGGTGCGTATGGCTTCCGCCAGCTGCTCCGCGGGTGCGTCCTTGAGCAGGTATCCCCGCACCCCGGCCGAGAGCGCGCGGCGCAGGTAGCCGGGCCGCGCGAAGGTGGTCACGATGATGACCCGCGCGGGATGCTGCTTCTCCTTGAGGGCGGCGGCGAACTCGAGGCCCGTCATGCCCGGCATCTCGATGTCCGTGACCACCACCTCCGGGTGGGTCTCGAGGGCGAGCTTGAGCGCGTCCTTGCCGTTGGCGGCGCGGGCCACGATCTCGATGTCGTCCTCCATGTCCAAGAGGGCGGCGAGCGCCCCCAGCACCAGCGACTGGTCTTCGGCGATAAGCACCTTGATCATGCGTACCTTCTCAGGACGGCGGGGTCGGCGGCGGCGTCGGTCTGTTCCGGCGGTTCCGGCAACGGCAGGCTGGCGATGAGGCGGGTGCCCTGACGGCCGGACTCGACCTGCAGCCCGCCGTCCATGGAGGCAAGCCGCTCGCGCATGCCGCGCAGCCCGTTGCCTTCGCGGAAGTTGCCGCCACGGCCGTCGTCCTCGATGGTGAGGGTCGCGAAGCGGCCCTGGCAGCGCAGCGTCACGTTGCAGCGCCGCGCCTTGGCATGACGCACGATGTTGGTGATGGCCTCGCGCAGCACCAGGGCAAAGAGGTTGTCGTGCACCGGCGGGCAGCCGCTGTTCTCGATCTCGGCGGCGATCTCCACGTTGGCCGCCTTGAGCGCCACCCGGGCGTTGGCGAGCTCGCCGGCGAGGCCGCCGTTGCGGTAACCGCCCACCGCCTCGCGCACCTGGCGCAGGGCGTCGCGGGAGATCTTCTCCAACTCGCGGATCTCCGGAGCGGCCGCGGCCACGTCACGCTCCGCGAGGCGCGCCGCGAGTTCGGCCTTGACCGTGATGAGCGTCAGGGTGTGGCCCAGGAGGTCGTGCAGGTCGCGGGCGATGCGCTCGCGCTCCGCGGTGGCGGCGAGGCGCCGGATCTCCTCCTGGGACTGGACGATGACGCGGCGCTTGGCCTCGTCATCCGCGAACCAGGCATTGGCGGCGCCGATGATGCCGCCGATCATGACCGTGGGCAGCCAGAACCACATGCTATGGGCGTAGGGTGTCTGCGGCATGAAGTACATGATTCCGGCCTCGATCTCGAAGCCGACCAGGATCAACGCCAACGCCGTCAGGCTCTTGCGCAGGTTACCGTAGTGGGCGGTGAGCGCGCAGGCGAAGATGATGAAGGTATGGCCGGTACCGGTGAGCGGCACGAACACGTAGCCCAGGGTGGCGATGCCGGACAGGAGCCGCGGCAGCTCACTGCTGCTGCAGTTGAAGCTGCGGAAATAGAGCACCAGGAAGATGACTGCGGCGCCGACCGCGCATACCCAGATGCTCCCGCTCCAGGGCGCCACTCCTGGCCACTGGATGAAAAAGAAACCCAGGTAGAGCAGCCAGAGATACGGGGTCCAACCCGCCCAGGGGGCATTGGGCAGGAGCCGCCGGTGCACCCACAGCAGGGTGCGGATCAGCCGCGGCGAGTCGGTGTCTACCTGGGCGCTCATGGACTTAGGGTAGCACTACTGCCGCAAGGAACCGGCGTGAGCTGCTGCTCGGCCGGTTCATGTGATATCCCGCGCCAGGCTGATTCGAGCCGGGTGGTGGTTTGGCTGGCGGTAGCCATGCCGGGTCCCTTTTGTTTGTTCTTAAGAGGGTTACAGCATGATTTCCGGTCAGGTCGGCCACCAGTCCCGTCCGTCAGGATTTCTGCGTGACGCTTGTCACAACTTGATGTTAACCAGCGGTGACAAGCGTCACCCGAGCCTATAGGCTGGGGCTCCCAAAAAACCGGGAGCGGGGCATGGGGCGTGCGTTGAGATGGGGAGGGGCAGCGGCGGGCGTGCTCCTGGTGTTCCTGCTCCTGGCTTATGGCTTCCTGCGGGGCGCGGCGCCGCGACTCGACGGCCACGTGAAGCTCCCCGGTCTCTCGGCACCCGTCACGGTCACCCGCGATGCCCTGGGCGTGCCAAGTGTCACGGCCACGGACCGCATCGACGTGGCCCGGGTGCTCGGCTTCCTGCACGCCCAGGACCGGTTCTTCCAGATGGACATCCTGCGCCGCCTCGCCGCCGGCGAGCTCTCGGAGCTCGTGGGTTCCGCGGCCTTGGGTGTGGACGAGCGCGACCGGCTGTTCCGTCTGCGCGCCGTGGCCCAGCAGGTGGTGGCCGAGGCCAGCCCGGAGCAGAGGGCGCTGCTGCAGGCCTACACCGCGGGCGTGAACGCAGGCCTCAAGTCCCTCGCCAACTGGCCCTTCGAATACGCCCTGCTCGCGAAGCGTCCCCGGCCCTGGCAGCCTGAGGATTCCATCCTGGTCATCTACGCCATGTACTTCGACCTGCAGAGCCCCACGGACCGGCGCGAGTCGGACCTGGCCCTGATGCACGACCTCATGCCCGCGAACCTGTACCGCTTCCTGGCCGCGCCCGGCACCCAATGGGATGCACCGCTCCTGGGCGGACCGATGGAGACGCCGCCCATCCCCGGGTCCGATGTGCTGGACTTAAGGAAGACGCCGCCCAAGACAGCGTTCAACGTATTCTCAGAGTATGCAGACCTGAGCCATGACATCGGCAGCAACAACTCGTCGGTGAGCGCCGCGCACAGCGTCGATGGTCATGCGCTGCTCGCCAACGACATGCACCTCGGCATCCGCGTCCCCAACACCTGGTACCGGGCACAGTTCTCCTATAAGGACGCCGAGGGCGCGGTCACCGTCACCGGCGTGACCTTGCCGGGTGTGCCCGCCATGGTGGTGGGGAGCAACGGCCACGTGGCCTGGGGCTACACCAACAGCTACGGCGACTGGGTGGACCTGGTGCTCTTGCACGTGAACCCTGAGGACTCGGACGAGTACCAGACCGCGGACGGCTGGCGACACTTCGAGCATCATGCCGAGCGCATACGGGTGAAGGGCGGGCGTGATCAGACCCTGGACGTGCGCGACACGGTCTGGGGTCCGGTGCTGGACCAGGACCACGATGGCACCTGGCGGGCCGTGCACTGGATGGCGGCGGACCCCCAGGCCACCAACCTGGAGCTCGCGGCCATGGACCGGGTGCGCAACGTAGGCGAGGCCATGCTGGTGGCGAACCGGGCCGGCATGCCCGAGCAGAACTTCATGGTGGCCGACGCGGACGGCAACATCGCCTGGACCATCGCCGGCCGCATCCCGGTGCGCAGCGGCTACGATCCCCAAGTGCCCTCCTATTGGGACAGGCCGGACACGGGCTGGACCGGCTGGCTCGCCCCGGAACGCTACCCGCGGGTGGTGAATCCGGCGGCGGGGCGCCTGTGGACCGCCAACGCGCGGGTGGTAAACGGGCCCATGCTCGCCGCCATCGGCGACGGCGGTTATGACCTCGGCGCCCGAGCACATCAGGTGCGGGACGACCTCATGGCCAAGGATAAGTTGGCGCCCGCGGATCTCCTCGCCATCCAGCTGGACGACCGGGCCCTGTTCCTGGCCCGCTGGCGTTCGCTGCTGCTCAGGGTGCTCAACCCCGAGAATGCGGCCAGCGATCCCAAGCGCGTCGAGTTCCGGCACGACGTGGAGGCCTGGAGCGGGCACGCGGACGTGGATTCGGTCGGTTACCGCCTGGTGCGGGATTTCCGCAGCACGGTGGAGGAGGCGGCCTTGCTGCCGCTGTTCGCCACCTGCAAGCAGGTGGATCCCGGTTTTGACTATCACGCGCTCTCGCAGCTGGAAGGCCCGCTCTGGGCGCTGGTGAGCCAGCAGCCACCTAACCTGCTGGACCCGCGCTACCCGAGCTGGGATGCGCTGTTGCTCGCTTCCGTGGATAAAGTGATTGCCGGCCTGTGGCGGCCGGACACGGGCCTCGCCACCCGCACCTGGGGCGAGCGCAACACCGTGTGGTTACGCCATCCTGTGAGCCCGGGGTTGCCGTCGTTCCTTTCCCATTTCCTGGACATGGCGCCGGTGGAGCTGCCGGGCGACAGCAATATGCCGCGGGTGCAGGGTGTGGATTTCGGCGCCTCGGAGCGCATGGTGGTGGAACCGGGGCACGAGGACCGAGGCATCTTCGAGATGCCCACGGGCCAGAGCGGCTGGCCCTTGTCTCCCTACTACAGGAACAGCGAACCGGCTTGGGAAAAGGGAGAAGCGACTCCGTTCTTACCTGGCCCAGCCGAACATACGCTGGTATTCGAGCCTACCAAGTAGTTCTGAAGCGGCTCAATCGCCGGGATGGGTCCCGGTCAAGGCGCGGGGCGGATAGTGCTGCTGGTGCACCACGGCGTTGCCGCGCTGATCCAGCCATTCGATGAGCGGACGCCATTCGTGGACGTCTTCCTTGATGTTCCGGTCCTTGAGTTCGTGCACGCCGAGGCCCTGTTCCACGGCGTGGATGTAGTTCTGGCTGTCGCGCAGCGTGGCCACGAAGGGGATCTCCAGGCTGTGCAGGAAGCGCCTCAGGGTCTCGTACATCTTGGCCTGTTTTTTCACCCGGTTGGCCACCACGGCCACGCGCTCACGGCGGTTCTCGATGCGCCCGGCCAGCAGCAGGTCGGCGATGCAACGGGAGGCGGCGTGGATGTCGATGTCCGAAGGCAGCACGGGGATCAGGATGGCGTGGGCGCCGCGGGTCACCTCGTGCAGCTTGAGGGGGTCCATGGCCGCCGGGGTGTCCACGATCAAGCGCTCGGCGTCCGGCGGCACCCGCATCAGGAAGCTCTTGGTCACGCGCCCGCTACGGTCCACGCCCGAGAGGCCGGTGATATGGGCATGACGCTCACCGCGGTTGGCGAGCCAGCGCAGGCTGGAGCCCTGGGGGTCCATGTCCAGGAGCGCGGTGCGATAGCCGTGGGAGGCGTAGTAGGCTGTTATGGAGGTCGACAGGGTGGTCTTGCCGCAGCCGCCCTTGGTGTTCAGCACCACGGTCTTGAGCAGCGGCCTTTGGGTGCGCGGCTCCGTGTCGTCGGGCCGGTCGACCTCGGCTTCAGGCGCTTTCGGGTTCCATAGATTCAGCGTTAGCATGCCCGCAGAGACCCCGCAGGACCGCCCTAGGTAAGCACCTTAAGGCGGTCATTCAACCCATCGCTTCAAAATCCGAGGCTAGCGCCTTGAATGACATTGATTTTAGTACCCTTTACGTCAGCGTCCAGCGGATTTAACCTTTTCCGATGCCAAGCTCCCCCCAGCCCCCGTCTCGTCCCGCCTACCGCGGGTATCGGAGTCCCGGTTCATGAGCGCCGCGAAGAAGAAGGTCTCGAGGGGCGCAAGCCCGGGTCGGCGCCGTGCGGCGAAGGCCGCGCCCCCGGCCCAGAAGGTCGGGCTGGTGCTGCCGGGCGGCGGTGCCCGGGCCGCTTACCAGGTGGGGGTGCTGAAGGGCCTGGCCGAGCTATTGCCCCAGGATTCGCCGACCCCCTTCCCGGTGGTGTCGGGCACTTCCGCGGGCGCCATCAACGCGGCCCTCATCGCGAGCCATGCCCACAACTTCCGGGCCGGCGTCGCCTATCTCGATCATGTGTGGCGTGAGATCCATTGCGACAAGGTCTTCAAGACCGACGCCCTCACGGTGCTGAAGACCAGCCTGCATTGGGTCTTCACGCTGATGACGGGCGGCATGGATCGGCACAATCCCATCTCGCTGCTGGATAACGCGCCCTTGCGCACGCTGCTCGAGGAGCACATCGCGTTCGAGCGGCTGGAGGAATGCATCGATGCCAACGTGCTGGATGCGCTCGCCATCACTACCTCGGGTTACACCTCGGCGCGCTCCATCACCTTCTACCAGGGCCGCAAGGGCCTGAAACCCTGGCATCGCACCCGGCGGCTGGGGCAACCGGTGGACATCGAGTTGAACCACATCATGGCTTCGGTGGCGCTGCCAGTGATCTTCCCGGCGGTGCGCATCGGCCGTGAATACTTCGGCGACGGTTCCTTGCGCCAATCGGCCCCCTTGAGCCCGGTGCTGCATCTCGGCGCGGACAAGGTGCTGGTGATCACCCTGCGCAACGAGCAGCCGAATCCCCTGCCCCTGGAGCAGGAGGCGGTGCCTTACCCGTCGTTGGGTCAGATCGCCGGCTACCTGCTGGACACCCTGTTCATGGACAGCATCTACGGCGATCTGGAGCGGCTGCAGCGCATCAACAACACCGTGAGCCGGATCAAAGGCAAGGCGGGACAGGACCAGCCTCTGAAGGTGGTCGACACCTTGGTGATCACCCCCAGCGAGGACATGCGGGACATCGCCCAGCGCCACAAGCACGAGTTCCCCCGCAGCGTGCGCCTGTTGCTGCGCGGCGTGGGTGGAATGCACCGCAGCGGCAGCCAGCTCTTGAGCTACTTGCTCTTCGAGAGCGGTTATTGCCGCGACCTTATCGACATGGGGGTGCGCGACGCCAGGGCCCAGGCCGACAAGCTGCTGGAGTTCATCGGCGCTCCGTCTCCTTAAGATCCCGTCGCCCGGTCCTCCGAGTCACGTTACGTCACAAGCATCGGGTATCCCCGGTGCCGTGGCCCACGGCTCGACTTATAGAAAATCGGAGTATGTCCAATCCCGCCGCGCTACGTGCGAAATGTGCGCTGACTCACAGTCATGGTCATACCTTCGTCCCAGAGTGAAGCTCGGGGCATCGATCCTGATGCCCCGAGCTTCACGTGGTGCGAGGAGGAAGACTATGCAAGGCCATTGGCAACAGCTCACGGCCCGGATCCGGCAGAAGTGGGCCAAGGTGACGGAAGAGGATCTGGTGCTGGCCCGGAGCGACCGGGATTACCTGCTGGCCAGGCTCCAGGAGTACTACGGCCTCACCCGCGACCGGTTCGACGCCGATCTGCAGGCGCTCGGGTACCCGCCCAGCCATGAAGAGGTCACGGCTCGCCCGGAGAGTGAGAGCGAAAGGTTTACCAGCGGGAGGATCGAACGGCACGATCTCGGCCGGGGTTCGTCCTCGCGGGGTCGCAGTAGATGAGATGAAGCTCTGAGCCGATTAGTTCGGCGCAGCAGCGGGTGCTATTTGAGCTCGTTATGCCTTGCAAGGACTTCTCGTCCCTGCTCGCGAAAGTGCTCTGTCAATCTTTCCACGATATAGACCGAACGATGGTATCCGCCGGTGCAGCCGATGGAGACCGTGAGGTAGCGCCGGTTGGAGGATTCGAACTTCGGGATCCAGTATTCCAGGAAACCGGTGATGTCTTTGAGGAACTTCTGCACGACCTCGTGTTTCTCGAGATAGCGGGCCACCGCCGGGTCCCGTCCCGTGAGCGTCTTGAGGCTCGGCTCCCAATAGGGGTTGGGCAGGCCGCGGGCGTCGAACACGAAATCCGAGTCACCCGGGATGCCATGGCGAAACCCGAAGGACTGGAACATCAGCGACAGGCCCTGGCGCTCCTCCCGGTGGATGCGGGCCCGCACCAGTTCGCGGAGTTCATGCACCGAGGTGCGGGAGCTGTCCAGCACCACGTCCGCCTCGTCAGCGAGGGGCCCCAGGAGTTCGCGCTCGGCCTTGATGGCGTCCTTGAGCGAGCGGCCTTCTCCCGCCAGCGGGTGCGGGCGATGGGTCTCGCTGTAGCGTTTCAGCAGCACCGCATCGTCGGCGTGGATGAACACGATCTCGCACTCGATGCCCTCGGCCTTGAGCTTGCGCACGGTCTGGGGCACGGCACGGATGTCCTCCATGCGGTTGCGGGCATCCACGCCCACGGCCATGTGCTGGTAGGCGGAATCGCCGGTGAGCAGGGTCTCCCGGGCGAAGCTCTGCAGGTGCCCCGCGGGGATGTTGTCCACGCAGTAGTAGCCCAGGTCCTCCAGCATGTGGAGTGCCACGGATTTGCCGGAACCGGAGAGGCCGCTCAGGATGACGAGACGCATGTTCCCTTGGGCTGGATTGGTGTTGGTTGAGCTAACGCTAGCATATTCCCGGCGGGCATGAAAAAACCGGCGTAGCTCGCGCTACGCCGGTCTTGGGTATTGCACGGAGCCGACCTCAGGTCGGGGCGGAGCTGCGCACCGTAGCCCGGTCGTGGTGCTGGTTGAGCTTCTCTTTATGCTTCTTCACCTGCCGATCGAGCTTGTCTACCAGGCAGTCGATGGCTGCATACATGTCCTGCTCCACCGCATCCGCGAAGAGCTTGGCGCGGCTGACGTTGAGGGTGGCCTCGGCCCGGTGTTCCAGCTTGGCGACCGTTAGCACCACATGGATGCCGGTGACGTGGTCGAAATGTCGCTCCAGTCGTTCGAACTTGCTGTGCACGTAGTCGCGGAGCGGCTGGCTGAGGTCCACATGATGCCCGGTGATGTCTATCTTCATGGTCTACTCCTAGTGACGCTTCGTCGTTTTTCACCTTGTATCCGGCCGCCGGCGCTCATGGGCCGGCGGTATGGTCATGGCTTCTCGGTACTTGGCCACCGTGCGCCGCGCCACCCGGATGCCGCGGTTCACGAGCTCCTGGGTGATGTGGTTATCGCTCAGGGGGGCCTGCGGATCCTCCTGGGCGACGAGCTTCCTGATCATGGCGCGGATGGCGGTGGCGGAGAACGCAGCGCCGTCGCCGGCCGGCAACTCCGCGGAGAAGAGGTGGCGGAAGGCGAGGGTGCCGCGGGGCGTGGCCATGTACTTGTTGGCCACCACCCGCGAGACGGTGGATTCGTGCAGGTCCAGTTCCGCCGCGAGGTCCTTCATCAGGAGGGGTAGCATGGCTTCCTCGCCACGCTCCAGGAAGCCGCCCTGGCGCGTCACCAGGCTGCGGGCGACGCGCAGCAGCGTATCGTTGCGCATGCGGATGCTGCGCACCAGCCAACGGGCTTCTTGCAGCTGGCGCGCGAGATCGCCGCCGTTCTCCCCCCGGCGCAGGGCAGCCGCGTAGCGGGCATTGACCCGCACCCGCGGCACGGCTTCGGAATTGAGTTCCACGAACCAGGTGCCGTTGCGGCGGCTCACCAGCACGTCGGGCACCACGTAGTCCACCGGCCCCCCGGCGATGGTGGTGCCCGGGCGCGGATGCAGCTCCTGGATCAAGGCCAGGGCCGTGTCCAGCCGCTCGCGGCTGACGCCGAGGGTACGGGAGAGGGGTACGAAGTCCCGCGCGGCCAGCGCCTCCAGGTGGCCTTGCACGAGACGCATGGCGAGCAGGAGTTCAGGGTCGGAATCGTCCCCTTGGCGCAGCTGCAGGAGCAGGCATTCCCTGAGGTCCCGGGCCGCCACCCCCACGGGGTCGAAGGCCTGCACCCGGTGCAATACCGCCTCCAGCTCGTCCATCTCGGGGGCGGCGTCGCTGTCCGCCAAGGACTGGCGGATGTCCTCGAGGGATTCGGTGAGATAGCCGTCGTCGTTCAGGCTGTCGATGATGGCGGCGCCCATGGCCGCGTCCCGGGCCGAGAGCCGCGCCAGCTCCAGCTGCCAGAGCAGGTATTCCTTGAGGCTCTGGCCGCTGCGGTCGCTGTGCTCAGGCCGCTCGCCATCCTCTTCCTGCCAACCGTTGCCGCCGAGGCTCGCGGTGCCGTCCCAGTCGGCCTCCGCCTCCTGGGTGCGCTCCGGATGCGGCGGGGGTTCGGTGTCTCCCGGGAGCGCCGTCGTCACGGGCGCATCGTCCTCGTCACCGCGCTCCAGGAGCACGTTGCCTTCCAGGGCCTCCTGGACCTTGGTGGCGAGTTCGACGGCCGAGAGCTGCAATAACCCGAGCGCCTGGCGCAACTCAGGGGTGAGGCTGAGCCGCTGGCTATGGCGTAGCGCGAGGCCCGCTTTCACCCGCGAAGACCTCCCGCGTTATCAAGGACTTGGCTTTTACCCGCTGCGACCCCCCTGATTTTGCAGGGGGGAGAAGACTGCGCCCGCCCCGTGCGCGGGGCGGCGGAAAAACGTGGACCGACCATGACTAAGTTATAGCCGAAAATTCTCGCCCAGGTAGACTTGACGCACCTCCTGGTTGGCGAGGATGCTGTCGGGAGTGCCTTCCGCTATCACCTGGCCGGCGTTGATGATGTAGGCCCGACTGCAGATCCCCAGGGTCTCCCGCACGTTGTGATCAGTCACCAGCACACCGATGTTGCGTGACTTCAGGTGTTCGATGATGCGCTGGATGTCGATCACCGAGATCGGGTCCACGCCCGCGAAGGGCTCGTCCAGCAGCATGAACACGGGGTCAGCCGCCAAGGCACGCGCGATCTCCACGCGGCGGCGCTCGCCGCCCGATAGCGAGATGCCGAGGCCGTCACGGATGTGGCGGATGTGCAGTTCCTCCAGCAGCTCCTCCAGCCGCTTCTGGCGCTCCGCGCGGGTGAGTCCCGCTCGTGTCTCCAGGATGGCGAGGATGTTGTCCTCCACCGTGAGCTTGCGGAACACCGAGGCTTCCTGCGGCAGGTAGCCCAGTCCCAGCCGTGCACGCGAGTGCACCGGCAGCTTGGTGAGGTCCTGGCCGTTCAAGGCGATCTTGCCGCCATCCGCGGGGACCAGGCCCACGATCATGTAGAAGGAAGTGGTCTTGCCAGCGCCGTTGGGGCCGAGCAGGCCCACCACTTCGCCCCGGTTCACGCTCATGGAGACGTCCCGCACCACCTCGCGGCGGCGGTAGCGTTTCTTCAGGTTCTCGGCGACGAGGCTGCTCAAGCTTCAGGCTCCGGGATGGGTAGAGGTGGTCGGCGCGGCGGTGTGGCCTGCCGCGGCATGGGTCTGGGTCGCGGATGGCGGCGTGGACGTGCGGTTCTGGAAATCCAGCTGTCGCTGCAAAGCCGCATCCGGGGTCTCGCCCGGGATCTGCTTCGGCGGGAAGGTGATGTGTATGCGGCCATCGTCCTTGCCACCCGTGGCCACCATGCGCTGGGTCTCGGTGTTGTAGCGGATATGGTCAGCCGTGAGCAGGCGCTCGCCCTGGGCCACGAATGGCGCCGGGCTGCTGCTCAGGGCGCCGGGCGCCGGCACCTTGGCGGGGGTTGCGGCTACGCGGGTGACCTGGCCGTTCACCTGGTTCACGGCCTGGGTGAGCTGGGCCTCGGTGATGAGGTCGATCTGGTTCTTGGAGGCGTCGTAGGTGATCTCCAGCGCCCGGCCATGCATAGGTTCGCCGTTGTCCGGCGTCTGCTCGAAGGTGGCGGGGGAGCCCGCGACGTCGGCGGTGTCGAGCTCGTTGTTCACCACGTGCAGGATGGCCTTGTCCGCCGTCAGCTTGATGCTGCCCTGGGTGATGACCACATGCCCGGTGTAGATGCCGGTGCCGTTGCTATTGTTGTTGGGGTCGGCGCGGAAATCGCCGTGGTCAGCCTGGATGTTGATGGGTTGGCTCTTGTCGCTCTTGAGCGCCCAGGCCCCGGCCGCGGCCAATAACCCGCAGAGCGCGAGCACCAGCTTGAGCTCAGTGGCGCGGGACATAGAAGCCCCTCACGAGGGTGCGCAGCACCATGCGGTTGTCCTGCATGTAGGCGTCCATGCCCACGCCGGTCATGCGGCTCACGCCCTTGGTCATCTGCACCGGGTCATCGGTGCTCGCGATATTGGTATCGAGGTCGACGGTCATATGTTCGGTATCGATGATGAGCGGCGGGCCGCCGTTGGCGTCGGGCCGGCGCATCTCCACGTGGCCGTCCAAGTAGACCAGTTTGCCACCGCTCGGTTCCAGGGCGTGATCCGCCTGGGCGAACCAGGGCGGGTCGCCGGCGGCGAAGTAGCGCATCCTCGGGTCGAAAATCTCTATGCTGTCGTCGTCGGGGTGGTGCACCATGCGTGGCGCGGAGAGCTCCGAGGCGGGTTTGCCGTTCGCGTCCAGGCTGGTGACGGTGGCGTCGTTGAAGTAGTAATCCGGCACGTGGGTCTTGGGCCGCTCTCCGAGCACGCTCTGCAGCGCGGTCTGGCGCAGCAGCCACAGGGTGCCGGCAGCGATCACCGCCAGCACGCCGAGCAGGGCGAAGAAGCGCAGCGTCATCCCGGGTTCGCCCGGGCTGAGAGGATCAGGTCGCAGACCTCGCGCACCGCCCCCATGCCGCCCGTGGCGGCGGTCACGTAATGGGCCTTGGCGCGAACCGGCGTCTGGGCATTGGCCACGGCCACGGCGAGGCCGGCACGCTCCAGGAGCGGCAGGTCAGGCAGGTCGTCGCCGACGCAGGCGGTCTCCTCCGCGCTCAGGCCAAGCTGCTTCAGCAGCCGTTCGTAGATGGGGAGCTTGTCCTCATCGCCCTGGAACACGTGGGCGATGCCTAGGTCCTGCATTCGCCGGGCGACCGCGACCGATTCGCGGCCCGAGATCACCGCCGCCGCCACGCCCTGACGGAGCAGGCGTTTCACACCCTGGCCGTCGTGCACATGGAACACCTTGAGTTCCTCGTCGGCGGGGCCGTAATAGAGGCGACCGTCGGTGAACACGCCGTCCACGTCGAAGACCACGAGACGCACCCGCGCCGCTCTTTCCTTCACATTCATCTAGACGATACCGGCGCGGAGCAGGTCGTGCATGTTCAGCGCGCCCACGAGGGTCCGATCCTTGTCCACCACCAGGAGGCCGTTGAACTTCCGGCTCTCCATGAGGTGCAGGGCTTCGCCGGCGAGAGCCTCGGCCTTCACCGTGGTGCAGTCCTTCGTCATCACCTCGTCGATTCGGGCTTTATGCACATCCACCCGCTTGTCCAGGGTGCGGCGCAGGTCGCCGTCGGTGAAGATGCCGGCGACCCGGCCGTGGCTGTCCACGATGGCGGTCATGCCCAGGCCCTTCTTGGTCATCTCCATGAGTGCCTGGCTCAAGGGCGTACCGAGGGCGACCTGCGGGATCGTGGCGCCGGTATGCATGATGTCCTCGACCCGCAGCAGCAGGCGCCGGCCGAGGCTCCCGCCCGGGTGGGAGCGGGCGAAGTCCTCTTCGGTGAAGCCGCGGGCTTCCAGCAATGCCACCGCGAGAGCATCCCCCATGGCGAGTGCCGCCGTGGTGCTGGCGGTGGGTGCGAGGTTCAGGGGGCAGGCCTCCCGGGCCACGCTCACGTCGATGTGCACGTCGGCGGTCTTGGCCAGGGTCGAATCGGGCTTGCCGGTGAGGGCGATGAGCTTGACGCCGAGACGCTTGATGAGCGGCAGGATGGTGACGAGTTCGCTCGTCTCCCCGGAGTTGGAGAGGGCGAGCACCAGGTCCTCGCCGGTGATCATGCCTAGATCGCCGTGGCTCGCCTCGCCGGGGTGCACGAAGAAAGCCGGAGTGCCGGTGGAAGCCAGGGTAGCGGCGATCTTGTTGGCCACGTGTCCGCTCTTGCCCATGCCGGTGACCACCACACGGCCGCGGCAGGCGAGCATCAGGCGGCAGGCTTCGGTGAAGGCGCCGTCGAGACGTGGGATCAGCG
>DASSIS010000144.1:0-9234 GCA_035691665.1 Gammaproteobacteria bacterium | reverse complement strand
CGTATCGGCTAGACTGCCGGGGGTTCCCGGGCAAAGGCGCCCGGGAGTCCGCGCCGTTTCAGGCGGCGGGGTGTGGCGCAGCTTGGCAGCGCGCTTCGTTCGGGACGAAGAGGCCGCCGGTTCAAATCCGGCCACCCCGACAGAGAAGTTCCAGGCAGATGGCATGATCGCCAAGGGCGGCGATCATGCCATTGATCATTTGTTGGCCATTCGTTGGCGAGAGGGGCCCCAGAGCCCGGCACGCGGCGAGGAGGATCGGCAGAGAATGCCATCGTGTCAGGGCATCGGTGCTTGCGGCTTGAACAGCGCCCCGCCGCTTTGGCAAGCCCGACCTTGACTGGGCTCCACCCCGTTCGCATCGAGGGGTCAGGGGTTCAAATCCCTTCAGCTCCACTAGGAATTGCAGGTCAGGGTTATGATTGGCGCGGCCGTCGTTGCCTTGAAGATCATTTGTCACTCAGATGTCACCGGGACTGGGCGTCAGAGCGCGCTACGGCATGGGCCTACATGACATTCGACCCGATGTCGTGCTCGGCCCCTCCTGGCCCTTGTGCGGGCTGGGGTCCATGAAGCATGGATGCCCACCTCCACCGCGTCTGGCCTGTGATGTGCATTCGCCCTCCGGATGCCGCCTCAGGCATTGGGGTAGTTGTGCTCGTGCTCGGCCACGGTGAGGGTTCCGGCAGGCTCAGTGCCGCACTTCTCGGGTGTGCGGCTAACTGGTCGGATAGTCTCCCAGCCATGAATATCCGGTCTTCTATTCCGGTTTCACGCTGCGCTTGCAGGCAGGCCGCCTGCCTACGGCGCTGATCGCGTTGGCTGCCCTCCCTCGCAGCAGTACCCAGGCCAGCGCCGATACTTCGCGGCGGGCCGCGGGATGAGCGCCGGGGCCGGAGCCGAGCGTGCGGCCAGAAGCCTCCCGGTAACCATGCCCCCTGCCGGGCGCGGCCCAGCGGCCGATCGGCCCAACGTAGCGGGCCGGCTGCTCGGGCGGATCACCGTGCTGCCAGCGTTGCTGGTGATGGCCTGGCTGCTCGCCGGACTGCCGTTGCTGCTCGCCGGACGGTTCACGCCAGTGCTCATGCTGGTGGTTTCGGTGCCGCTAGCCGTCGCGCTGGTGGTTCTTGGCATTCGCTGGACGCCCGGCCAGTGGCAGGGCGCGCTGCCGGTACCCAAGCCTGAACATGCGCGGACACCGTGGTGGGCGGCTGCCGGGGTGTTCACGGTGGCGGTCGCGTTCGGTGCCCATCAGATGGTCTTTCACTCCCAACAGATCATCGTCGGTCGTGACCCGGCCGCCTATATCCAGTTCGGGATGTGGATCTCCCATCACGGTTCACTGCCGATATCTCAGACGCGTGCCGCGTTCGGCGGCAACCACGGCATTTTCAGTTTCGGGAGTCCCGCTTTCTTTCAGGTCGGCCATAGCATCGTGCCGCAATTCATGGCGGGGCTGCCGATGGTCCTCGCCGTTGGTTTCTGGATCGGCGGCGTAGGCACGGCGGTTGCTCTGGCCCCGCTGCTGGGGGCGGCTGCGGTGCTCACCTTCGGCGGCCTGGCGGCCAGGCTGGCCGGGCCGCGGTGGGCGCCCCTGGCCGCTCTCGCGCTGGCGCTCTCGCTGCCCGAGCAATACACCAGCCGATCGACGTTCAGTGAACCGCTGGCGCAGATCTTGTTCCTCGGGGGGCTCTGCCTCGTCATCGACTCGCTCACAGCAGGTGGGGCAGGCGCCAGGGTCACCGCCGCGCTGGGCGGGCTAGCGCTCGGGCTTATCTTGCTCGTGCGTATCGATGGTGCGAGCGACATCCTGCCCGTGATCCCGTATTGCGGACTGCTGCTCCTCGGACGCAGGCGGGAGGTAGTCCCGCTCATCGGTGGGCTGGTAGCCGGAGCGCTCGCCGGCAGCATAGACGGGCTGGTGCTGTCGAGGCCCTACCTGGCCAGCATTAAGACCTCGCTTGATCCGCTGGCCGCGCTGGGCGGGCTGGTGGTAGCCGTAACGGCGGTCGCGGTGGCGGCGCTGTGGGACCGTGGCCTGCCCAAAGTGCGGCAGAAGCGGGTGCTGAATGCCGCCGCTGCGGTGCCCTTCGTGGTGCTGCTCGGCTTCGTCGTTCGCCCCTACCTTCACCCGGTGCCAGCCGGGGTGAATCCATCGACCAGTCACCTGCCAGCCGCCGCGCTGAATGCCTACTTCGCGATGAGCCTGCACTGGGTGTTCTGGTATATCGGGGTGCCCGCCGTGGTGCTCGGCACTTGTGGGACCGCCCTGCTTATCCGCAGGTGCCTACGGGGCGAAGCGCCGCCTTGGGTGCTGCCCCTCATGGTGTTCGGGTGGATCATCGTCACGGTGCTTTACCGGCCGGCGATCGTTCCTCACCAGCCTTGGGCGAGCCGCAGGCTCGTGCCGGGCGTTCTGCCCGGTGTCATCCTGCTGGCGGTATGGGCTTCGGGCTGGCTTGCCGGATGGCTCCGCCAGCAGCACATCCACCAGGTGATCCGCAGCGTCCTCGGGGTCGGCTGCGCGGTTGCGCTGGTGCTGCCAGCTGCAATAACCACGTTCGGCGTGAGAATCAAAGACGGCGGCCCGGCCGCGGTCGGTTTGGCGTTCAAGACCACATACCCAGGAGAAATCGCGGCAGTCGGGCGTATGTGCCGGGCGATGCCTCACGATTCAGCCGTCGTCATCGTCGACTCACGGACCGCCCGCCAGCTCGCCGAGGTCATCCGGGGGACATGCGGCGACCCCGCAGCGACCATCAACAACCCGTCCGTCAGGGCCGTGCAGTTGGCGGTGCGGGACATAACCCAGGCCGGGCGGCAGCCGGTGCTGCTGGCGAGCCGTCGCTCCCAGCTGATGGCCTATGGGGGCAGCCCAAAGAAGATCATGACGCTGTACAGCAAGGGCGACCAGACCCTGGTGACCACCTCTCCGCTCGGTACATCCGCGTTCAACATGATCGTTTGGATGTCGGAGCCGACGCCCTGACCCTCTTTCGGCGGCATCACCGTCACCGCGCCGCCAACGGTAGTAATCTCTCGGGCCGTGAACGTTACACCACCGCAGAACCCTTACGTCTCAGTCATTCTCCCCTGCTACAACGAGCAGGGTCATGTTGCGGCCGAGGTGGCACGAATCTGCGAGGCCATGGACGCTAGCGGATACGACTACGAACTCGTCGCTTACGATGACGCTTCCACCGATGAGACGCTCGCGCGCCTCGAGGAAGCCGCGGCCGGCTTCCCCCATCTGCACGTGGTTCAATTCCAGCGCAATGGCGGCGCCGGCACTGTCCGCCGCATCGGGACCCAGCGGGCCCGGGGCGAGATCGTGGTGTGGACCGATGCTGATATGACGTACCCGAACGAACGAATTCCCGAGTTCGTCCAGCTGCTCGAGAAGGACCCGACGGTGGACCAGGTCGTGGGGGCCAGGATCAGCGAGGAAGGCACCTACAAGATCTTGCGGGTGCCGGCCAAGTGGTTCATCCGCAAACTCGCCGAGCGGTTGGCCAACACCGAGATCCCGGACCTGAATTCCGGGCTGCGGGCTTTCCGGCGCGAAGTGGCGCTGCCATACCTGCGATTGCTGCCGTCCGGGTTCTCGTGCGTCACTACCATCACGCTTGCCTTCCTGTCCAACCAGCACGACGTGTGCTACATGCCGATCGAGTACGCCAAGCGCTCCGGGACGTCGAAGTTCCGCTTCGTCTCGGACGCCTACCGCTACATCCTCCAGGTGGTGCGGATGGTGATGTACTTCAACCCGCTCAAGGTGCTCATGCCCATCGCGCTCTTCCTGCTCGGTCTCGGCGCCGCCAAGGGCCTCTTCGACATGGTTGTGCACCCGCTTCTCTTCGCGGTCAATACCGTCCTGATCTTCGTGTCCGGGCTGATCATCGCAACGCTGGGGCTGCTCGCTGACCTGATTGTCCGGTCCCGCGGTGACACGTGAAGTCTCCGTTGCCCGGCAGCGCCGCAAGCCGCTCGTTAGGAGGCGGCCTCGGTCATGCACGGGGCTTTGTGCCAGTGGGCCGGCACTGCATACCGGTTTGGCCGCCGCTGGGCGTAGGAACGTCCCACTGTCCAGCCCAACCGCGCCCGTCGTGCAACCAATGGTCAGCCTCAACTCTCAGAAGTCGGTAGCTGCGCGCACAGCGCCCATCCCATTCTTTCTTCGCTGTACAGCTGCTCCGCATCCGCCCGGAAGCGGTCACCGAGCGCAAGCAGATCCTGCGGGCCGTCTAGTAGGCGGGTGAGTTCGGACACCCACATGGTCGCATCGGCGGGGGGGAGAAGTATGCCGGTGCGGCTGTCCACGACCGCGTCCTGGATGCCCTCAAGCTTCGCGGCGACAACCGGTGTTCCGCGCATCGCCGCTTCGACGGTCACAAGGCCGAACCCTTCCATATCGCCAGGAACAGGGATATTGGGCTGCAGGAAAAGATCCGCCCCGGCCAGCAACTCTTCCCGCATATCGTCGGTGACATGACCGAGCAGGTGCAGACGCGCAGACACGCCGACCGCGTCCGCCGTAGCGCGAATCGCTTCCTTCTCCGGGCCTTCACCGGCGACGACGTAATGAATATGCTCACCGAGCTGCGGAAGGACGAATTCGGTGAACCAGCGCACTCCCTTTCGGCGAACGAGTCGGCCCAGCGAGAGCAGCACCACCTGATCATCGGCCAGAGAAAGCCTGCGCCGGATCACCGCACGTGCTTCCGGCCGGCCCGCCAGCCCAGCGGGTGGCCGTTCGACTCCAAGCCGGAGCACCGCGATCCGGTCGGCGGGCACCCCAGATTCGCGGGCTTTGTCGGCGGTCGCGGTGCTTACTGCGATCACCCGGGCGGCTGACCCCAGCGCTGGATGCACCAGTCCACGGTAGAACTTGTTCTCATAGGTCACATCGAGTCCGTGAATCATGGTCGCCCGCGGGATCCTGAACGCCCTGAGCACCGGCGCGCACAACGCGTTCATCAAGGCGTCACCGCATAGCACGTACTCAGCCTTGCGGCGCAGGCACAGCCACGTAAGGCGGGCAAGGCAGGCAGGTACCCACCAGATCAAATCACGGTTCGCGCGGCCGTTGGAGATCTTCACCGAGTCCGGGCGGGCCGACCGCAGGGATCGCCAGACTCCCGCGGCGAGCGTTTCCATGCCGCCGACGGATGGGGGGAACTTCCTGGTCACGAAGACCGGGTGCGGCCGCATTGCACGAAGTGTAACAGCGGCATGTCGGGTACCGTCCGCTGGTTACTATCGCCGCGCAAAAAGCCGTTTGCCTAGCGGCAAGTGTGCGGTCCCCGTGGTGTGAAACCGGTTGGCTAGTCAAGACTGCGGGTCAGGGCACGACCTTATGGGTGTTGAATCCAAGCCTCTACAGCTCGCATACTCCGAGCGCCAAGCCGAGAGGCTTGACGGGCGAGGAAGTCGTTATCGGCTGGTACCGATGTGCATGGGCGCACGAAGGCGAAGCGGCGGTTCAGTGAACATCCTCGGTTCATTAGTGCAAGTGAATGCGATTCCACTGGCTCCCAGGTCGGTGGATATGGCGCTCTTCAATCACATCTACGAACATATGCACAACCCTGATGGGGGCATGGCCGAGATACGGCGCGTACTCAAGGATGAAGGCGTGGTCTACCTAGGCCTAGGAAACCGTCTCGGCATCACGGAGCTGCACTACGCCGTGCTGTTCGCCACCCTGAGTATTCAGCCAGCCCGGGAGGCCGTGCACCGCCTGCGCTGGCATGCCTGGCGGCGACGCCACCAGCACCGCGCCCAAACATGCCATTACCAGCAGCAAGCTAGGCAAGCATGAAGATTACGAAGTCCGGTTGGAGTATTGGGACTCCGAGTGGCCGTCACCCAGCGGGCTCGTCACTCGAGATGAATCCGGTCCGGGTTCAGCGAGCGCAGGCAACCGGTCCGACGGCCGACCGCTGCGCGGCCGCCACGTCCAGTACCCAAGGACGAACGCCACTGCGGCCCAGGCCAGATCGGCGATCGTCATTACCAGCCGGGAGATCACGGCGACCACGATCGCCGACCCGCTTGGCATGATCGGTGCCAGGGCGGCGATCAGCGCGAGTTCCCGCGGTCCCACGCCACCAGGGAACGGGACCAGGATGAACCCCACCGACCACGCGAGCGCGTATGCTCCGGCGGCCAGCGGCAGGACCTGGAGGCCCTTGCCGGTTACGCCGACGACGAGCAGCCACGCCTGCACGCTGAAAAACACCCAGCCAAGTAGCGACCAGCTGACGGCCCGCACCATGCCCGCCGTCCCTATCTGGCGTTCCAGAGGCGGGCGCCTGGCCAGGCGCAGCGCACGGTTGAGCACGAAGCTGGTTAGTGGGGGGTACAGGCCGAGCAGCGATGGTAGCGCCAGGGCGAGCGCCCACCAGTATCTGCGGGCCGCGTCCCCCGAGCTCAGTGGAAGCGTGACAGCCGCCACCAGCAACCCAGTGGCGAGCGAGACCAGCATGCTGACCACGGCTGCGCTCGCCGTTCTCCTCCGGGGTATCTCGTACTCGCGCGCCAGCTCAACCTGCGCCGCCGCTGCCCACACAGCACCGGGAACATACTTGCCGAGCTGGGCTATGAAGAGGATGCGGATCGCGGGGCTAATGGGGAGCGCAGAGCCAAGGTCGGCCAGCAATGCCCGCCAGGACAGCATCACGCAGGCGAGAGCGGCGAGGGCTGCAGCGGTCGCCCCAGCGATCGAGTACCACTCGAGGTGATGCAGCGCCGCCGCCACCTCGGCACGCTGAGTGAACAGTCCGTACCCGCAGAAACCCAGCGTGACAGCGATGAGCCCAAGCTTGACCCGCCGGCTCGACGCCAGATCGCGGAACACCCCGCTAGCCTAGCGGCAGTCGACGGCCCAGACCTGCGAAGCAGCCGGTTGCCCTGAGATGAGCCGGTCCCGCGGGGCGGCCAAGACGGGGTCAGGGAATCTGCACCACAACCTGCCGCGACGACTCGGGCGAATTTGGCGTTTTGCTTCGCAGATCGTCGGTATGGTAGGCGAGCAAGCTGATCGCGCTCCGACGACCGGCCGGACGCACGCACGATTATCAGCATTAATCCGCCCGCAGATGCTTCAGGGCGGCTCATTGCTTTTCACCCGGCGGCCGGAGGAGACAGAAAGGTTGGCGGGTGAACGGTGGGCTGCGTCTGACTGTCCTGGGCGCTGGACACCTGGGTATCACTCACGCGGCGTGCATGGCCAGTCTTGAGTTCGATGTCCTGGGTGTAGACATTGACCGCGGAAAGGTCGACCAGCTGAACGCTGGCAACTTGCCCATCTACGAACCAGGCCTCGGGGAACTCCTGCGAGCAGGGCTCAGCGCCGGGCGGTTGAGGTTCACCCACTCGTACCGTGAGGCTGCCGCGTTCGGTGATGTGCATTTCATTTGCACCGGAACCCCGCATCGGCCGGGCAGTAACCATGCTGACCTATCCCAGGTTCGTGCCTGCGTAGCGGCCCTGGCACCATTGCTGGACCGGCCGTGCTTGATCGTCGGCAAATCCACGGTCCCGGTGGGCACCGCGCAAGGGCTTGTCGCGGAACTCGCCAGCGCCTGCGAGGGTGTCGAACTCGCGTGGAACCCCGAGTTCCTGCGAGAGGGCACTGCGGTAGCTGACACGCTGTCGCCGGCCAGGGTCGTGGCGGGTGTCACCTCTCGGCGGGCCGAGGAGATTCTCCGGCAGGTCTACGCCCGCCCACTCGCTGATGGCGCTGCTTTCATCGTCACCGACCTGGAAACCGCCGAACTGGCCAAGGCGGCGGCCAACGCGTTTCTGGCCACGAAAATCTCATTCATCAATGCGATGGCAGAGGTTTGCGAGGCCGCCGGGGGGGACGTGCGTGCCCTGGGGCAGATCCTGGGCGCTGACCCGCGCATCGGCCCGGCCTTCCTGCGCGCCGGGCTCGGCTTCGGCGGAGGCTGCCTGCCCAAGGACATTCGCGCCTTCGCGGCGCACGCGGAAGATCTGGGCGCTGGTGCGGCTCTCGGCTTCCTGCGCGAGGTGGATGCGATCAACCTGCGGCGGCGCACCCGTGCCGCCGACCTCACCCTCGAACTCGCCGACGGGAACCTGGCCGGGGTGCCGGTATGTGTGCTTGGAGCCGCGTTCAAGCCCGGGTCCGATGACGTCCGTGACTCGCCGGCGCTGGATGTAGCGCAAATCCTCAACGGCATGGGAGCGCGCGTCACTGTCTACGACCCCGTCGCCCTGGACAGTGCTCGCCGTGTCCGCCCGGAACTCAGCTACGCCGACACCATCACAGAAGCTGCCCAGGATGCCCACGTGGTCCTACTGCTGACTGAATGGCCAGAATTCACCGCGCTCCGGCCTGGCAATCTCGCCAGCGTGGTCGCCCGCAGGAACATCGTCGATGCCCGCCATGCGCTCGACGCGGACACCTGGTCGGAAGCCGGGTGGTGCTACCGGTCCCTTGGGGCAGCAGGCAGGGCCACGGTCCCGCTCGAAACTTCGCACTAGCTTCCAGCCCTGAACCAGTGGCTGATTTCGGCTTGCCCGGGCAACCGGATCCACTGGCCCGTGACACTCATCACATAACAGCACAGCCCCTGCGCCACTGAACCACGGACCGCTTCGTTCGCATCGAGGGGGTCAGGGGGTTCAAATCCCCTAAGCTCCACTAGGAATTGCAGTTCAGAGGCACGAGTAGCGGTCTTGCTGTGCCCCTAAAAGATCATTTGATGACCGTGGGATCAGGCGCCAAATCTCGTCAGACTTTGCCCTCGATCGTCATCGTGCGGCCTCTGCGTGACGACGGCCAGCTGAATCTTGCCCAAGTGACGGCCATGCCGAGCTGCCCGTTGGCGGACAGCGCGATTACGCCGTGTGACTGTTTTCTATGGCGGAGGCGCGCACGTACCCGCCCAATTACGGGCGGATGGTGCCGTTCCCCCTGCCGCCATCGGCGGCGCGCCGGAATGGATGTTCCGCGTGCCTGTCGGGGGTCAGACGGTTGCCGGGCGGGTTGTGCGGTCACCCGGGCTGGCTTGGCGGTGCGGTCAGCGATGGGGGGTGGCCGGGAGTTGGCTGCGGTACCAGTCGATCTTGTCCCGGAGGTGGGTGCGCTGGGCTTGCAGCAGGGCTATCTGTTCTCCCACGCGCACGTCGTGCTCGGTGAGCAGGCGCATTCGTTCGGCGAGGGTGGCCTGCCCGCCGCGGGCCAGCTCGGCGTAGCGGCGCATCTGC
>DASSIS010000143.1:0-10394 GCA_035691665.1 Gammaproteobacteria bacterium | reverse complement strand
TCCATTCAGTCTTGAGAAAAAGCCGGCTTGCAGCCGGCTTTTTTATTGCTCATGAAAAAGACGGGCGGCCGAAGCCGCCCGTCCGATCACAACATGGTCAGGATGCTCAGTCCTGGAAAGCCCGGATGAAGTTGGCGACATCCATCACGCCCACGCCCGAGGCCTGGTCGTAGCCCGGGCCGGCGTTATAGAACCAGTTGTCGCCGGCGGTGATGTCGCGCAGCGGCGGATGGTGGCCGCCGTAGGCCTGGTGGAAGAACACCATGCCGTAGAGCGCGAAGTTGAGCAGGCCCACGCGCCCATGCACCGACTGGTCCAGCAGCGCCGTCACCCCGTTCAGCTGCGGCGCCACGAAGCTGGTACCGCCGAACTGTTGCAACACCTCGAATCCGTTCTTGTCGGAGGTGTAGGGGATGATGTAGCCCGTGTCCGGATCGGCGTTGAAGGACACGTCCGGCACGTTGCGGCCCGCGAAGTCCGCCGGCAGGGTCGCTATGGTCGCCGGCGGGGTCTGGGAGGTATCCACCACCGCCTGGTTCGGCTGGGTCTTCTGGATGCCCGGGATGAAGAACTGGTAGAACGGCGTCTTCACGAAGGAGCTCACGCCGCCTCCACCGCCGCCCGGGAAGATCCCGCAGCTCACGGGATCCAGACCCAGCTCGTCGCACAGCGGGATGAGGTAGTCCCAGCCCCAGGCCTGTTCCTGGTTGATGGTGATGCTGCCCAGGGCGCCGAAGTTCTGAGTGCCCGGCAGCGTGGTGCCGCCCGCCGAGGTGATGAACGGCTCATCCGTGGGGTTGTCCACCGAGAGGATGGGGGTGTACTGCGGCTGCGGGAAGATCGGGCTGGCGTCATAGGCGCCCGAATCGCCCGCCGCGGAGAACATGCTCTGGCCCTGCAACGCCGCCTGGATGAACAGGCTGTTGAAGGCCTGCAGCGAGGTCATCGCGCGGTTGTTGTTGGGGTCGGTCACCGAGTTCTGGTCCGGGAAGATCTCCCACTCACCCCAGCTGCAGGAGATGGAGTCCGCCCGGTTGCTGTCGATGGCCGTGGCGAAGGCGTCCACGAAGCCCTGGTCGGTGTTGGGGGCCGCGTAGACGATGATCTTCGCACCCGGCGCGATGCCGCCGGACTGCTCCACGTCGAGGGTGGTCTCGTCGGAACCGGAAGCGTCGCTGGGAGCGCCCGGGCCGCCGTCGATGTTGTCGACGGTGATGCGGTTCGAGTCCACGGTGAGGCCGAGGCCGTTCCAGTAGGTGAAGGCGTCACTGGGGGTGAAGGACGCCAGCGTCACGATGCCGATGGTGGTGTGCTTGCCGGTGATGCCCTGGCTATAGACCGGGTTCACATCGTAGTAGTCGGCGAAGTCCGTCACAGTCCACAGGCCCGGCTGGTCCGGGGTGGAGGGGGCGCCGGCGGCCTGCGTGAAGCTCTTCGCAGTCAGATGCTGCTTCAGGCCATCCGGCAGCTTCTGGATGTGCGGACGGTAGCGGGGGCGGTTATCCAGGCCGAGGACGCCCTGGACGCTGCCGGCGAGGGCCGCCGAGAACGTGGGGGCCACATCAGGGGCATGGAAGCGGTAGCCCGCGGTGTCGCCGTGGGCCGCCACCGAATAGCTGTGCAGGCTGACGCTGAAGGCTTTCTCGATGGCTGCCTGGCTGCCGCTCACGCTCAGCAGGCTGCTGCTCAGCTGGGTGACGGTGAGACCCTGGGCCCGGAACTGCTGCTCGACGCTCGCCACGGTGGCGGCGGTCGGTGCGAAGCGGGAATGGAACTCGGCGGTGCTCAGGAAGCGGTGATACTGGGGGCTGCCCTTGCTATAGAGGGATTGCACCAGGCTCATCATCTCGTCGGGGTTGCGCAGCTTGAGCGCCACCGTCACGGTGATATTGGCGCCCGCGGGACTCGCCATGTGACCCAGATCCACCGCCTTGGGGGTGTCCCGTGTCGGGAACGCCGCGCCGGCGAACGCTACAGGTGCGATGAAAGACGAGGCCAAGGCGAGCGCCAAGGCCTGCTTACGTAACGTGAGCATATGTAAATCCTCTTTTGGTTGTACCCATTAACCCCGACTGCTCTACCTATGAAGGTATTCCCACCGAGCAGCCGCGTCAGGATTTACTCCCCCGGCGGTGAGACTGTCAAGCCGGAGGGCTTTCAGCGCACACGTACACTGATGCGCACGCACCACATGCCCTACTCTGCGCTTTCCGCTTGAAAGGCAGGTGCCGCGAGGCCCAGTTCCTCGAGCCTTTCCATGATCTTCTGGGAGAGTTCGCGGGTGCCCTCGGCCCGGATGGCGGAGATGCGGAACACCGGTCCCTTCCACTTGAGCCCCTTGAGGATGGCCTGGCAACGGGCTTCCCGCTCGTCCTCCGGCAGGAGGTCGAGCTTGTTCAGCACCAGCCAACGCTCCCGCTCGGCGAGCTCGGGGCTGAACTTCTGGAGCTCCGCCACGATGGATTTCGCGTCCTTCACCGGGTCGCCGCTGCCTTCATAGGGCGCCACGTCCACGAGGTGCAGCAGGAGGCGCGTGCGCTGCAGGTGCTTCAGGAAGCGTATCCCTAGGCCCGCCCCCTCCGCCGCTCCCTCGATGAGGCCGGGGATGTCCGCCATCACGAAGCTGCGGTGCTGGCCCACGGACACGACGCCCAGGTTCGGATGCAGGGTGGTGAAGGGGTAGTCCGCCACCTTGGGGCGCGCGCCGGAGACCGCGCGGATGAGCGTCGACTTGCCGGCGTTGGGCAGCCCCAAGAGACCCACGTCCGCCAGCACCTTGAGTTCGAGCTTCAGGGTGCGCCGCTCCCCGGGGGAACCGGGGCTGGACTGGCGCGGTGCCCGGTTCACGCTGCTCTTGAAGCGCGCGTTGCCGAGCCCGTGGAAACCGCCCTGCACCACCTTGACCCGTTCGCCGGATTTCACCAGGTCCCCCAGCAGTTCCTGGGTGTCGGAATCGTAGACCAGGGTGCCCACCGGCACCGGCACCACCAGGTCCTCGCCGCCACGGCCGGTCATGTCCCGGCTCTGGCCCTTCTCGCCGTGCTGGGCCTCGTAGGTACGGGTGTTGCGGAAGTCGGCGAGGGTGTTGAGGCCCGGGGTCGCCTCCAGGAAGATGCTGCCCCCGTCGCCGCCGTCGCCGCCGTCCGGCCCGCCCATGGGGATGAACTTCTCGCGCCGGAAGCTCACGACGCCGTTGCCGCCGTTGCCGGCGATCACCTTGATGATGGCTTCGTCTACGAATTTCATGGTTCTAGCTTACGCCCCTGCTAAAAGAAAAAAGCCCCGGAGACCGGGGCTTTCCTCAGGGAGACTGGTCGTTCCAGGCTTACTTGGCGGTCACCACGTTGACGTAGCGGCGCACCGGCTTGCCCTTCTCCTGGAACTGGATGTGGCCGTCGGCCTTGGCGAACAGGGTGTGGTCGCGGCCCATGCCCACGTTCTCGCCGGCCCGGTACTCGGTGCCGCGCTGACGGATGATGATGTTGCCGGCCACCACTGCCTGACCGCCGTAGAGCTTGACGCCCAGGCGCTTCGATTCGGAGTCGCGGCCGTTGCGGGTACTGCCGCCTGCTTTTTTGTGTGCCATGGTCCTTTAGTCCTTATATCTCTGAGAGATTCAGCCGGAGATCCCGGTGATCTCGACTTCGGTGAAATGCTGGCGGTGGCCGGCGCGGCGGCGGTAGTTCTTGCGGCGGCGCAGCTTGAAGGTCACCACGCGGTCGTGGCGGCCGTTGGTCTTCACCTTGCCGGTGACCTTGCCGCCGGACACGAACGGGGCGCCCAGCACGGGCTTCTCGCCGTCCTTGCCGACCATCAACACGCGGTCGAATTCCACGTTGGCGCCGGCTTCGGCCTCAAGCAGCTCGACCTTGATCACGTCGCCCTGGGCAACGCGGTACTGCTTTCCGCCCGTCTCGATCACAGCGTACATGGGATTCTCCAAAAACCTGTAAAAACAACGTCAAAGGGCGCGCATTTTAAGGGCTCCGGGCCCCGGGGTCAAACCGCTGGCCGCCGCCTTGACACCCCCCGGGGGCATCCCTAGCATCGCCCTTCCCCCGGCCTAAAGACAGGCCTTTCCAGGCCTCCCCCATGGTCAGAGCCCCCAGCCCCTCCCCCCCCAACGATGGCCTGGAGCCCATCCGCGCCCTCGTCGAGGCGGATTTCCGCGCCACCAACGAGCGGGTCAGGCAGGAACTCAATTCCGACGTGGCCCTCATCAACCAGCTGGGGGACTACCTGGTGGCGGCCGGCGGCAAGCGCCTGCGCCCCCTGGTGGTGCTCCTGGCCGCCCGGACCTGCGGCGTCCGGGACCAGAAGCACGTGGACCTCGCCGCCGTCATCGAGTTCATCCACACCGCCACCCTGCTCCATGACGATGTGGTGGACGGCTCGGAGCTACGCCGCGGCCGCGAGACCGCCAACGCTGTCTGGGGGAACCCGGCGAGCGTGCTGACCGGTGACTTCCTCTATTCCCGCGCCTTCCAGATGATGGTGAAGGTGGACGACATGCGCGTCATGCGCATCATGGCCGATGCCACCAACCGCATCGCCGAGGGCGAGGTCATGCAGCTCCTCAACTGCCATGACCCGGACACCACCGAGGAACGCTACCTCGAGGTCATCCACCGCAAGACCGCGACCCTGTTCGAGGCGGGTGCGCGTCTGGGTGCTGTCGCCGCCGACCGCGGCACGGCGGAAGAGCAAGCCCTCGCCGCCTACGGCCTGCACTTGGGCACCGCCTTCCAGCTCATCGACGACGTCCTGGACTACAGCGCCAGCGCCGGGGAGATGGGCAAAAACGTGGGCGACGACTTGGCCGAGGGTAAACCCACCCTGCCCCTGATACGTGCCATGCAGCACGGTGCCTCCGAGCATCGAGCGCTGCTGCGGGAAGCCATCGAGGACGGTGGCCGGGAGCACGCCGAGGAGATCATCCGCATCGTAGCGAAGAGCGGCGCCCTGGAATACACCCGCGAACGGGCGGCCGTCGAGTCTACTCGCGCCCGGGTGGCGCTCAACCCTCTCCCCCCATCGACGTACCTCGACGCCCTCAAGGACCTCGCCGATTTCGCCGTGGTGCGCCGCGCTTAAGTAGATCGCACCCGGTCTATGCGCCGGATCAATTCCTCAATCATCTGGTTCGTGCCCATTGAAAAGATGCGGATCGAACTGCGCACAGGGATGAAGCCGAAGCTCGTGCCAAACTTTCCGGGATGACGCAAAGTGAGGGTCGCGCGCTTGGGGTTGGTGAACCCCGAATAGCTGATGTTGATGATGTCCCGGAACGGCACCCGTTCCACGTGACCCTCGTTCACCACGATGAGTTCCTGGCCGTTATCCCATACCTCATCCACCAAGTTCGAGAGCAGGCTCTTGGCCAGGAAGTGGAACACCACTGCCATGATGAGCGGGAAGAGGAAGATCCAGGGACCGATACGGTGATCCAGCTGCTTCAGTTTCCAGGATAGGATCAGCAGCACAAAAACCAGTCCATACCAGAACACCGGTAGCACGCGTTTATAGAAGCCGGTGTTCGCGGCGGAGATGCGCTTGGCACCGTCGGGCATGCTCAGCATGGCTTGAGATGCTTACCCGCGGCGCCGCGCTGGCGGTACGGTGCCGGACCTGAGGATCTCGGTGCAGGCATCCGCCGGCAAGGGATGGCTGTAATAGAAACCTTGGGCGAGATCGCAGCCCGCCTCCCGCAGGAACTCACCCTGGCGCGCCGCTTCCACGCCCTCCGCCACCACCTTGATGCCGAGCTGATGGCTCATGGCGATCACGGCGTTGACGATGGCCGCTTGGCGCGCATCCTGGGGGATGCCGGCCACGAAGCTCTTATCCACCTTGATGGTGCGGATGGGGAAACGGCTGAGATAGCTCAGCGACGAATAGCCGGTACCGAAATCGTCCAGGGAGAAGCTCACTCCCAGGTCGGCAAGATCGTCCATACGCTGCAGCACGCCGGGGTTGTCGGTCATGAGTGCCGTCTCTGTGAGCTCCAGCTGCAATAGAGTCGGATCTAGGTCGGTACGCTCCAGGATCGCGCGCACCGTGGGGACCATGTCATCCTGCAGGAACTGGCGAGGCGCCACGTTCACGGTGAGCGGGGTGAGCGATATGCCCAGGTTTCGCCACAGCACTGCCTGGCGGCAGGCGGCCTCCAGCACCCAGTTGCCGAGCATCAGGATGTCGCCGCTCGCCTCGGCGATGGGGATGAACTTGGACGGAGGGATCAGCACCCCTTCCGGCGTGCGCCAGCGCGCTAGCGCCTCGAGCCCCGCCACCTTGCCGCCGATGAGCTCCACTTGCGGCTGGTACTCGAGATGGATCTCGCCCTGGAGGATGGCGCGACGCAGGCTGCCGCGCAGCATCAGATATTCCTCGGCGAGCGCCTTCATGTCCGCGTTGTAGAAACGCATGTCGCCCGGATCCTGGCGCTTCACCTCGAGCAGAGCGTTGTCGGCGTTGCGCAGCAGGGTCTCGGCGCTCTCCCCGTCCTGGGGGGCCATGGCCACGCCGACGCTCACCCGCAGATCCAGGCGGCTCGCCGGCAGTTGCAACGGGGCTTCCAGGGTCTTCTTGACCGCCTGCAACCGCTCCCGCAAGGCCTCGCGGTTGCCGTCGCAGACGATCACCGCCGCGAACTCGTCTGCCGCCAGCCGTGCCACCCCGTCCTTGCCGCCAAAGGCTTCGGCGAGACGTGTACCGAACTCCCGCAGCACGCTGTCACCGGCGTCGTGGCCCAGCACGTCGTTGATGATCTTGAATCCGTCCAGGTTGAAGAGCGCCACCGCCAGCCGCCGCTCCGGCGTGATGTAACGGAACTGCTCGCCGAGGTGCTCGGTGAGTAACACCCGGTTCCCTAGACCCGTGAGCGGATCGTAGAAAGCCAGATAACGCAGGCGCTTCTCACTCTGCACCCGCTCAGTGATATCAGTGGTCACGGAGATCACGCCGTTGATGGCGCCGGTCTCACTGCGGCTGATGACCGTGTCCACCTGTACGTCGATGGCGCGCCCATCCGCCGTCAGATAGCGGGTGGTGAAGGATATGCTGGGCCGCTCGCCGGTGACGAGGCGCCGGAAACGCTGCTCGGCCTCCGCCCGCTGGGGCGCATCGGCAATGATGTCGAAGACCCGCTTGCCCACCAGTCCGCCCGGCTGGTACCCCAGCATCTCGTGGTGTGCGGTGTTAGCGTAGGTGATCACTCCGTCGAGCGCGATCTCCTTGATACCGTGGGGCACCGCCTCCATGAGGCGCCGATATTGGCGTTCGCTGCGCCGTAATGCCGCCTCGCTCTCCTTCTGGGCGGTGATGTCCTGGAAGATGCCGAACACCGACTCGGACGCATCCGGAGTCGGCGGGCTGTACTGGCCCTTCACCCGCACATGGCGGATCTGCCCATCGGGGCGCACCACCCGGGCCTCGAATTCCACGCTCTCGTGGGTTGTGGCAGCGTGTCGTACGAACCGCTCCACGTAGGGCTGGTCGTCCGGATGATAGGTACTCAAGGTGCGGTTGAAATCCGGATCCACCTTCTTGGGATCCAGGCCGCGGATGCGGTAGATCTCATCCGACCACCAGAGCTTGTTGCTGATGATGTCCCAGCGCCAATGGCCGAGATGCGCGAGCCGCTCCGCGTCGCCGAGCATCACCGCCTGCTCCTGCAGTACGTCGCGAGTACGCACCCGTTCGCTGATGTCGGTGAGCAGTCCGACGAAGAACTTGAGCTGCCCCTGCTCGTCGAACACCGGACTCATGGAGAGCTCGCTCCAGAAGCGGGCTCCATCCTTGCGGAAGTTGGCGATCTCTACCTGCATCGCCCGGCGCTCGTGCATGGCGACGTGGATCGATTCCCGGGTCTCGACGGAGTCATCCGTCTCCTCGAGGAAGCGGCAGTCGCGGCCGCGCACATCGGCGAAGCTGTAGCCGGTGATGCGCTCGAAAGCCGGGTTCACGTAGATGATGGGATAGACGTCACCCTCCGGTTCGGCGGAAGTGACGAGCACGCCTGAAGTGGACTGGGTCACGGCCGCGGCCAGCATGGTGTGCTCGGAGAGCAGACGCTCCAGCTCCAGCTCGCGCTGCTTCAGCGCCGTGATGTCGTTATATAAGGTGACGTAGCCGCCTTCACGGGTGTGCCGCTCCTTGATGAGCACCCAGCGCCCGTCCGGCAGTGCCTGTTCCAGGCTGCCGCTCGGCTGGTGATGGGCCAGGAGCCGTTCCTTGATCCAGGCCTCGCCATCCCCCGGCACCTTGACCTGCCCGGTCTTCACCGCAGTGCGCAGCATATCCTCGAAGCGCGTACCCGGGAACATCATTTCAGCGAGCTGCGGGTACATGCGCTTCAACTGCTCATTGCAGATCACCATGCGATCGTCCGCATCGAAGATGATGAAGCCATCCTCGATGTAGCCCAGGGCATCTTCCAGCAGGTTCTCCGCGTGCTCCCGGGCACGGACATGGGTCGCCGCCGCGAGTGCTGCCTTCACCGCGCGCCGCAATCGCGGCATGTGCTTGGGAGATTTGGTGACGTAGTCCGCGATGCCGAGGCGCATGGCCTCCACCGCAACTTCCTCTGTGCCGGTACCCGTGAACATGATCACCGGAAGATCCTGGTCGCGGGCGCGCACCCGCTTCAGCACCTCCAGACCGGTTGACCAACGCAGGTGAAAATCGGTGATGATGAGATCGAGCCCGGGCTGGGCGATCGCGACCTCGAGTTGTGCCTGGGAATGCACCTCGAAGGTCTGGACGTCGGGGAAATCCTTGTGCAGCTCACGCGCCACCAGGGCGCGGTCGTCCGGGTTGTCGTCCACTACCAGCACACGTAGGCCCCCGCCGTTGCCGGCAGCCCCTGCCTCGCTGTGTCTCTTCTGCGTCATCGCCGGCTCCGCTGGCCTGATGCTGTGGACATCCCTCTATATCTAATGCAGTTCCGGATGTTCGCTTAACATAAGCCAATATACCTGCAATTGCTTGAGCAGGGCACTGAACTCCTCGAAAACCACGGGTTTCACCAGGTAGGAGTTGGCTCCGAGCTCGTAGGCGCGGTTGATGTCCGCGGGCTCTCGGGACGAGGTCAGCACCACTACCGGCAGGCGCCGCAGGCCGTTCTGGTCCCGCAGCCACTTCAGCACCTCGTGCCCCGAGAGGCGCGGCAGCTTGAGGTCGAGCAGCATCATGAAAGGGAGTGGATGGGCTTCACGGTCGGCGTACTTCCCTTCTCCGGCGAGATAGGCCACTGCCTCCTCGCCGTTGGCGACGCAGGCGATCGGGTTCACCACGTGCGACTTGTTGAACGCACGTCGGATCAGCATGACGTCGTTCTCGTCGTCCTCCGCGAGCAGTATCGTGGTTTTTGTTATCCCGCTCATGTCAGCCATTCCGGTACTCCTTGAGTCGTGCCATGAAAGTGGTGCCGCCGCCGTCGGACTCCACGCTTACCTCGCCTTGCATGCGGGCGAGCCCCTTCTTCACGATGGAGAGTCCGATGCCGGTGCCCGGATAACTCTCGGCTCCGTGCAAGCGCTCGAACACATTAAAGATGCGTTCCCGGTGTTCGGGAGCGATGCCGATGCCGTTGTCACGCACGCAGATCTCGACTATCCCCTTCCTGGCGACCGCCCAGATGCGCACCTGCGGCGTCTTGCCAGACGGAACGAACTTGATCGCGTTATTGATTAGATTCAGCAGGACCTGCTTAAGTGTGACCCGGTGAGCCAGCACGGTCAACGGTGGCACCGACACCTCTACCTTCGCCCGGGAGGACTCCACCTCCTGGTGCAGCTCGGTGACACTTTCCTGCACCAGTTCCGCGATGGGGACGGGATCGAGTTCCAGCTTGGTGCGCCCGACGCGGCTGTAAGCCAGGAGGTCTTGGATCAGGGTGTCCATGCTCTTGGCGGCCTTGATGATGCGCTTCAGGTAGTCGCGTCCGGCCTCGTCGAGATTCTCGCCATAATCCTCCAATACCGCATCGGCGAAGCCATGCATGGCACGGAGCGGCGCGCGCAGGTCGTGGGCCACCGAATAGGCGAAAGCATCCAGCTCCCTATTGCTCTCGTCCAACTCGGCGGTGCGCTCCGTGACTCTCACCTCCAGTTCTTCCATATGGATCTGCAGGGCCATCTTGAGCCGCACGCTCTCGATGCCGGCAGACGCGATCTGGGCGAGCTGCACCAGGATCGCCTCGTCCTCCGCATCGAAGTCGCCGCCGGTCTTGTGGGATACCATCAGCGCGCCGATCACGTCGGCACCACTGCTGGTGAGCGGCACGGCCAGGAGCCCCCGCAACGAAGCTTGGCGTGCACCCTGACCCTCGAAGCGCAGGTATTCCGGGTGGCGCGCGAGCTCTTCGATGCTGATGCGTATCGGGTATTGCTTCT